>CAYWVN010000008.1:0-30828 GCA_964461725.1 uncultured Coriobacteriia bacterium | reverse complement strand
TCCCCGGTGAGAACTTAAACGGGGTCTACTCGGCCAACGAGTTCCTGACGCGCAACAACCTGATGAAGGCCTACCTGTTCCCCGAGTACGACACGCCCGTGCGGCACGGCAAGCGCGTGGCGGTGGTCGGCGGCGGGAACGTGGCGATGGATTCCGCGCGGACCGCCCTGCGCCTGGGCGCGCGCAAGGTCTACCTGGTCTACCGGCGCTCGGAGAAGGAGATGCCGGCGCGCCTCGAGGAGGTCGAGCACGCCCACGAGGAGGGGATAGACTTCCGGTGGCTCACCAACCCGGTCGAGATCCTGGGGCAGAACGGGTCGGTGGCCGGCATGCGGTGCGTGCGGATGTGCCTGGGCGAGCCGGACGCGAGCGGGCGGTGCCGGCCGGAGGTGGTGCCGGACTCCGATTTCGAGATCGATGTCGATATGGTGGTGATGGCGATCGGAACTTCTGTGAATCCGATCATCCCGTCGACCACGCCGGGGCTCGACCTGAACCAGCGCGGCTACATCGCCGCCGACCGCGAGACCGGCGCGACGTCGCGCCGCGGTGTTTGGGCGGGCGGCGATATCGTGACGGGGTCGGCGACGGTGATCTCGGCCATGGGCGCGGCGCGGCGGGCGGCCCGGGCCATCGACGACTTCCTGGGGTAGCGTCTTCGGCGCGCGGTTCCCCTGGCGGCGCGGGCCATCGACGACTTTCTTTCTTAGCCGGCGAGAAGCTCTGACCGGAGCCGCGCGGCCAGCTGTTGCACCGGCTCCACGAAGTCCAGCTTGTCTAGAAGCTCCGCGATCTGCCGCTCAGCCTGGACCGTGTCCACCTCGAGCCTACCGGCTATCGCGTCATCCGGCAGGCCTTCCGCCAAGAGATCCAGCAGCTCCTTCTCGCCGCTTGTCAACCGGTCTGTGCCGGCATTCCTCAGCTGCTGGAGCAGAGGCCGGTGCACGAGCGGGTGAACGTAGATAGCGCCCCCAGATACCTGCCTCACGATGTCGGCGAGGCGCCCCTCTCCTTCGCCCTTCACGGCGTAGCCGACCGCGCCCAGGTTGAACGATTCCCGAACGCATTCGCGTTCGCTCAAGATGGTGAGGGTGACTACCTTGGTCTCCGGGTGGCTCTCGTGTAGAGCGGCCAAGGCGGTGATGCCGTCGACATCAGGCATCCTGAGATCAAGGAGCACGACGTCCGGATGCAGCTCCTCCACTCTGTTCACGAGATCGCCTCCATCGGAGGCCTCGCCGGCTATCTCGATATCCTCGTGTTGGCCGAGGGCCACCCTGATGGCGTCGCGGACCACTTCCTGATCGTCCACCACCAGGACCCTTGTCTTCTCATCCACGTAGCGCTTCCCCCTTCCGGTGTGTCGCTTTGGCCGCTTCGCTTTCCGCTACACCTCGCGGGGCGGGAAAGAGCGGGAAAGCCACCGTGACTACGGTACCATGTTCCCGGCTGGTGGCGACAGTGAGATTGCCACCCAGGGTCTCGGCGCGCTCTCTCATGGACTCAAGGCCGAGATGGCTGGACGAGGCAGCTGCCCGCGCCCTGTCCTCGAGGTCGAAGCCCCGGCCGTCGTCGCAGACGGTGGCGGTCAACGAGCCGTCGTCCAGCCGGAGCCCCACCTGAACCAGTCGGGGCTCGGCGTGCCGGAGCGCGTTGTTGACGGCTTCTTGGACCACGCGATACGCGGCGATCTCCAGGGCGGGATCCATGGTCGGGAGCTTGTCGGAGTGGAACTCGCACTTCACACCCGCGCGGTCACAAGACCCCGTCAGGAGGTCCCGCACGGCTGCACCAAGGCCCATGACTTCCAGCAAGGGCGGCCGGAGGCTTTCAACGAGCTCGCGGCCCGCGCTGATGGTGGACTTGAGCAGTCTCGCGAAGCGCTTCAACTGCTCGGCAGTGCCGTCGTCGACTTGCGGGCTCTCGAGGTCCAACCCCTCTATGTGGTAGTTCAGGGCTACCATGTGCTGAAGAAGCGAGTCGTGGACTTCGGCGGCTACCCGTGACCGTTCCTGCTCTTGGGCCGACAGCACCTTCTGGGCCAAGTTGCGGCTGGCCTTCCGGGCGGCTTCGATCTCCGAGAACTGTTCGTGCAGGCGCCGCTGCATGTCGTTGAAGGCCTCTGAGAGGCGCCCCACCTCGTCATTGGAGGTCACCTCAAGCGGACCGCCTAGGCGCCCGGCGTGCGTTTCGGAGACGGCGGCGGACATTCGCTCTAGCGGACGGGTGATCCTACTGTCAAGCGCGTAGACGAGCCCGGTCGTGACCAAGAAGAACGCGAGGCCGATCATGATGGCGTTTCGACGGGAAGATGTCAGCAGGCTGTCCTGCGCCCTTGTGTCGAAGCCGACGTGTACCTCCGCGGGCACGTCCTTGAACGGCCGGTAGGCGAAGTCCTGGACCAGTTGGGCTCCCGCATCGAGTAGCCTCACGTTTGAGGCACTCCCGGCCTTGAGGCGGTTGGCGCGGTCCAAGCCTGGAGGAAAGCCGCCGGTGAACGTGTGGGCGAGCGGGAGTCCGTCAAGCCCGGTCACGAATGCGTATACCACGTCCGGCTCCGTTTCCAGCAGATCGTCAAGCGAGTTGCGTATGTCCAGCCGGTCGTCGGACACGATGGAGTTGGCTACGGTGGTGGCAAGGGACCGCGTTACCGAGAGTTGCCTCTTTCGCGTCTCATGCACCATGTAGTCGTCGAAGGCGCTGTGGACGAGGTACGCCCCGATAGACGTGAATATCGCGATGACGGCGCCGGCCGCCAGGAGCACTTTGGTCCATATCCTCATCTACCGGTCCGCCTTCTTCTGCCTGGCGACCCAGGCGTTCATCTGTCGGATCGAATCGTAGGCGTGGTCGTCGATCCGCACGAACTTGTCGATCATCATGTGCTCCAAGATACGGCGTCCTCTCGTATCCCGGTGGAGGCCGAGGAAGACCGCCCTGAGCCGGTTCTTGGTGGAGGAGTCCAGGCCCGGAGGGACCACGACCGGGGGTATGCCGAACGGCCGTGACTTCAATATGACGCGGGTCTTGGACGTGAACTCCGGATTGGTCCGGTCGGCGTACTCCCAGATAAGGCTGTCGACCGCCGCTCCGTCGCAGATATGGCGGGCCACTGCCTTGATCGAGTTGTCGTGGCTGTAGGTGAAGATGTACTTGTCGAAGAACGAATCCGGCGTCTCGCCCATCTTGGCCAGCATGTAGGTGGGGACGAGTTTGCCGGTGTTGGAGTCCGGATCGGCGAAAGCGAACGACTTGCCCCGCAGATCGCGCAGGCTCTTGGCCGGGCTATTCCGGGGAACGATGATGTAGGAGTAGTAGGCGGGCCGTCCGTTCACCTGCGGCGCCACCAGGAGTTCCATCCCGAACTCGTCGTGTCCCTGCGCATATGGACCACTACAGACGAAGGCTACGTCGACACCCCGCGATTCGACGAGAGAGTTGACTTCCGCGTAGCTCTCCTTGTGGACGAAGCTCACCGGTCTTCCTACCTCGCGCCCCACGTAGTCGACCAGCTGTTTGTAGTAGGCCAGTCCTTCCTTGGGGGTGATCATGCCTCCGACGGCTACTCGGAGGGAGTTCTTGGTGGTGCGCGCGGCGGCCGGGCGCTGCCCCGGGGTGCCGCGTGGGCTCACGCGCACGGCACCTTGTTGTTGCCCGCACCCGGCAACCGTGAAGGCCAGCAGGCAGACGAATATGGCTCCGGCGGTTCTCACCCGATGCGGCATGGATTTCCCCTAGCGTTGTGCTTCGCCCCCGCGAGTCTCTCCCTGAAGATACTTCTCTCCCGACGGCATGTCTCCTGCTTCCTGCGACTATCCGGTGAGGCGGCACTCCTCCGCTCACTTGTCGGCTAGAGTCCACCAGCGCTGCGCGCGCGGCTGATCATCCTCTTCACGGCCGAGTTCGCGTGGACCTCGACCAGAGTCACTTCTGGATGCCGGGCGGGAAACACGCGGAACACCTCATCGGCGAACGCCTGCCCGAGGGAGTCGACGCCAATGAAGTCGAGCACGACGGTCTTGAACCGATCGACTCTCGCGAGCAATCTCTTTGCCTGCGACCGTGATACGAGGTTGTCGTCGCCGTACTTGGCCAGCTTCACCGGCACGACGGTCTTCGTGAATCCATAGTCGTCGTCCTCTGTGAACCTGTCGAACACCCGCTTTGCCGTCCGCGACGTATGGTTGCTCAGCCTCATCCAGACGGCGGTTCCGGAGGAGAACCTGTCCCTCTCGAGAATCCAGTCTTCTCTGTCCTCGAACTTGTGAGAGAAGTACACTCCGCCCGACAGGATCTCGAAGTCGTCGAACACCCTCGAACTGAAGAAGATGCCTTCCCCGGTATGGTTGGCGGGATCGGTCGTGAATTTCCCCTTCGCGAGTTCTAGAACCGAATGCCGCTCGTCGAGCAAGCCCAACGCCGCCTGGATCTTCTTGAAGATCCCTATCCCGTCGTCGTAGACGACGATCTGCGTGCTCGCCGCGGTCTTCTCGAAGTCGACTCCGACCCGGGTGCCCTCCGCGTGCTCCAAGGCGTTGTTGAACATCTCCGTGAAGCCGTACTGCCATATGCCGACGGCGTTCTGCGGCATTTGCCCCAAAGACGGGGCGATGTCCTCCCTCCAGGGTTGATCCTCCGCCAAGCCGCCGTCGATCGTGTAGACTCTGTTCCAGTGAACCAGCGGCGCCAGCCTGTATGACCGGTTCCGGGTGGCGCCTTCCTGGATCAGCACCCCCTCGTCCACGAGTCTGTGCAGGTGCTTGTTCACCGCCTGCCGCGTGATTCCGAACTTAGCCGCTGTCAGCTTCGTGAGGTCTGAAGGATGTTTGTCTACTTGCTCGATGATGTAGCGTCGAACCGTCTCGCCGCGCACCCGTACTCGAGCCATACCGTCGCTCCTAGTGTCGTCAACATCGGGCTACGGTATTGTCAACCTTAGTGGCCAGGTTGTCAACCCTGATGGCCGTCTTTGTCAACCAGCATACGTGTGGGGGGCTGCCGGCGGGGATTCTCGAGTCTAGCTGCTGCCCTCTTGGCTCAACCTTCGTAGGCGGCGGGCGACGTACCAGTGCGCCGTGGCGACGGCTTCCGGCACCGAATGTTTCTGAGCCAGCCCGGCCGCGATGGCTGCCGAGAGCACACACCCCGTGCCATGGACGGAGACGGGCAGACGCCTGGCCGGAAGGTCCACGACGCGTCGGCCGTCGGAGAGAAGGTCGACGATGCGGGCACCCACGAGTTTCGCCAGGTGGCTGGTCTTCAGCAGCGCCCATCGGCAGCCCAGGGCGCGGAACTCACGAACCGCGTCGCGGGCCGCGTCCATGTCTTCGATGCGGTGGCCGAGCAGAGTCTCCGCCTCCGGGATGTTGGGTGTGATGACGGTCGCCAGGGGCAGCAGCCGTTCCTTCAGTACGGGAACAGCGTCCGTCGCGAGGAGTCGCCGGCCGGTGTGAGCGCGGAGGACGGGGTCGACTACCAAGTTGGGGAGCTTGTGCTCGACGATTTTCGCGGCGACCGTCTCGACGATGGCCCGGGTGGCCAGCATGCCTGTCTTCATGGCGTCGACACGTTCCGCGCGGGTGCTATGGCCGGTGCCGGTTCGGTCGGCCAGCACCGCGTCGATTTGGCGGGCCACCATGCCCGCCCGCACGGACTGCACGGCGGAGACACCGCGCGTGTTCTGAGCGGTGATGGCGGTGACTACGGTGGCGGGCTGGACGCCCAGCTCCAGCAGCACCGCGAGGTCGGCCTGGATGCCGGCCTGCCCGGCCGGGTCTGAGCCGGCGATCGTCAGCACCCTCATGGAGCATTTCCTCCGGGGCCATTCCGAAAGTGCTCGTATCCCCGGGCGCTCTCTGCCAGTGGATTCCCGCCGGCATCGACCACCACGACCTCACCCGGCTTGCCGTCCTCATGCATGCGGCCGATGACGGCTGGATAGCCACCCGCGTCGCGGATCGCTTCCTGGATAGCCTCGAGGCGATCCTGTGGGGCGGTGATGACCAGCTCGTAGTCCTCGCCGCCGCCGAGCGCGAAGTCCAGCGGGTCTGCGCCCGTCTGCGCCGCATAGGCGATGACGATGGGGTGGATGGGCACGCGGTGGCTCTCGATGGTCGCGGACAGGCCGCTCATCTCGGCGATGTGACGGACTTCCGCGGCCACACCGTCACTCACGTCCTCCATCGCGTGGGCGCCGGCCCGGGAGGCCGCGCGCGCGATCTCGACGCGGGCACGCGGCGCCAGGTGGCAGTCGATGAGCTGCCGCGCAATCTCATCGGTGAGCTCGGCCGTGGCATCAGTATCTGTGGTGGTCGCAAGCCGCGAGTCCGAGTGCTTCGCGGCCGGAAGCGCGGCCTCTCGCATCAGTATCTCCAGGCCGGCCGCTGAAGCGCCGACCGGGCCGGTCACCAGGATGACATCGCCAGCCTGGGCGTCCGAGCGTCGTCGGAGCAGATCCGGCTCGACGGTGCCGGCGAGGGCCACACCGAGCGCCAGATCGGCCCCGGTACTGCAGTCACCGCCGACTATCTCGACGCTATATTTGCGACCGGCCCTGGCCAGGCCGCGGTAGATGCCATCGACCGTCTCGACGTCCAGCTCGGGGGGCGCCGTCAGCGTGACGACGGCGAACCTCGGGACCCCGGCCATGGCGGCGATGTCGCTCACGTTGGAGACCATGATGCGGTAGCCGATGAGCTCCGGGATGTCGGCGGCGGGTGGCGACCACGGGGAAGGATAGTGGAGCCTGAAGTGGACGCCTTCGACGGCTATGTCGGTTGTGAGCAGCATCAGGTGGCCGGCGTCCGTTTGGAGGACGGCGGCGTCATCGCCGATGCCGACGACCACGCCGGCAGCCGCCTGGGCCGCGTCGTCCGCTCCCGCTGCGCCCGCCTGCGTCCCGGTGCCCGCTTGCGCTGCGGCATCCGCCTCTTCCACGATCCGCTTGAGGCGGTCTATGAGGTTGAACTCGCCGAGCTCACTGATGCGCACCGCATTCCTCAGCCGCTATGTCTTGCCCCAGATATTCAGACACGAGCTTCATGGCGCAGAGCTCGCCGCACATGGTGCACGGGTTGTCGGCGCCGGCCGACTTCTGGCGCTCTTCGAACTCGCGGCGGGCGGCCTGCCCGTCCAGCGCCAAGTCCATCTGGGTCGCCCAGTCGAGCCGCTGCCGGGCCGCCGACATCTGGCGGTCGCGCTCCAGCGCGTCCGGAGCGCCGCGGGCGACATCGGCCGCATGGGCCGCCAGCCGGAAGGCGATGACGCCTTCGCGCACGTCGTCGCGGGTGGGCAGCCCCAGGTGTTCGCGCGGCGTGACGTAGCAGAGGAAGTCGGCACCGAGGTAGGCGGCCAACGCGCCGCCGATGGCGCCGGTGATGTGGTCGTGCCCGGCGCCGATGTCGGTGACGAGCGGCCCCAGGATGTAGAGGGGCGCGCCGTGGCAGATGTCCTTAGCCATGCGGATCTGCGCCTCGACTTCGTTCAGCGGCACGTGGCCCGGCCCCTCCACCATCACCTGGACGTGCGCCTCGCGCGCGCGCAGGACCAAGTCGCCCAGCGTGCGGAGCTCGGTCAGCTGGGCGGCGTCGCCTGCGTCGGCGATGGCGCCGGGGCGCATTCCGTCGCCCAGGCTCAAGGTCATCTCATAGCGACGCGCGATCTCGAGCAGCCGGTCGTAGTCCTCGAAGAAGGGGTTCTCGCGGCCATGGTGGACCATCCACCCCAGGAGGAACGCGCCGCCGCGGCTTACCACGCCGGCGAGGCGGGGCTCGCTCTGGAGCGCCTCCAGGGCGGCCAGATTGACGCCGGTGTGGACGGTGATGAAGTCGACGCCATCGCGGGCGTGCGACTCGACCGCCCCGAACATGTCCTCGGGTGTCATCTCGAGGATGCTGCCGCGCTTGTCCCTCGCTTCTACGGCCGCCTGGTAGATGGGCACGGTCCCGAAAGGCACGTGGCAGGCGTCGATGAGCCGGTGCCGGATGGCCCCGATGTCGCCGCCGGTGCTGAGATCCATGACGGTGTCCGTGCCCGCCTCGACTGCGGTCTCAAGCTTGGCGAGCTCCTCCTCGGGCGACGCGTAGTCGGCCGATGTGCCGATGTTGGCGTTCACCTTGACGCTGAGGCCCTTGCCGATGCCGACCGGCTTGGTCCCGGGCCGGACGTTGCTCCGGGGGATGATCGCGAGTCCATCGGCGATCAGGCGGGCGAGCGCGGCCTCGTCGATCTTCTCGCCCCGGGCGACCTCGCCGACTTCGGACGGGATCTCCCCGGCCTGGACGCGCTCCATCAGTGTCTTGTCGGCGGTGCTCATGACTGTACCTGCTCTCTCTTGTCGGATGATGGTCCCATGGCGGCCGTGACGGCCGGGGCGGCCGGGGCACGCCCGGCGAGGGCCTGTCGTACCAGTTCGGCCAGCTCGCGTGTGACGGCGGCCATGTCCGGGGCGCGCGTTACGGTCGATATTACGGCGACGCCGTCGGCACCGGCCGCCACACAATCGGCTGCGTTGTCCGCCGTGATGCCGCCGATGGCGACGAGCGGCAGACGCACGCGGGCGCGTATCTCACTGAGGCCGGTGAGGCCGATGGGGGCGGCCGCATCGGGCTTGCTGGGCGTCGGGAATATCGGGCCCACGCCTACGTAGTCGGCCCCGCGCGAGGCCGGTTCCCGCGCCTCAGCCGCCTCTGTCTCGCCTGCTATGTCGAGGGCTTCGGCCAGGCAAGTGGCCGAAACTCCGATGACCGCATCGGTCCGCAGAAGGCGGCGAGCCTCCAGCGCGGATCGATCGCTCTGCCCGACGTGCACGCCGTCGGCGCCGCACGCGGCGGCCAGCTCGACGCAGTCGTTCACGATGAAACAGACGCCCGTCGCCGTAGTCAGGCGGCGGATCTCGCGTGCCATGGCCTCGCCCGCAGGCGTGAGGTTCTTCTCGCGGAACTGGACGACGGTCGCTCCGCCTTGAATGGCCGCGCGGGCGACATCGACGTGACTGCGGCCCAGCTCCGGCACGTCCTCGGTTATCACGCACAACGAGTAGTCGGTCAACTTGCGTTCCACCTTCATATCAGACGTCCAACGGTCTGCCTGTCCTCTATCGACCCACAAGGTTGATTCGGGCACCCTGCCTGATGTCGTCGGCTGTGAGCGCGGCCAGGGCGTCGTATAGCGCCACATGGAAGGATCCGGGACCGGCTGCCGTCTGGGCGGCCCGCTCCCCAGCCAGCCCGAAGGCGACCAGTCCGCCGGCCGCCGCCATCGCGGCGTCGGGCTCGACAGCCGCGAATCCGGCCACCACCGTCGTCGCCATGCAACCAGTGCCGGTCACTGTTCCGAGGATCGGGTGGCCATTCTCGACCGTGAAGGTGCGCGATCCATCGCATACAGCGTCGGCCGCCCCTGTGACGGCGACGACCACATCGAGCTTTCGAGCTGTTTCGAGGGCGATCGTCTTCGGATCCACCGCCACGCCCATCGACTCGACGCCGCGAATCTCCGCTCCGTAGCCGCCCAGCGTGGCGATCTCCGCCGCATTGCCCCGGACGATGGCCGGATGTACCTCGGTCGTCAGGCGCCGGGTCGCGTCGGTCCTGAGCACGGTTGCGCCTGCCCCCACGGGGTCAAGGATGACGGGCACGCCGAGCTCGTTCGCCTTGCGCCCCGCGGCGATCATGGAGTCGACGAGCTCGGGTGTGAGGGTCCCGATGTTTAGCACGAGCGCCCCGGCCGCGCCGACCATCTCCTCGACCTCCTCGACCGCGTGCGCCATGACCGGCAGCGCGCCGATACATAGCGTCGCATTGGCCGTCTCGTTCATCACGACGAAGTTGGTGATGTGATGGATGAGCGGCCGCTGCTCCCGTATGGCGTCCCACCCGGCGGCGACCTGCTCTGCCAGGTCGGGCGTTGTCGATGGTGTCATTCCGACCTCCCGCTTCCTGTCGTCCGCGTCCAAACAGCAAACCGCACCTCGGGGAGATGCGGTCGGTGTCTCTCGCGTCTTGTCCCGATTCCTTCGCTGGTATTACCCAGAGACGCTCTCTCGAGCGCCGCGTCAGGTTCGAACGGTCACCCGGTTCATGCCGGGCTTCTCAGCCGCCAAGAAGCGGCTCCCGCCGGTACTGCGAACGACGGGCCGGCCGTATCCGCGACAGGCCCGCAAGGTTGTCAAGCGCGCCCGAGGGCGCCTCTGCAATCTGATTATGAACCAGTGAACGTCGGCGCGGAAGGGGTGTATAATACTGGCGGGCAATCAAGTGCACTGAGCTCTCGGGGGCACTTCAGAGAAATCGCGATCCATGTCGGGGCAGGCCTTTTTGCGTCTGGCCCTCGTCAGCCTTCAAACGAACAGGGGCGGTGCCGTTCGTGAAGGCGAGAACGCTTGTCCTGGCAGCCGGTCTCTTTGGCTTCTGGTTTGCCCTGAACCCGAAGCTCTCCGTGGTGAATCTCGCGCTCGGCGCGTTGCTGTGCGCGCTGGTCGCGCCGGCGACAGAGTATCTTCTGGCAGATCATCTGGCATCTATCCGGCTGACGCCCGGGCAGCTCCTGCGTCTCGCTCTATACTTCCCCTTCCTTGTCTGGGAGATCGTCAAGGCGAACGTCGACGTCGCCGAGCGGGTACTCGACCCCGGCCTCCCCATCAGCCCGGTCATCATCAAGTTCCGTTTCCTCTTGAAGGACGACTTGCCCACGGTCACGCTGGCCAACTCCATCACCCTCACCCCGGGAACGCTCACGGTGGACGTGCGGGACGACGAGTTCACCATCCACTGCCTGGCCGAGGAGTTCGCCGAAGGCATCTTCGCTGAGACTCTGCAGAAGCAGGTCATCTGGGTCTACCGGGAGGATGCGGCGCCGGCGGACGACGTGGCGCGGGCGGAGGGGATCTCATGAGCGGCTTCCACCTGTTCCTGGGTCTGGTCATCATGGCCAACGCCTTCGTGTGCCTGTACCGGGCGGCCATCGGGCCGACCCTGCCGGACCGGATCCTCGCGGTCAACATCGTCGGCACCAAGACGCTGGTGCTCTTGGCGCTGATCGCCTTCATCTTCCGGCAGACGCTCTACCTGGACGTGGCGCTCGTCTACGCCCTGCTGAACTTCATCGTCACGACCATCGCCGCGCGCTACATGGAGACGGGCAAAATACGGGGGGACTGGGAGCGATGAGAGAGGCGGTGGCGCTGGTCACCCAGATAGCGAGCATCGTCCTGGCCCTGATCGGCCTGTTCTTCTTCCTGGTGGGGACGGTCGGGGTCATGCGCCTGCCGGACTTCTACTGCCGCACGCATGCCGCCACGAAATGCGACACGTTGGGTGCCGGCTCCATCCTGCTGTCTCTGGCCGTCTATCAGGGGTTCACTCCTGACACCTGGAAGCTCATCGTGATGGCGATCTTCGTGCTCATGTCGAGCCCCACCGCCGGCCACGCCATCTCTCGCGCGGCCTACGTGCGCGGGCTGGCGCCGTGGGTATTGCCCGAGGAGGGCGGTCCCGAGGCGGGGGGCGCGGCGAAAGGGCCGCCGTCGCAGGGACGGCCGGCGGAGGAGCCGCTGTCGTAGAGAGGTGCTGACGTGATCTGGCGACTGGATATCGTGCTGCTGCTGTTCTTGATCGCGACGGCACTGGTTGTCGTGCGCCTGAAAGACCTCCTGGCCGCCGCGCTCGTGTTCTCGCTGTGGAGCCTCGTCATGTCCATCGTCTGGCAGCTGCTTTCGGCGCCCGACCTGGCCCTGACGGAGGCCGCGGTCGGCGCCGGCGTCACCACCGTGCTCTTCATCGTCACCATCAGCAAGACGACGCGGAGGGAAGAGGATTGAAGGCGTTCGCGCTGTGGACAGGCCTGGCGCTGGTGGCCGTCGTGCTGCTGATGGCGGTGGCGGACCTGCCGACCTTCGGGGCGGCGGACAGCCCGGCGATGACCCACGTGGTCCCGCGCTATCTGGCCAAGGGTCTCGAGGAGTCGGCGACCGAGAACATCGTCACCTCCATCGTACTGAACTACCGCGGCTACGATACGATGGGGGAGGTCACGGTCATCTTCACGGCGCTCTGCGGCGTCCTGGCGGCGATGGGCCGGGAGGACCGCCGGACCAGCTTCAGCCTCCTGGACCGCTCCGGGGTCGGCGTGAGCGTGGTCGTCTACACCGTTGTCCGCCTGCTCGTCCCGTTCATCCTGCTCTTTGCCGCCTACATCATCGCCTTCGGGACGTCCTCGCCGGGCGGCGGATTCCAGGGCGGGACGGTGATCGGCGCGAGCTTCATCGTCTTCACCGTCGTCTTCGGGTACTCGTACAGTCTGGGCCGCCTGCCGTGGGAGCGCCGGGTGCTGGTGGAGAGTATCGCGCCCATATCGTTCATCGCGGTTGGGCTCACTGGGATAGCGCTCGGCGCCGACTATCTGACCTTCATGCCGGCCGCCGTGCCGCCGGCCTATCGTGCGCTGGTCGCCAAGATCCTGCTGGATACCCTGGAGGTGGGCATCGGGCTCGGAGGGGCGGCGGTGCTCACCTCCGTCTTCTTCGCGCTGCAGCGCGAAGAGCCGACGGCCGGGGAGGAGTCGCCATGATGGCCTGGGTGGCGCGCCTAGCGGTCAACTTCAACTACACGGCGGCCGTCATTCTGTTCATGATCGGGCTCTACATCACCGTCGCCAAACGCAACCTCATCAAGAAGTTCATCGGACTGAACATCATGGAGAGTTCGGTGTTCCTGCTCGTGGTGTCGGGTGGGGCCGTCCGCGGTGGCCGGGTCCCGATCCTGCCGGCGCCGCCCGGGGCGCAGTTCGTGAACCCGCTGCCCCAGGCGCTCATCCTGACCGGCATCGTGGTCTCGGTCAGCACGACGGCGCTGGCGCTGGCGTTGATGGTGCGCATCTACGAGCACTGCGGCACGCTGGATTCGGAGAAGCTCAAAGAAGTCGAGTAGGCAACGGCAAGTGACAGTCGAGCGAGGGGAGCATGGGCCGACATCTGCCCGTTCTGTTGGTGGTCGTGCCGCTTCTGACAGCGGCGATCATGCCGATTGTCGGCGTCTACCGCCGCGCCTGGTGCCAGCCGCTCGCCGCAGCCGCGACGCTGGCGGCCTTCGTCATCTCGGCCGTGCTGGTCGTCCGCGTCTTCGCATCGGGGCCGATCAGCTACCACGTGGGCGGATGGCCCCCGCCCTTTGGGATAGAGATCCGCTTCGACGAGGTCGCCGCGAGTTCCATGGCTGTCCTCGGGCTGGTGTTCCTCATCGTCATCTTCTCCAGGCGCTACGCGGAGAAGGCGATCGAACCGGGACGGATAACAACCTTCTACACGCTGATCATGCTGAACACGGCCGGCATGGTCGGCTTCGTCATCACCGGCGACATGTTCAACATGTTCGTCTTCCTGGAGATACTGTCGCTGTCCGGCTATGCGTTGGTGGCCATCAGCGGCGAGCGGGCGGCCGAGATGGCCGGCTTCAAGTACCTGCTCCTGGGTGCCATATCCTCGCTCGGGTTCCTGTTCGCCCTGGCGCTGCTCTACCTCATCACCGGCACGCTCAACATGGCCGACATGAGCGCGCGCCTGCAGACGACCCCGTATGTCACCGCGGCGATGGTGGCCTTCTCCCTGGCGATGGTCGGTTTCGGCGTTAAGGCCGCGCTCTTCCCTCTCCACATCTGGCTGCCCGACGCCCACGCGAGCGCGCCGTCGCCGGTCTCGGCGATCCTCTCCGGCGTGCTGGTGAAGATCGGGATCGTCGGGATGATCCGGCTCTTGGCCGTCTATCGGCTGCACGGGCGCATCGACATCTCGTCGGTGCTCGCGGTGCTCGCGTGGATGGGGATGATCTCGGTCGTCATGGGGGCGTTCTTCGCGTTCTTCCAGGACGACATCAAGATGATGCTCGCCTACTCGACCATCTCGAACATCGGCTACATCGTTCTTGGGCTGGGGCTGGCCTCGCAGTACGGGATGATCGGCGGCATGGTGCACATCTTCAACCACGCCATCATCAAGGTGACGCTCTTCCTGTGCGCCGGAGCGATCATCCATCAGACCGGCTGGCGCAGGCTCTCCGAGCTCCGGGGGATCGGGCGGCGCATGCCGCTCACGATGGGGGCCATGACGGTGGGGGCGGCCTCCATCGTCGGCATCCCGCCGACCAACGGGTTCATATGCAAGTGGTACATCGCGCTGGGCGCCATGCAGGCGGGCAAGTTCTACTTCGCCGCCGCTCTCCTGGCCGGCGCGCTTCTCATCTTCGCCTACTACATGAAGGTGATAAACGTCGCCTACTTCCGTGAGCCGCTGCCGGAGAACGCCGAGCGGATGGCGCAGGTGACCGAGGCGCCTCTCTCGATGCTGATTCCCATCATCACGCTGGCGGGCCTGTGTCTGGTCATGGGGGTGTTCGCCTGGGTGCCGCTCACCTTCATCGCACCGGCGGTGGAGAAGATGCTCGGCTAGCGCTGGAGAAGATGCTCGGCTGACGCTTGACCGGAGGTGGTGAAGAGGTGTACGTCGTGGACTGGAGGCCGGTGGCGGCCCCGGCTGTGTCGCTGGCCTGCGCGGGCCTGGTGTTCCTGGTCGGCCGCAGCGTCTTCTGGCGGCGCTTCTGGAGCCTGTCGGCCGGCGTGATCAAGCTGGCCATCATCCTCTCGATGCTCCCCGGGGCGCTCCGGGGCGTCGTCTACACGACAAACCTCGTCACGCTCACGCCCGGCATCAGCCTGGACTTCCACGTGGACGCTCTCGGAATGTTCTTCTCGCTGGTGTCCGGGAGCCTGTGGATACTGACCACCATCTACGCCATCGGCTACATGGAGGGCGACCACGCCCGGGTGCGCTTCTTCGGGTTCTTCGCTCTCTGTGTATCGACGACGGTCGGGATAGCCTATGCCGGCAACCTGCTGACGCTCTTCGTCTTCTACGAGATGCTGACCATCTGCACCTATCCGCTGGTCATCCACGAGGAGACGCCGCAGGCGTTCGCCGCCGGACGCAAGTACCTCGTCTACACGCTCTCGGGGGGCGCCGTGCTGCTCTTCTCGATAGCTATGACGTTCTACCTCTCCGGGACGCTCACCCTGGACAACACCGGGATACTCTCGATGAAGCACGGCCTGGGGACGCTGAACCTGCTCTTTGCCCTCTACATCATCGGGTTCGGCGTCAAAGCCGCCATCATCCCGCTCCACAGCTGGCTGCCGTCCGCGATGGTCGCCCCGACGCCGGTGACCGCTCTGCTGCACGCGGTCGCGGTGGTCAAGGCCGGGGCGTTCGGCATTCAGCGCGTCATCTACAACGTGTTCGGAGTGTCGGTGATGAGGCAGATGGCCGGGCCCGAGGTGCTGACATACGTGGCCGCGTTCACCATCATCGCCGGATCGTTGATGGCGCTTGTCCAGGACAACCTGAAGAAACGGCTGGCCTACTCGACGGTCAGCCAGATGTCGTACATCGTGCTCGGGGCGGCGTTGCTCACGCCGTACGCGGCGGTCGCGAGCATCCTGCACATCGCCAACCAGGCCTTTCAGAAGATCACCCTGTTCTTCGTGGCCGGGGCGATCGAGCGCACGACCGGCAAGCGCAATATCAGCGAGATGCAGGGCATCGGCCACCAGATGCCCGTCACCATGGCCTGTTTCACCGTGGCGTCGCTCGGCATGATCGGCATTCCGCTCTTGGCCGGCTTCATCACCAAGTGGTACCTCTGCCTGGGTGCGCTGCAGGCCGGGCGGTGGATCTTCGTCGGCGTCATCCTGGTGAGCGCGCTCCTGAACGCCTCATACTGGCTTCCCATCATCTACATCGCCTACTTCAAGGAGCCGTTGGAGGGGCCGGTCGAGGTCAAGGAAGCGCGCGCCACGCTGCTCTACCCCGCCGTCATCTGCGCGTTGTACGTGGTCGCGCTGGGCACGTTCGCCTATGTGCCGGGGCTGCCGGTGTCGCTGGCGCTGGCAGCCGTGAAGTACGTCTTCGGGATGTGAGGGGGTCTGGATGATGATTGTTGCCAGAGTATCCGCGTTTCCGCCGCTCGTGATCGGCGCCGTGCTTGTCTGTGCTCTGCTGGTGCCGGTCCTTGCGCACCGCCTTCGGGGGGCCCGCGAGTGGCTGGCCCTCGGTGCCTCCGGGGGCGCGTTCCTGGCCCTGCTGTACATGCTGCCCTCCTCGCTGGGCGGGACCGTCTACACGAGCCACCTGATCCGGATGACGCCGCCGATCGTCCTGCATGGCCGGACCGTGCACTCCCTGTGGATGGCCTTCCGCGTGGACCAGCTGGGCCTCTTCTTCGGACTGGCGGTGGCCACGCTCTGGCTCCTGGCGGCCGTCTACTCGTTGGGCTATATGAAGGGCGAGCATGCACTCACCCGCTACTATGGCTTCATGCTGCTTTGTCTGGCCTGGACGCTGGGGGTGGCCTTCGCCGGAAACCTGCTCACCCTGTTCATCTTCTACGAGCTCTTCTCGATCAGCACTTATCCCTTGATCGCGCACGAGGAGACGCCCGAGGCGATCGCGGCGGCCAAGAAGTACATCATCTATATCCTGATCGGCGGCACCTTTGTGCTGTTCGGGATCGTGCTGACGTTCTACCTGGCCGGCTCGCAGACGCTCCGCCAGACGGGCATCCTGCCTTGGACGGACCCGACGACTCTCCGGACCCTCTTCTGGATCTTCGTGCTGGGGTTCGGCGTGAAGGCGGCCATCATGCCGCTGCACGGCTGGGTGCCGGACGCGCACCCGGCGGCCCCGGCGCCCATCAGCGCGCTGCTCTCCGGGGTGATGGTGGCGGCCGGGACCTTCGGGCTGACGCGCGTCGTGCTGAACGTCTTCGGCGCCCAGCTCATCCGCCACCTGGGGGTGGCGACTCCGTTTGCGCTGGTCGTCTCGTTCACCATCATCGTCGCGTCGCTGATGGCGCTGGATCAGGACGACCTCAAGCGCCGGTTGGCCTACTCCACCATCGGCCAGATGGGCTACATCATGCTCGGCCTCATCTTGCTCACCCCGCAGTCGGCGCTGGGCGGCCTGCTGCACCTGGCCAACCACGCGTTCATGAAAGGGGCGCTGTTCTTCTGCGCCGGCGTGATCATCAAGAAGACGGGCAAGCGGCGGGTGAGTGAGATGGCCGGCATCGCGCGGCGTCTGCCGATAACGATGGTCTGCTTCTCGATTGCCGCGCTGGCGATGATCGGCACGCCGCCGCTCTCCGGCTTCATCAGCAAGTGGTTCCTGGGCGTGGGCGCCCTGCAGGCGGGCCAGCCGTTGTACATCGTCGTGCTCCTGCTCTCGTCGCTTCTCGGCGCCGCGTACTTCTTGCCTGTTGTGTACACAGCCTTCTTCAGAGAGCCCGAGGGTGAAGCGACGGGCGCGGCCGATGCAGGGGCCGCCCACCGCCCGGCGACGGTGCACGACGGGGGCGAGCCGGTGGCGGAAGCACACGCCGCGCTGGGTTCGGAAGCGCCCTGGACGATGCTGGCGCCCATTCTGGTCGCGACGGCCTACACGCTCCTCTTGGGGCTGGGGGCGGCGACCAATGGGCTGCCTCTGTCACTGATCCGGGTGGCGCTGGGCGCGCTGCTGAAGTAGGGGGGGACGATGCAGCCGACGGTGGAGCAGGCGGTTGTCGAGGTAGTCACGCGGGCATCGTACCTGCCGGTCGCGGCTGTCGCCGTGCCGATGGTGGGGACTGTCCTCTTGGTGTGGCTGGGGCGGCGGTCGGCGCGCATACGCGAGTCGCTGGCGGTCGCGACGACGGCGCTGACGATGCTGCCGGTGGCCGCCATGTTCCCGGCCGTCATCGGCCGCCACGAGGTGCTGACGGCCGTGCTGCCGCTGATGCTGTCTGTCACCTTCCGCGTCGACCCGATGGGGCTGCTCTTTGCCGGCTTCACGGCCTTCATGTGGTTCGCGGCGACGCTCTACGCGGTCGGCTACATGAGGCACGAGCACAAACAGCAGCGCTTCTACGGCTTCCTGCTCTTCCTGCTGTCGATGAATCTGGGCGTCGTGCTGGCCGGGGACCTCATGACGCTCTTCATGTTCTTCGAGGCCCTCGGGCTGCTCGGCTACTACGTGGTCATCCACGCCGAGACGCCTGACGCGTTCGCGGCCGGGGCCAAGTTCATCTGGATGGCCATCGTGGGGGGGCTGTGCCTGCTGGCCGGGACGCTGCTTCTGGCTCACTACGCCGGCAGCTGGTCGATCGCGCCGGCACTCCAGCTCCTGGCCCGGGTCGCAGCCCCCACACGCTATCTTATCGCCGGGTTGATGATCCTCGGCTTCGGTGTGAAGGCCGGCATGATCCCGGTGCACACCTGGCTGCCGGACGCCCACCCGGTGGCGCCGTCGCCGGCCAGCGCGCTGCTGTCCGGCGTCATGATCAAGGCGGGGGCGTACGGCATCATCCGGGTCGGCGCGACGATCATGCGTCCGCCGATCGGCGCCGAGGGCGAGGCTGCCGGGGCCGCCGGGGCCGCCGAAGGCGTCGCGCATGCGGCCGGAGCCGCGGGGGAGGCAGCCGCGGCAGTGGGGGCGTGGCTGACGACGTCAACAATCGGCTATTGGCTCATCTGGGTAGGTGTCGTCACCATGTTCCTGGGCGTCGTGATGGCGCTCCTCCAGGAGAACTCGAAGCGGATGCTCGCCTACCACAGCATCAGCCAGATGGGCTACATCCTGATGGGGGCCGGCTGCGGCGCCTACCTGGCCGAGGAGGGCGGACTCGCGTTCGGTGCCAGCATGTTCCACGTGGTCAACCACGCGCTCTTCAAAGGCCTGCTCTTCCTGGGTGTCGGCGCGGTCTTCTTCCGGACCGGCGAGCTCAATATGTACAAGCTGGGCGGGCTGTGGCGCAAGATGCCGATCACGTTCCTCTGCACGCTGGTCGCCGCGCTGGCCATCAGCGGCATCCCGCCGCTCAACGGCTTCGCCAGCAAGACGCTTCTCCACCACGCCATCGTCGAGGCGTTCGAGCACCGCGAGCTGGTGTCGCTCCGGTGGGCGGAGATCATCTTCATCATCACCGGCGGCGGCACGTTGGGCTCCTTCATGAAGCTCATCATCTTCACTTTCCTGGGGAAGCGCGATGAGCGATTCGACGGCGTCAAAGAGGCGCCGGCGATCATGCTGGTGGCGATGTACCTGATAGCCGTGCCGATCGTCCTCCTGGGCGTCTTCCCGGGGCTGATGACGAGCGGCTTCCTCGTCCCGGCCGCCGAAGGCTGGGCGCTGGCAACCGAGCGCCTGGCCGCTTCACCCATCTTCACGCTTCATAACCTGCAGGCGCTGGTTCCGTCGCTGGCCGTCGGCGTCGGCGTCTTCGTCGTCGGCGTGCGGTTCGGCCTGTTCCACATCCATTTCCCGGCCTGGTTCGGCGTCGACTACTGGTACCTGAAGGTGGCGGACCAGATTGTGCCGGCGGCCCGGGCGGTCGGCGTCGCATATCGGGCCGTCGCGGGCTCCTTCGGCGTGCTCCTCTCGCGGTCCTTGGCCTGGTACGGGTCCACTAGAACATTAGTCGGCAGGCGCTACCGACGCTTCAGCATCTCCTTCTTCAGTAGGCTCACGCGGATGATCGAGCTCGAGAAGCGGCGCTACCGGCGGCCGATGCTCACTCTGCTTTTCGGCGCTCCCGTGTTGCGCGAGTTCGAGTTGGCCTGCCGTTTGGAGGACGCTCTGAATATGGAGAGCTTCCGCATGGTGGAAGCGGCCGTGAAGGGCAACCTGGAGGCGCTGCGTCGCCGGAGGCTCTCCCCGGCGACCCGCCAGCTTCGTTTGGACGCCATCCGGCGCAACGCGTACACCATGGCCGGGGAGTTGTGCGCGCGCCGGATGGCGGACGTCCGGGAGGCAGTGGCGGAGGCGCCGCCGGAGCTGATCGTGGACGCCTTCGGCCGGGCTGAGGAGAGGATGCGCGAGACCAGGGAAGCCGTCGTGAAGGCCGCCGGCGTCTGGGCCCGAGAGGGAAGGGTCGTTCCGTCCGAGCAGCTTGCTGAGGCGGCGGCCGCCTTGCATCAGAGCGAGGGTTTTGCCGAAGCGCTGCGGGGCCTTGTCGAGGAACTGAAGGCCGCCGAGGCCCCGGCGGAAGTTCCGGCGGAGATGGCCACGTGGCACGTCGGAACCGCGCTCGAAGCGCGTACAAGTTGCCTGGTTACCAGGGAGAGGCTGGCCGCCTCCAATCAGGACGTTATGGAACTGCTGAACGAGGTGAAGGCCTGGGTGGGAGCTATGGCGCGCGGGACACTGGCGGCCATGATGGAGGAGCGGGTCCCCTGGGACTTCTCGTACAGCCTGATGGAAACGGAGCGCACGCGAGTTGCCATCCGGCGCTACAGCCGAGACATGAGCCTGAACGTCCTGTTGGTCTCGTTCATCTCAGCGGTTACGGCGGTGCTGCTGGTGGCGGCGAACCGCTAGGTTCACATCGCCACTTTGTTGCGGCCCAGTCCCTTGGCCCGAGCGACTGCCTTCTCGGACTTCGCCACGAGCTCTCGCCCGTCGATGGCGTCGGCCGGGTAGTAGGCCACGCCGACGCTCACCGTCGCCTTGACGGCCGGGTCGACTTCGTCGCCTTCGAACTCCGTCTCGGCGACCGTGCGGCGGATGCGTTCGGCGATTATCTCGGCATCGCGGCGGACATTCGGTAGCAGCACGAGGAACTCCTCGCCGCCGTACCGGGCGACGATGTCTATATCGCGCACGCATCCCTGGAGGATCTTGGCCAGGCGCGCCAGCAGGAGGTCCCCCTTGACCCGTCCGAACGTGCGGTTGAATCCCTTGAGGCCATCGACGTCCACGGCCAGTACCGCCAGCGGCATGTCGTAGCGACCGGCCCGCGAGATCTCCTCGTCGAGACGGTCCTCGAAGTAGTTCCGGCTATGGGCGTGGGTCAGCTCGTCGTGGATGGAGACCTCGTCCGCGCGCCGCTCCAGCTCGCGCTGGGACCGGCTGATCCACCCGAAGGCGACCCCGCCGGTGGTAAGCACCGCGCCGCCTGTCACCAGTTGCGAGAGGAGCTCGGGCGGAACCCGGTAGCTCCAGGCCGGGACGCTGGCCAGCCCCAACGCGGCGGCCACGCCGGCGAGCGCGACGACCGATCCTCCGGTGACGCCGTAGGCATATGCGGAGAGCAACACCGGGAGCAGGTAGAGGCTCCACCATACCTCGGGACGACCGGTGAAGTAGATGAGGAGTGACACAGTGGCGAAGCTGATCGCGATGAGAAGCAGGAGCCGTAGGTACAGGCGCGACTTCATGACCATCCCCTCCTTGGGGTTCAGTCTTCGCCCCGGCACCGGCCTTGCTACATATACATTCCACGCCGAGAGAGCGGTTTCCTGCCACTGGGGTTCGACTCCGCCCGCCCCGGCCGGACTCACGCCGCCGGCCCGTTCAAGCATTAGTGGGTACCGGAGAGATCGTACATGCTCAGGATCGTACATGCTCAGAACCGTGCATGTCCCAGGGGGCAGGCGCACTCCTGTTGCTGTGGGTAGTTGGCGCCTGTAAGATGGTAGTCGGGAGCCACCGCTCTCGGTGGTCGATGGGCTGTGCTGTGGGGGTCTGCCATGCCAATGCGCCGTGCCATCTCGTTACGAACGTTGTGTTGTTCGGCGCTGCTCGTCTGCGGGGCGGCGCTTGCGCTATCTCTCGCCGCCCGGCCCGCGCCCGCCCACGCGGCATTGGCCGACAGCGCCTGGCCGATGTTCGGCCACGACGCCCGGCACACCCGTCGCAGTCCCTACGTCGGCACCGACAGCAACACGCAGAAGTGGTCCTTCGTCACCGACGACTACGTCCACTCCTCGCCGGCCATCGGCCCGGACGGCCAAGTCTACTTCGGCAGCAACGACACCAAGATCTACGCGCTCTGGCCGAACGGCACGCTGCACTGGGCCTACACCACCAGCCACTTCGTGACCTGCTCGCCGGCCATCGACGCCTCCGGCACCGTCTACGCCGGCAGCTATGACGAGACGATGTACGCCATCAACCCCGACGGCACGCTGAAACGGAAGTACTCCACCGGAGGGGAGATCCTCTCCTCGCCGATGATATCGACCGCCAACGTCCTCTACTTCGGCTCCGCGGACCAGCGACTGCACGCCATCAGTCTGAACACCGGCCTCACCAAGTGGGCCTTCGCGGCCAACGGCGGAATCAGATCCTCGCCGGCCCTGGGCATCGACGGGAGCATCATCTTCACCACCGAGCCGGGAGACCTCTACGCCGTTAACCCCTCCGGCACGCTCAAGTGGAAGCGGACGACCGGCTACTATGGCGACTCGTCGCCGGCCGTGGCGCCCGGCGGCACCATCTATGTGGGCTCGGGCGATTCCCTCTACGCGTACGCCAATGACGGCACGCGCAAATGGGTCTACCAGACCGGTGGGATGGTCCGCTCCTCCCCTGCCCTGGCCGCGGATGGGACTATCTACGTGGGCAGCCAGGACGGGAAGCTCCACGCGATCAAGCCAGACGGCACCCGCAAGTGGGCCTTCGACGGCGGTAGCACGGCTTTCTCATCGCCGACCGTCGACGCCGCCGGCACCATCTACGTAGGCTGCGGCGACACCCTCTATGCCATCCACCCGGACGGCACGCTCAAGTGGCCCTTCCATCGCGACTGGGCCTTCGCATCCTCGCCCTCGATAGACGCGAGCGGCACCATCTACGCCGGCAACTTCAACGGCCGCATGTACGCCATCGGCGGCCCCGGCGTGCCCGACGACACCACGCCCCCCGCCGGCACAACGGATCTGACGGCCACCGCGCTGGACTGGAGCCGCGTGCGCCTGAATTGGACCGCCCCGGGTGACGACGAGACCGGCCGCGCGAGCGCCTATGACATCCGCTACAACACCGAGCCGATCACCCCGGCCAACTGGGGCTCATCGTCGCTGGTCCGCGGCGAGCCGCTCCCCAAAGGCGCGACAGAAGACGAATCGCTCACGGTCACCGGGCTGCCGCCCAACAGCCGGCTCTACTTCGCGTTGAAGACCGCCGATGAGGTACCGAACTGGTCAAGTTTCTCGAACACCGCGACCGCCCGGACCACGTTCTTCAGCAGCGTGAAGGGCCGTGTGACCGACGGGCACGGCCACGAGCTGGAAGACCTGCGGGTGCGGCTCTTCCGAGACTCCGAGACTCCCGACACGACGGTGACCGACTCGGGCGGGCAGTACATCTTCGACCCACTGGAGATGACGACGGAACAGGCCTTCACCGTGCGCGTGTACCTGCAGAACCACAAGACCGACCCCTCGGACTTCCGCATCCTGCACAAGGGTTAGACCCAGCCCATCTCCCTATCGCGCAGCTTCACGGTGGGCGATGCCGGCATCGACGGCGATATCACCCGGGATTTCGAATTCGGCGTGGCGACCCGGGGGATGGGTATGGAAAACGTGAGCCCACCCAAGTTGGGCCCGTCGTGGAGCAACATCTCCCGGCTGGATCAGTTTGCCGCCGTCTACCACCACACCAGCCAGGCCTTCGATTTCTGGACGGGTGACTTGGGGCAGACGCTCGACCACTCGCTCCCTGAGGACATCATCGTCGACGAGAGCGGCAGCTCCGCCTATCACGAGAACTTCTGGTCCGGCAACCACGACATCCACATCCCGGACGGCCGCATCCCTTACAACCACGTCAACCGCCCGACCAACCGCGAGTGGCATGAGTTCGCCCATCACGCCCAGGCCGACATCTGGGAGGACGTCGGCGCGGCTTCACCGTGGCCGTGGCACCAGAACCCCTCGGGAGCCTACATCGACGGGAACCACAGCGGCTGGAACAACCACTGCACCTCCGACAGCCTGATCGAGGGCTTGGCGGAGTTCTTCCCGTCGGTCATGAAGACCCGCGGCTACGCGACGGACGCGTCCAACGGCGAGACCCGGTCCTGGATCTACGAGTGCGTCGGCGGCCACTTCGACCTGGAGCTCAATGAAGACTACGTCCGGAACCGCGGCACCGTCCAGGAAGAAATCGTGGTCGCGCGAATCCTGTGGGACGTGTATGACGGCGCCGCCACGTATCCCAGTGGCCCAGACGACGAAACGGCAGCCGTGTCGCTTCCCGTTTGGTGGGTGCTGGCTCCATATCGCGAGAACCTGCACGATGTCTACGACGCGCTCATCGCGCTGCCGGACGCCACGATCATGGACGCGCAGGTGAACAGTATCTTCCTTAGCCACGGCGCCTACGCCGACCTGGACGGCGACCTGACCCGGGACGCCACCGAGCCCATCGGGCAGCTCGCCGAGGCCTCGCGCCCGACGCGTGAGGAGCCTCCACCCCAGCCGGGCACGGCCATCGCCCTGGATGCCAAGACGACGAGCGGCGCTGACGTGACCAGCCTGCGGGCGGTCGTAGATGTGGACTATGAATCGGCCGCGGCCCGGGACTTCTCGTACCAGATCCCGATCCAGACCACCGGCGCGACGGCCGGCGCCGGCGATGAGACCCCGGTGGCCGGCGAAGTGGGCACCGCCGCCGGACCTCTCATCTACTTGGCGATGCCCTCGACGGCCACAGCGGCTGAGGTGACCATTCGAGTGCGCAACACGGACAACACTACGGCCACTCAGGTCGCCACCTTCAGCTCGTCAGGGTTCTGGGCGGCCCATGAGACTTGGTCGCACCGGATCGATTCGGCCAGCAACGACGTTATCGCCACCAGGTCGTTCACCGTGCCCAAGGCCGGCTCACGCCTGACTGTCGGGGGCGCATCGCCTGAATTCACCACCGGCCCGGCCTCCAGCGGCATCGCCTACGTCACATACGGCGGGAGCCTCACTGTCCTCGGCGAGCTGGACCCGGCGCATCCCGGCGCCCGCGTGAAGACGTACTTCCGGCCGTCCGGCTCCCGGCGCTGGAGCTATCTGGGAAGCGTCGGCGTGGTGGGCGGGACCGTCTACGGCAAGACGTTCCGGCCGACGAAGAACGGGACGTTCAAGGTGTACTATGCGGGGGACACGGACCACGGCGCCTCGTCGCGGACGGCCAGCGTGCGCGTGCGGCACAAGGTCAAGTGGTTCAGCTCGGCTTCAAGCGTAGCCCGCAACGCGCGCTTTACCTTCCGGGGCTCAGTTTCGCCGACCCACCGCGGCCGACGGGTCGCCCTCCAGCGCCTCAGCACGCCGGGCGGCTGGTCCACGACCGCCGGCACCTGGAAAACGGTCGCCTATGCCACCATCAACCGCTACGGCCGGTTCTCGGGCGCCTGGCGTCCCACGTCGTACGGCACCTACCGCCTGCGCGTCGTGCTCTCCTCGGACGGCGCCCACAGCTTCGGCGAAAGCGTCCGCCGCTGGCTGCAGGTGAAGTAGATGCCTCGGTAGCGCTCGCCGAACAGCCGCCTGGCGAGGGTGCCCTTCTCCATCTGGAGTTCGCGCGCTATGTCCAGCAGGATGCTGTTCAGCGTGCCGGTCTTGAGTGGTTCGTGATTGGGGATAGTGATGTGATGGGAGCGGTCGTCTTCGGCCCGAGTGAGCCTGGTGTGGCTTCCGGATTGCCGGGTGGTCCGGTAGCCGACAGCGGCAAGGAGCTTCGCGAGCTCCAGCCCGCCGAGGTCGCGGGGGAGCCTCACAGGGCGATGACTTCGTCCTTCACGTGATGCAGCCGGACCACCTGGGGCGCCGCCTCTTCGGTGAAGTGGCATTTCACGGCGTCCCGCACGGCGTCCTTCAGCTCTTCGATTGAGTCGGCCTCGGTGAAGATGGAGTGGTCCAGCGCCCGGGCGGTGTAGCCGCCGTCCGCCGACCCCTCAACGAGGAAGATGATCTCTGTCGCCACGGAGAGTCGCCTCCTGCGCCCCCTGCCCTTCCTTGGATTCAGTCTACCATGACTCCGACCGACCACTTCCTCATCCGGCCCCGGCCGGTGGTTCTCGAACTCAGTCATCTTGTCACCTCCCCCCTCGGCCGACCGTAAGGCCGACACCGAAGGCTTCCCTGGCGACAAGCATTTGCCCGCCTTCTGACGCGTCATGGCGCCAGATTAGCAGCGGCCTCCTGTCGCGGACATGTACGAACGGGCAAATCGACCTGTCCGAAGGGGCAAGAGGCGAAGGGTGCTGAGATAGGCCGGAGAACTGTCCTCGGCCTGGAATACAATGGGTGCGAAAACGGTCCCGCGAAAGGAGCCAGACAGATGAGAAGTAGCTCTCGCCTATCCAAGTCCCGGTTCCAGCTGGGCCTGCAGTGCCCGAAGGCCCTCTACCTCAAGTGCTTCCGGAATGAGCTTGCCGACGAGATCACAGAGGCGCAGCAGGCCGTCTTCGACACCGGTAATCAAGTGGGGGCACTGGCCCGGGAGCGCTTCCACGGAGGCGTGCTGATAGAGGCCGACCACACCCAGACCCGCCTGGCGCTGGAAGAGACGCGGGCGGCGCTGGATTCGGGCGCCCCGGCCATCTTCGAGGCGGCGTTCCAGCACGATGGCGTGCTGGTTAGGGTAGACGTGCTGGCCAGAGTGGACGATGCGCCCGCCGGCGACCCAGCTGACGGCGCACCAGCCGCCTTTGACCTCATCGAGGTCAAATCCTCCACCCAGGCCAAGCCGGAGTACGAGAGCGACGTGGCCATCCAGCTCTACGTGCTGGAGGGCGCGGGCCTGAAGATCCGCCGGGCGCACCTGCTCCATCTGAACAAGGACTACATCTATCCGGGCGGCGACTACGACCTGGAGACTCTCTTCGCGACCGACGACATGACGGACAAGGCCCGCGCGTGGCTGCGAGAGGTCCCCGCCCTGCTGGCCGACATGAAGGCGATGCTGGCCGGCTCGGAGCCGGACGTCCGGATCGGCAAGCGCTGCGACAAGCCATACACGTGCGCGTTCTTCGGCCACTGCCACGCGTTCCTGCCGGAGTACCCGATAACGGAGCTTCCCCGCATCAGCGACCGGCTGTTCGAGTCCCTGATGGACGATTGTATCGTCTGCATCCGCGACATCCCGGCCGGCCACCCCGGGCTCACCCCCATCCAGCGCAAGGTGCGCGACGTGATAGCGGCCGGGAAGCCCAGCGTAGTAGGCTCCGTAGCGGACTCCTTTGCCACCCTGCGGCACCCCATCCACTTCGTGGACTTCGAGACTTTCATGCCCGCCCTCCCGATATATCCGGGCACGCGTCCCTACCAGCAGATACCGTTCCAGTGGTCGGACCACGTCCTGGACGACGAAGACGGCAGCCTGGAGCACCTGGAGTTCCTGTTCGATGGAGAGACGGATCCGCGCCCGCACTTTGTGGAGACGCTGCTGGCCGCGGTCCGGGGTGCCGGGAGCATCGTCGTCTACTCATCCTTTGAGAAGTCCCGGCTGAACGAGCTCGCCCGGGATTTCCCGGAGCACGCCGGCGCCATCGCGGAAGCGCAGGAGAAGCCCTTCGACCTGGAGAAGGTCGTGAAGACGCACCTCGATCACCCCGGCTTCCATGGCAAGACGTCGATCAAGTACGTCCTGCCGGCGCTGGTCGGGGACAGGTATGGGGACTTGGGCGTTGCCGACGGCACGGCCGCCATGCGCCTCTACGGCGCGATCGTCGCGGGCGCGCTCTCAGGAGAGGAGAAGGCGCAGGTGCTGGCCGACCTGCGGGAGTACTGCGGCACCGACACTCACGGCATGTACGAGCTCTACGTGGCGCTGAGGGGGATGTAGCCGGTCGTGGCGCCAGACTCGCAGCTGTGAGTTCCACTAGAGATCAAGCCCACCCGTCAGAAACCTGACAATCTCGGCGGCCTTCACAACCGGGATGCCTTCGAACTCGGGGAGCGTCAGCAGGTGCTTGTCGCCTGAGACGATGAAGTCGGCTCGGGCCTCGAGCGCGCATTCGAGGATTCGATTGTCCGGCTCATCTGCGTGGATGGCTGTCACGCTGAACCGGGGATCGACAACCTGGGCAAGGCTGCGCAGAGAGCTCACGCGCTGCCGGACCTCCGGCTGCGTGTAGCCGAACTTCTGCCTCAAGACCCGGGCCAACTCTTCCAGGATGGGCGGGGATAGGAACATCTCGACTTGCCCGAGTCGCGCTAGGCGCACGACCTGCTCGGGGCTTCCGGCGGGAAAGACAAACGCCCACACGAGGATGTTGGTGTCACAGACCACTCGCTTTCTCTGTCTCCGCTTGCCGCCGAACTTCATTGATGATCCGCTCGATATCCTCTTCGGACGTAATGCCCAGCTTCCGCGCCCGCTCGGCAGTCTCCCGCTGCAGCTTCTGGAACCGCTTCGCCTCGATGTACTGCCTCATCGCCTCGCGGTACAGCTCGCTGCGCGTCCGGTTCTCCGCTTTGGCCAAACGGTCCGCCTGCCCAAAGAGCTCTGCCGGCATCGATATGTTGGCAACCTTGTACTTGGCCACAGTCTCCTCCCGCGCTAACAATACTTATTATTTATTACCATCGCGGAGTGGGGCTAGTCAAGGTCGTGTCAACCGGGTAGTGTCGAACATCTTCGCGCCTATCTAGGGGCACGGTCCATGTACCAACGGGCAAACCGACCTGTCCGAAGGGGCAAGAGGCCATCGGGTTCCAGTCCGCCGATGTCGCGCGGGGCTTCCGAAGACGAGGTAGTTCGGAAGGTGTGCCATTCGAACGAAAAGGAGACCTCGACATGAAGATCCCTCGCCTTCCCGCCTCAAACGGCCGAGGTGGTCGCATATTGCGACCACCTCCGGCGCCCAGTCCAAGACGCGACCCCTACGTCTGCTCGGTACCAGCGCGCTACTGGTCTCGAGCTTCCGGCCGCCCAGACGGTTGGAGGGGACGGCCTTCGGGTGATCTGGCAAGGACAAGCTCGTCGTCGCCTGCCGGTGGACGTCCGGTCCGGGTAGCTGTCAGGAGGCCCGGTAGCAGGCTGGCGGCTCGACCGGGAAACGGGTCGGGTCGAAGCCCAGCGTCAAGAGCCCTGTCAGGGGGAGCGACTGAGCGGTCCGTAGCATCAAGCGAAGCCTGCCGCGTCGTTAGGGGCCTCGCCTGCAAAGGTGAGCAACAGGGAGAGCCGAGCCCGGGGAATCAGGGTGAAGGCCATGGAAGCGGTGAAGAACCTGGACATGCAGCCGCGAAGGACTCCCCGGCGTATGGGGCGCGGAACGTTCAGAAGGTGGCGGCGGGAACTGGGGAGGCCCTCCCCGGCCCGGTGGTCTGCGATCTCTACCGCCGGAAGCGTCGCACCCTATAACCGGCCAAAACCGGGAAGTGGGTGGGAAGCCGGGAGGGCGTCGGAGGCGGCCGGAGTACTGATTGAGCCGGACGGACAACACAACCGCCGGTGAGGGAAGGGCCGCTGCTTCGTCGACGCGCTTGTAGCGCAGGAAAGGGCCGGTGAGTGCCCTCGTGGCTAATCCCGCCGAGCAAGACAAGGTCCAAGCTCTGCAACGGACGCTTTACCGGGCGGCCAAGGCCGACCCCGAACGACGGTTCCATGCGCTCTACGACAAGGTCCATCGCAGGGACATCTTGGAGCGTGCGTGGGTGCAGGTGCGCGCCAATCGGGGCGCATCCGGCATCGACCGGACCACCATCGCCGATGTGGAAGCATACGGAGTCTCCCGGCTGCTCGAAGAGTTGTCGGCAGACATCAAGGGAGAGCAGTGGCGGCCGCTTCCGGCCCGCCGGGTGTGGATACCCAAGCCCGGCACGTCCGAGCAGCGTCCGCTCTCGATTCCCGCCGTGCGCGCCCCACAAGTGCAGGCGGCGGCAAAGATCGTCATCGAGCCGATCTTTGAGGCCGACTTCGTGCCCGACAGCTTCGGGTTTCGGCCCAAGCGCTCGGCGCACGACGCTCTGCAGGTGCTCATCGACGAGGCTTGGCAGGGGCGGCGCTGGGTGGTGGAGACGGACATCGCCTCGTGTTTCGAGGCGATCCCACACGACCGGTTGATGCGAGCGATCGAGGAACGGACATGTGACCGCCGGGTCCTCAAACTCCTGCGCGCGATGCTGCGCGTCGGGGTCATGGAGGACGGCGTGGTGCGCGGCGCGGTTTCCGGCACTCCCCAAGGAGGGGTCATCTCCCCGCTGCTGTGCAATGTGTACCTGCACCGGCTGGACCGGGCGTGGCAAGCACGGCTCCACGGACGGCTGGTCCGCTACGCCGATGACCTGGTGGTGATGTGCGCGAGTCGCCAGCAGGCTGAAGGCGCCCTCGCGGCCCTGACGGCGATGCTGGCCGAGATCGGTCTGGCGCCCAAGGCGTCCAAGACCCGGATCGTGCACCTGAAGGAGGGTGGCGAGGGATTCGACTTCCTCGGTTTCCACCACCGGTGGGTGCGGGCTCGCACGCAGCAGCACCGTCACGTGTCGTTCCTTGCTCGCTGGCCCTCAAACAAGGCGATGCGGCATGTTCGTGATCGGGTGCGTGAGCTTACGGCCCGACGCCGCCTGCTGTTGCCGGTCGAGGCGATCGTGCAGGACGTGAACCGCGTCCTGCGCGGCTGGTCCGCCTACTTCCGTTACGGAAACTCGGCGCGCCACTTCGACAAGATCAGGAACCACGCGCTGGAACGACTGACGCTGGTGATCGCGAAGCGCCATCACCGCACACGGGCGTACGGCCTTTCGGTCGTCGCCTTCCAGTCAGCCAACCAGCTCGGCCTGATCGATCTCAACGGAATCGTGGTCGCCCCCAGGCCCGGCAGGGACTGGCGGGGAAAGCCGAATGCCGGCGGTGAACGACGTCGGTGAGCCGTGTGCGGGAGAACCGCATGCACGGTTCGATGAGGCGGGCGCTGGAAACGGAGCATCAACGACCCACGGTGACGGATTGAGCCCCCAGCGGGAAACCCTGGGACACGTGGCAGCCGGGCCTTCAGGTTGAGATGTCACCGCGCCAGCGCCCGACCCTAC
>CAYWVN010000007.1:0-32739 GCA_964461725.1 uncultured Coriobacteriia bacterium | reverse complement strand
AGCTCCACGGCGAGTAGCCGCGAGCCGAACTTCTTGGCGGGGCTAGATGTCGAACCGACCCAGCTTGGCCGCCACCAGGCCAAAGCAACCCATCAGCATCATGTCGCCGAATGGGTTGGCCGGATAGTAGCCCAGGCCCCGGGCCAGCGCCCGCTGCGGGCCGGTGACCGCGATCAGCCCGAAGCCATTGCCTCGCTCGTAGCCGGGGTCGATGTAGCATCCGTGGCCGTTGTCGGCGAACACTTCCTCGTTGGTGAGCGTGCCCGCACGCAGCCGCTCCGTGTAGTCCCCGAGCTTGTCGGTGTCCATGATGGTCGTGTGGTGCTCGTATAGTCCCCAAACGCGGTCGCCTTTCAAGAGGCAGGCGATCACGTGCTGGTTGCCGCAGTTCACGACGATGACGCCCGCCCCGCGCGCCTCGCGCACCGTCTCGTCACACAGCGCGCCCCAAACGGCGGCGGCGCCGGTGTCCATCAAGAGCGCCCCCGGCACGTCGTCTTTAACCGCCTTCATCCGGGTCAACACGTCCGAGACGTCGGTGTAGACGAGGTCTTCCAGTGCCCCGCCGCCCTCGACGAACTCGCGCCAGAGGCGGAAGCGAAACACCCGATTGCTGCCCTCCAGGCACTGCCCGTGGTCCTGGACGGCGACCGCGTAGGAGCCCGGGAGCTCCACATCGAACTCGGCCAGCGCCCGGCCCAGGGCGTGGAGGTCCACATCGCGCATCTCGACCACGATGGCGTGGGCCGGAGGGCGGTCGGTTATCTCGATCCCCATGTCGCGCACCTGGTCCGGGCTGTCGCGCACGGTCCGCGCGGCGAATTCGCTCGCCGTCACCCTGAGGCCGGCCTTGAGGTGGCGCTTGATAGACCCGACGCACGGACCGCCCCCCATGAGGCTGCCCGTCAGATGGACGTCGTGGCCGGCCGCCCGCGCTTCAGCGATGCGGTCGGCGACGATCACCGTCTGTGAGGGGAGGATGAGTTTGACACAGTTCTCGATGGGCTTGCCGGGTTCGTATAGCAGGATGTCCTGCGTGCCTCCGCCGACGTCGATCGCCAGCACGGCTTCACCCTGAGCGGCGCCGTTCTGCTTGGGCTGCATAAGAAGACTCCTTGCGCCGGTTGTGCGCGCTCCATTCCGCGGTGCAAGTATATGCCAGTTGGGGGTACCCGCCAAAAGCGGGAATCCGCCTATAATGGGGCGAGACCGGAGGGACGGCCGCGCGCGCCGCTAGCCTTGGCGTTCGCCGCCGCAAGCCAGGGGCCGCCTGACGTGAAGCTGTATCGCTACCGAAGGTACTCGCAGACCGCGTTCCTACTACTCTTCTTTGGTCTTCTCACCGCGACCGTGTGGCCGCTTGGACGTGCCTACCTGGGCGCATTCCTGATGGCCGACCCTTTGATCGCCGCCAACTCACTGGCCGGCGGCGTGTGGAAGTGGGAGATGGTGCTGGCTGTCGCCGTGCTCGCCTCGGCGCTGGTGCTGGGCCGCGCCTTCTGCGGGTACGTCTGTCCGATGGGTTTCCTCGTCGAGCTCACCGGTCCTCACGGGAGGAAGCTCCCCAAGACGCGGGCGCGCGATGCCCTCTTGAAGGCGCCGGTCTTCATCCTGATCGGCTCGCTGGCGCTCTTGGTCTTCGGGGGCGGCTTCTACCTCATCTTCGACCCGCTGTCGCTGTTGACGCGAAGCTCGGCGACGCTAGTCTATCCACTGCTGGACCGGCTGGCGCGCCTGGCCGGCGACCTGGGTTACCGGGTGCCGGCCTTCCAGCCGGCGGTCGATACGGCCACCAACTTCTTGAGCGGACGGATCATCTTCCAGCAGCCCCTCTTCTACCGGCTGCAACTCGGGATCCTGGCGATGTTCTTGTTGGTCGCCGGTCTGTCCTACTGGCAGCGGCGCGCCTGGTGCCGGCACCTTTGCCCGCTCGGCGCGTTGCTCGGGTTTGCCGGGCGCTGGAGCGTGTTCGGCCGTGTGGTCGATCAGCAGAAGTGCATCCGGTGCCTGAAGTGCGAGAACGTCTGCCCGATGGACGCCGTCCGCGACGACGGCCGGGCGACCGACAAGTCGCGCTGCGAGCTCTCCTTCGAGTGTGCCGATGTCTGCCCGGAAGGCGCCATCCGCTTCGGCCTGAAGCCGAGGTCGGAGGTCTACAGCCCGAGCCGCCGGACTTTTCTGACCTTCACCGGGCTGGCGGCGCTGACCGGCGTCTTCGTCAGCACGTCGCTGGCGCGCGCCGAGCGGAACGTCCATCTGATACGCCCGCCGGGTGCCCGCGCTGAGAGCGACTTCCTGGCGCTGTGCTCGCGATGCGGCCAATGCCTGAAGGTCTGCCCGACCAACGTGCTGCAGCCGTCCCTCGTCTCGGCCGGGTGGGAGGGCGTCTTCACGCCGCAGATGAACTTCCGGCACGCTTACTGCAACTGGAGCTGCAACGAGTGCGGCAAAGTCTGCCCGACCGGCGCCATCGGGTTCCTGGGGCTGGCCGCCAAACGCCGGAGGACAATCGGGCGCGCCTACATCGATCATAACCGGTGTTTCCCATGGGCCGACTTCAAGAACTGCCTGGTCTGCCAAGAGCTGTGCCCCATCCCCAACAAGGCGATCGTCTTCCAGGAGGAGACGGTGCCGGATCCCCGAGGCCGGCCGGTCGCGCTGAAGAGGCCCGTGGTCATCGCCGAGCGCTGTATCGGCTGCGGTATCTGCGAGTTCAAGTGCCCCGTCCCGTACCAGGCGGCGATTCAAGTCCGTGCCACCACGCGGACTTCCCGGGGAGGCGCGCCGTGATTCGCCAGTGCGAGACTTCTGAGTTCGAGAAGATCTGGGCGGTCATCGAAGATGCTGCGCGGGCCTACCGTGGCGTGATACCGATGGACATGTGGCAGGAGCCATACCTGCCTGAGGACGAACTCGAAGACGAGATCAGAAGCGGTGTGGTGTTCTGGGGGTTCTTCGAGGGTGGCGCGGTGGTGGGCGTGATGGGGCTGCAACACGTCAAGGACGTCTCGCTCATCCGCCACGCGTACGTGAGAACAGACCACCAGGGCCGCGGCATCGGGGGAGAGCTGCTGCTGACGCTCAAGGAGCACACCGACCGGCCGATCCTGGTCGGCACGTGGGCCGACGCCAAGTGGGCCATCGGCTTCTATCAGAAGCACGGCTTCCGTCTGGTGGAGACGGACGACCACGCGCGGCTGCTCAAGGAGTACTGGTCCCTGTCCGGAAGGCAGATCGAGACCTCCGTGGTGATGGGTGACCGGCGCTGGTTCGAGCGGCCGGAAGGGGATGCGGGGTGATGAGTCCAAGGGTCATCGGGATGACGACGGTGGCGGTGGTGGCGGCGGCGCTGGCGCTGGCCCTAGCGTTGTCGGTCCTCACGACGTCGTGTGGCCGGCTGGCCAACGTCGGGCTGCCCGCTCGGCCGAAGAGCCTGCGCGCGGTCGAGATCCGCAACTACCGCGGCAAGAACCTTTCCTCCGTCGACGACTTCGTCGAGAATTCCATCCGTGGTCCCCAGCGCGTTGACCGGAGGAAGTATCGCCTGAAGGTCGCCGGCCTCGTTCGCAAGCCCCTGAGCCTTCCCTACGCCCAGGTCGTCAAGTCCCACCGGGCGTATCGCAAGGTCGTCACTCTGAACTGCGTGGAGGGCTGGAGTGTCAGTATCCTGTGGGAAGGTGTGCTGCTACGCGATCTCCTCGACGATGCCGGGGTCAAGCCTGACGCCAAGGTCGTCATCTTGCGCGCCTACGATGGGTACTCATCGTCGTTCCCGGTGAGGTACTTCTACGACAAGGACATACTGATGGCCTACAAGGTCAACGGCGTGACGCTCCCTCCGGAACGAGGCTTCCCGTTCATGCTGGTCGCGGAGGACAAGTGGGGCTACAAGTGGGTGAAATGGATCACTGACATAGAGCTGTCGGACGACACGAGCTATCGTGGCTACTGGGAGAGCCGTGGGTACTCCAACGAAGGCGACTTGAACAAGAGCTTCTTCACCCCGCAGCGCTGAGTTGGTGTGCATCTTGTGCCGGTTGCGGACGAGAGGAAGGTTTCGGGCACCCGTTCTGTCGAAGAATAGTTGTAGTTCGCTGGAGCAGAGAAACGTCTTCCGGCCGTCCGAAATGCCTGAAACGGGGGTCTGCGCGATGGAAATGACTCATGTGCCCGGGGAACACAAGGCGGATATCAAGCTGTACGCTCTCAGCACCTGCCCGTGGTGCCGCAAGGTCAAGGCGCTCCTGGACGAGCTGGGTGTCGAGTATGACTTCGTCGACGTCGACCTGCTGGACGATGACGAGCGCGAGAAGGTGGTCGAGGAAGTGCGCCACTGGAACCCCACGGGCGGCTTCCCGACCATCGTGTTCGACGACGAGAAGTGCGTGGTCGGCTTCGACGAGGCGCGGATTAAAGAGACGGTGGGGGCGTAGGGGGTCGGGCGATGTCGAGTAGCAGTGTGACCGACGGAGCGGTCGACGCGCTCCATGAAAAGCTCAACCGCGAGGCCGAGGCGAACGGCTACCACCTGAACCCGGATGTCGACTTCGCCAAGTCACTGGCGCGCGGCATGCTGACCAACCAGGAGCGCTATGGCTACTGGAGCTGTCCCTGCCGGCTGGCTGCCGGCGAGAGGCAGGAGGACCTGGACATCATCTGTCCCTGCGACTATCGCGACGCGGACCTCGAGGCGCACGGGGCCTGCTACTGAGGTTTCTACGTGTCCGGAGAGGTTCTCCGGGAAGAGAAGTCGTTCGGCTCGATACCGGAACGCCGGCCGACTAGGGACGAGCGGGCGCAGTTCGGACGGGCTGGAGGGAGGGCAGAAGTGACGGACAAACCGGTTGCGGAGAAGAGAGACTGGTCGGCGGCGCTTCCTGCGGGGCTCACGCTGCCTGTCTGGCGGTGCCGCGTGTGTGGCTATCTGTGCGCGCGCGACGAGCCGCCGGAGGTCTGCCCGGTGTGCAAGGCGGAGAAGGACCGGTTCGAGCGCTTCCTGTGACGCCGGTTGACGTGACTCGGGCCCGCGGTTAATCAGGCTCGATGATCGGGAAGACGCCGCGAACCACCGTACCCTGCCCGGGAGTGCTGGTCATCGTGAGGGTGCCGCCGAAGAGCCGGGCCCGCTCCCGCATCGCCAGGATGCCGTAGTGGCCGACCAGACCGCAGGCCTCGATGCCATGCTCGAACCCCACTCCGTCGTCTATCACTGACACCTCCAACTTGCCGTCGGCAGCGGCCATTTCGATGGTCACCTCTGTGGCGTGGGAGTGCTTACGTACGTTCGTGATCGCTTCTTGGACGATTCTCAGGACGTTGGTCGTCGCGGCCAACTGTTGCGGCGGCAGCTCCTCTGGGTGCGCGAAGTTCACCTTGATGTGGGCGCTCGCCAGGCTTCTCGCTGTCATCATCTCGACGGCTGCGATGAGCCCGATGTCCGGCTCGTCGATCGGCCTGATGTCGCTGATGACGGCCCGTCCGCGTACGATGGCCTCTCGGAGCGCCTCCAGGAGGCGTTTCTTGCGGTCGGTCGCGTCCCGGTCGGACTGGGGCACCTGCATCGACTCCACCCAGTACGTGGCCGCCACCATGCCCTGCAGGAGCCCGTCGTGGATCTCTGAGGCGAGATACCGGCGCTCGGTCTCCTGGGCATCGATGGTGTGCCTGACCAGTTGGCCGATCCGTTGACGTTCCGAGTCCAGCTCCTCGATGGCCAGGTGGAGTGTGTTCTGGTCCCGCCGGCGGTGGCGGACCTCACGCCGGTAGCGTTCGGCGCGGTACATGGCGGAGACGGCCGACGTGCCCAGCAGCACGAAGGCGAACGCCAGGACTCTGATGATCGTAGCGGAGAGCGCCGTGCCGTTCAGGGAGTCGAGAGCTCGGAGAGGCCCGAGCACATAGGCGAGGATGTACAGGACGACGGCGACGGCGAACGTCAGCGCGTGGTCGCGCAGAATCTCCGGCCAGAGAGCAGTCGGCGGTTGCCGGTCCTCATCATCCGTGGCGCGCGCGTCCGGGAACAACATGACTTCCCCATCGGCAGCTACAGCTTCCCGACTTGAGGACGGCGCCCCAACCGCTCCAGTCGCGCTCACAGCTTACGCCTGCCGACTACCAGAGCGCAAATCGGCGGCGACGCGCGTGTTGGCCGAGTGACGCTGGGGCGAGGCGAGAGCAGCTGCGCTCGTGCGTCACGCGATTGGGGGACCAACCGGTCCCCCTATGGCGCGTCGAGATGTCTCGGAGCTGCGCCGATGACTACGAGTAGACATTGTGCCGCTGCCGGTGTGCGGGGGTGTGCCATGCGCGTGTTGCGGGTTCGTCGCGCTGTTCTGCCGACCTCGACTACTACTGTCTCTGTGTCGCCGCTCGATACGAACGAGTTCGTCACCTCAGCCCGTCTGTTCCCCGCCCTCCATCTGCTCGTGTTGGTGACTGCTCTCGTGGCGGCATTGTGCTTCCCGGTCCGGGCCTCCGCCGCGGGCCTGCCCGCGCGTCCGGCGAGCACGCGCGCCACCTGGTGGGGCGCGGACATGGGGACGATCGATCTCAACCAGCACGTCTTCACCACCGGTCAGTACATGAAGCTCACGGTCACCGTCGCGAACGGCGGGTGCGGCGGGCCGCGCTGGAAATGGACCGACAGCGGGTGGATCGCCTCCGGCATCTACGAAGTTACCCTGAGCGGCCTGTCCACCTACTACGCCACCATGACGTCGATCTCCCCCAATGCCGCGACGAGCGCTATGTCGTTCAGTAGCAGCAACGGCTATGGGGCCTGGGGCGCCATCGAGACGGAAAGCTGCCCTATCGCCTACACTCCCGGATGGAGCCAGTCCGATGTGGCCGGGACCAACCGCTTCCCGACCGGCAAGACCTTCACCATGACCCAGAAACTCACGCGGACGACCAACAACCAGTGGGCGGCAGTCTCGACCCACCTCCATGGCAACATCGGCTATCTGCACTGGGGGCCTTCCGCCACGGAATACGTCGCCGTGATCGGCGGCGATACCCACCTCACGCTCACGGCTTCGCCGACCAAGGTGAGCCGCCTTGACGGGACCACTTCGCGCCTTACCGCCACCTACAAGGACGACAACGACGACCCCATCCCCGGGGAGATCATCCACTTGGCGCTGTCGGACAACACCAAGGGGAGCCTGTCGGCGGCCAATCCGGAGACCGACTCCCAGGGCACGGCGACCGCGACCTTCACGCCCACCAACAAGGGCGGCAAGGTCACCGTCACGGCTATCCAGAACGGCAAATCGGCCTCGGTCGTGCTGGAGACGGAGGCCGCCTATGAGGTCGAGGGAGATGTGAGCGACGGCCACGGCCATGACTTGGAGGAGATCCGGGTGGGGCTCTTCCATGGCTCCGAGACGACCGCCCTGGACACCACCATTACTTCATCCAGCGGCTACTATCGATTCGACCCCTTCCAGATGACCGAGGACCATCAGTACTGGGTCAAGGTCTTCTTCCAGAACAAGAAGGCCGATCCGGCCGACTTCCGCCTCGTCCACCGGACTGACACAGATAGCGCCGTCTACGCGGCGCGCATGATGAAGACCGACGATGCTGACGGCGACAACCTGATCACGCGGGACTTCAACCTAGGCGCGCCGGGCGCCGACATGCAGGCGCGGCCCTCCGGCGTGGTGGTCGGAAACCTCGATGAGGTGGGGGCCGTTTACTACCACACCAAGCAGGCCTTCGACTTCTGGAACGATACGGTCGGCGTCGCGCTGAACCACGACCTGCCGGAGGATGTGGTCGTCTACGACAACGGCGGTACCCGGCACGACAACCATTTCAGCCCCGAGCACAACATCTACATCAGGGCGGCCGACATGGTCTACAACGGCAACCGCCCGATGAACCGTGAGTGGCATGAATTCGCCCACCACGTGAACGGCGACGGCTGGGAGCACTCGACCGTCCCGGGCTTTGCGGCGTGGTGGCCGTTCCACAACCATGGCGGCGCGGCGGATGTCAACCACGATGGCTGGTGGAACGAGTGTACGTCGGATAGCCTCGCTGAAGGTTTCGCTGAGTTCAGCTCCGCCTTCATGAAGGGTGAGGGTGTCGACTCGGACGCACCGCCGCTCTCCAAGTGGCTCTACACGGCCGGTTGGGGTGTGGTGAACCTGGAGCTTAACGAGAACCAGGCCCTGGATCGTCTGGACGGGTCGTCCACCCGAGAGGAGTACATCGTCGCGCGCATCATGTGGGACTTCTATGACAGTGCGGCCACCTATCCAAGCGGCTACGACGAGGACGGCGCCTCGCTTACCGTGCCGCAGCTCATGGGATTGCTCGGCGAGTTCCGGGACAACGTCCATGGTGTCTACAGCGCCGCCATCGATCTTCCCGACGGCGAGATCACCGACGCCAAGGTGAACGAGATATTCCTCTCCCACGGCGCTTTCGCCGACCTGGACTGGGATGGCACGCGCGACGCCACCGAGCCGATCGGCTGGCTGGCGGACGGCACACGCACCGCCCGCACGTCGGCGCCGGCTCCGCGGGGGACCGCCATCGGATTGGACGTCCACACGCCGGGAGGCGGCACGGTGCGCAACATGACCGCGATCCTGTCCGTAGACTACGGCCCGGCCACCGCGGAGGATTTCAGCTATGAGTGGCCGATCGACGCGGGCGGTACGCCCACGCTGTACCTGCCGATGCCCTCGGCGTCGATTCCGACCACCATAACGGTTCGCCTCGGGAATACCGATGATGTCACCGGCACCACCGAAGCGACCATCACCTCCGCCGATTTCTGGGCGGCCAACGCCGTCTGGCGGCATCGGCCGGATTCCGTCAGCAACGACCGCATCATGACTGCGAGCTTCACCCTGGCCAAGGCCGGTTCCAGCTTGCGTTTCACCAGCGTGGAGTCCGGCGCGTCGGTTGGAGTCACCTACAGTAACTACGTCACCGTCTTCGGCAAGCTCGAACCTCTGCAGTCGGGGGCGACCGTCAAGCTCTACCACAGGCCCAACCGGTCGACACGGTGGAGCTACCTGGGAAGCGGCAGGACATCGTCGACGGGGCTGTGGAGCACCCGGGTTCGTCCGCTGAAGAGCGGAGCACTCGAGGCGCGCTATGCGGGCGACGGTGACCACAACGCGGCCACTAAGCGGGTCTCGGTGCGGGTCCGCCACAAGGTGAGCTGGAGCAGCGCGGCCACCCGGGTGCGCCGCGGGGCCAGGTTCACGTTCTCAGGTTCGGTGTCGCCAAGCCATCCGCGCCGGCGTGTGGCGCTGCAGCGGCGGCTTTCCAGCGGCGCGTGGAGCACGTTAGCCTACGCGACGCTCAGTTCGCGCAGCCGCTACTCCGGCGTCTGGCGGCCGCGCTCGGCCGGCGCGTATCACCTCCGAGTGATCCTGGCCGGGTGTACTGTTCACGCTACCGGGGAGAGCGGACACAGGAACCTGACTGTGTACTGATATGAGATGGCCGGCGCCCGAGAGAACGGCCCCGTTCTTCCGGCCGAACGCGTTTCGATGGTAGCATGGGCGCATGGAGACGCTGCTGCTCACCGCGCGGGACATCGCCGAGCTGATCGATATCCGCATGGCGCTGACCGCAGCCGAGGGCGCCTTCCGCGCGAGCGGGCTCGGCCGGGCGATCATGCCGCCGAAGGTCTACCTCTACCTCGACAAGTTCCACGGTGACTTTCGGGCGATGCCCGCCTACGTGGAGGGCGCTGCCGGCTGCAAGTGGGTGAACGTCCACCCGGACAATCGCGCGCAGGGGCTTCCCACCGTGATGGCAGTCGTCATCTACAGCGACCCGGCGACCGGCTTCCCGCTGGCCATCATGGACGGGACGACTATCACCAACTACCGGACGGGCGCCAGCGGTGGGGTGGCCGCCAAGTACTTGGCCAGGTCCGATGCCAAGACACTCGGGCTGGTCGGGAGCGGCGCCCAGGCACAGGCGCAGCTGATGGCGGTGCGGGCGGTCCGGGACATCGATGAGATCCTGGCGTGGAGTCCGTCCTGCGACAGCGTCGACGCATGCGTGGAGCGCAACCGGGCGCTGGGCGCGCGCGCCGCGCCGCTGGAGGAGGTCTGCGGCTGCGACATCGTCTGCACGACCACGCCCTCGCGAGAGCCCCTGGTCAGACGCGAGTGGGTCCGGCCCGGCGCGCACATCAACGCCATCGGGGCGGATGCCGCGGGCAAACAGGAGCTCGATCCGGCCGTCCTGAACGCGGCCACCGTGGTCGTCGACGACATGGTCCAGGCGGTCCACGGCGGTGAGGTGAACGTGGCGATCAGCTCCGGCGCCTATGCGGAAGACCGGATCTACGGGACGCTGGGGGAGATCGTTGCCGGCTCGAAGGGCGGACGTGGCGCCGGCTCAGACGGCTCAATGCCCGAGACCGGCACGGCGCGCGGGCGGACACCCCTTGGACTCGAAGCGATTACCGTCTTCGACTCCACCGGGCTGGCGATCCAGGACGTGGCGCTGGCCCGTGCTCTCTACGAGAAGGCCCGCCTGGCCGGCGTGGGCCAAGAGATCGATCTGATCGGCTGACCGTCGCCTTTTTGCCGCCGGGCCCGTCTTCGCGTAGACTATGTCCCACGAAAGCTCAACGTGATAGACGCCGGAAACACCTCTGCTCCCGGCAAGTCTCGCAAGACAGGAAAGGCCGATCGCCGTGCATCGGGAGTCCACCCCCACAGATTCCCTGCTCGAGGCCCTGGTCGAGCGTTCCCAGGTGGGCATCTGCGCGCAGCAGGATGGCGTGTTCATCTTCGTCAACTCCAGGTTCGCCGAGATGTTCGGCTATGCCCGGGAAGAAATGATCGGCAGGCTGGGCGCAGAAGACGTCGTCGATCTGGCCGACGGGCCTGATATCGACCTCAAGCGACGGGCCGCCCTCCGCGCCATGGTAGAGGAGGGTGAGGAAAGGACTATCCACGTCACCTGCGGCGGGCGCACGAAGTCCGGAGAGCCACTGGAAGTCGAGGTCTTCTCTACGGTTTCGCTTTGGGAAGGCACGCCCACCGCTCACAGCACGGTAATCGACATCACGGCGCGCCGTGCGGCTGAGAAGACCCTGGAGGAGAGCCGCCGTCGCTACCGTGACCTCGTGGAGCTCGTGCCCGCAGGCATAGCTGTCTACCGGAACGACGGGATAGTGTTCATGAACAAGACCGGGGCTGAGCTGCTTGGCGCCGCCGATCCGGAGGAGCTGGTCGGCCGCCAGCCGCTGGAACTTCTTCACCCGGACGACCGGGAGATGGTACTGGGTCGAGTGCGAGAGATGGCCAAGACCGGCCGGCCGGCCCCGCCCGTCGAAGAGAGGTTCCTGCGCCTTGACGCTAGGGTGATCGACGTGGAGGCCACCGCCGTTCCCGTCACCTACGAAGGCGAGCCGGCGACGCTCGTCCACTTCAGGGACATCACCGAGCGGAAGGAAGCCGAGCGGGCCCTCCGCGAGGCAGAGGAGCGCTTCCGTCTCATGTGCGAGCATTTCCCGATCGGGATTGCTATCTCCCGCGAGGGCCGGACCGTCTACGCGAATGACGCATACGTCAAGATGTTCGGCTTCGACAGTCTGTCGAATCTTCAGGGGACACCCATCCTGGACCAGATTGCCCCCTCCAAGCGCCGGGAGATCTCTGAGAGACTACGCCGCCGGGCTCGGGGCGACGCGGAGCCCACCAAGTACGAGACCAGTGGGCTGAGAAAGGATGGGACGGAATTCCCCTTCTTGGTCCAGCTGGCGCCCATCGAGTTGGCTGACGGTCCGGCCAATGCCGGTTTCTTCGTCGATGTCACTGAGCGCAGGCAGCTGGAGGAGGGACTGCGGGCCGCGCTGGCGGAGCTCGAGAAGCTGCAGCGCAAGATGCGCGCGCTGGTGAAGAACACGGCCGATGCCCAGGAGAAAGAGCGCCTCTACCTTGCCTCGGAGATACACGACGATTTCCTGCAGGGGCTATCCAGCGCATCGTACTTTCTGCACACACTGGACGTCTCGTCTCTGGACGTGCAAACTCGGGAGACCAGGGAGAAGCTGCTTGAGTCAGTGAGCGCATCGTTGGAGCGGGGCCGTGCCTTGATTGACGAGATTCGGCCGGTGGACGCCGCCAATATCAGGGTGGCGCCCGCGCTCCAGCGTTCGGTCGGGCTGATCTTCTCCAAGGACGGCCCAGACGTGGAGTTTGTCCATCCCAAGCGAATGCCTCGGCTCAAGCAGCACGCTGAGCAACATCCTGCGCATCGCTCAAGAGGCGATGATCAACATCCGAAAGCATGCCCGGGCGAGCCGTGTTTCCGTGAGATTGTCGCTGCAGAACAAGGACAAGCTGGTTCTACGGATAGAGGATGACGGGGTGGGTTTCGACCAGAAGACCGTCCCTCTGGGGCTCCCGGGCCGCTACGGCCTGCTTCTTATGAAGCAGCGGGCCGACCTTGTCGGTGGGAAGCTCATCGTGACGAGCCGTCCGGGCAAAGGCACGATTGTCAAAGGCATCTTCCCGCTGGCGGGCATCCGCGCTCGACCAGCCCGAAATCTATCGTCTCGGACTCGGAAGCCCCGCGGCTAAGGTCGTCCGGCGCGCCGTCACGCCCATGGGCCGGCGCGGGTTCATGGGCCGTTCCGCGGTCCGGAGAGCGTGCCCACTAGACGCACGACATCCGGTCTATACAGGGCGGCGGAGATCAGAAACGCGCACGCCAGCAGGAGGCACGCCAAGAGAAGCACGACCGCGATCGCAAGATACGGTGAGGTTGACCGCGGCGGTCTGCGGCCCGCCCCGCGCTCGGCCGTCCGGTCCGCTCGCCGCTCGGACCCCGGTCTGCTCCTCTGCTCGCGCTGCCTATCCATGCTCCGCGCCCTTCCACCGACCCGGCGTCGTGGGTCACCGACCGGCCGACATCATTCAAGAGCCTCCCTGGCCCCCGCACAAGCTGTAGTATATGTTTACCACGAGCGCTTGGCTTTGGGAGATCGCTTGAAGTCCTTCCTGATGATGATGGTCAATCCCGCGGGGGTGGTCCGGCAGAGGCTGGACAAGGCTGCCTGGCCGTGGGCGCTTGCGGTCTCCGGCACGGCCTTCACCCTGTTCTTCCTTCAGACCGCGTTGGACATGACGCGCTCCGGGCGGAGCTCAGTCCTCGGCGCTGCGGCGCTCACCTTCACCGGTCTCATCTACGGCACGTTCGGCGTGGCTGTGCTGGCGCTTCTCGCTGAAGTCGGGCATGACAATGTCGCGACATGACAGCATGACATGACAGCATCGCCCCGTTCGCTCCGCTGGTATATACTGACGGCCTGAGCACGCCTGCAACTGCGCCGATAGGCTAGGTATCGACTCGCCCGCTTGCCGCAAATGTGGAGGTTCACGATAGGGCGCATGTCTCCCTGGAGGGGCGCGAGGCTTCTTCGTGCGCTGCTGCGCCAATATGTCTTCCTTGGGGGACTGGCGCTCGCTGTCAGTTTCTGGCTCCTCGATAGGCTGACCTGTGAGACCGCTCAGTCGCGCGGCGATCTGCTGCTCCAGTTCTATGACTTTCGCTGGCAAGAGGCCGTCATCCACCTGGTCTTTGCCGCGATACTGATCGGCTGTGCCGCGACCGCCCAGGTCCTGCTGAACAGGAGCCGCCGTTCCGAGGACAAGTATCGCACCACGGTCGAGTGCTCAAACGACCTCATCTGGATTCTCGACACCGAGGGTTGCTTCACGTACATGAACAGGCGGGCCGAGGAGGTCAGCGGCTACCGGCTCGAAGATGTCAGGGGAACGGGGTATTCGGCGTTGCTGCGCGCGGAGGACCTGGACAGGATCAACGAGGTCTTCTCGGACAATCTCGACGGCAAGTCGGTCACCTATGAGGTAGATGGTCTCCGGGAGGACGGGAGCATCTTCTCACTCCACGTGAACGCGACTCCGATTTTCAATGGCGGAGAGGTCGTGGGCACGGCCAGCTTCGGCCGCGATATCACAAAGGAGAAGGAGGCCGAGACGGCACTAGACGAGGCGATGCGGAACCTGCGATTGGAGCATCGGAGAATCGAGGAGTTGTTGGTCGCCGCAGTCAACGTGCAGGAGCAGGAGCGGTTCCACATTGCCTCGGAGATCCATGACGAGCTGCTGCAGAGCCTGGTTGCGACCTCGTACTTCGTGGAAAGCCTCGACGCGCCCGATCAAGAGACGTCAGGGAGAAAGACCCGCCTGGTCGCGGCTCTCAACGATGCTGTCGCGCACGGGCGAGAGCTGATCCAGAATGTCCGCCCTCTCGAGCTATCCGATTTCGACCTGGTCGATTCTATCGGGGAAACCGCCGAGCGGCGCATCGATTCTCGCTCGACAAGAATCGAGTACGAGCATCCGGACAAGCTGCCCAAGCTCGACTTTCCGGTCAAGACGGGCGCTCTCCGGGTCGTGCAGGAAGCTCTGGTCAATGTCTCGAGGCACTCCCAGGCAAGCCACGTCTTCGTGCGTATCTCGAGCGACGGTGGTGAGTTGGAGATCGTGGTCCGGGACGACGGGGTGGGCTTCGATGCGGCCGCCGCCGGAGACGGGCACTTGGGTCTCCAGACGATGCGGGGTCGCGCCGAACTCGTCGGCGGGCGGGTCGAAGTCGTCAGCGAGCCCGGCGAAGGCACGCTGGTGCGGGCCGTCTTCCCGCTGCGATAGAGGCTACCTCGAGCCACTGTTCATCGCCGGCATCCTAATCGTGGGGCCCGGCTGTTCGTTCTTCGGCCGGCAGGCCGCGCGCGAGACATTGCGCCGGACCACCGGCGTGGACGTCAACGAGAGCGGCGGCAAGACGAAGATCCAGACCGAGGATGGCGTGATCGAGGTGCAGAACAGCAACGCCACCTTGCCGGAGGGCTTCCCCAAGGGCTTTCCCATCTATGAGGGCGCCAAGATCGAGCAGTCAGCGAAGACAACGGGCGCCCAGGGAGTCTCCTATACCGTGGGCTGGGTCGTCGACGCCGACCTCAAGGCCGTGACCGAGTACTATGAGAAGGCGCTCCCCGACAACGGCTTCAAGGTGGACAACTCGTTCAAGTCGGCCAAGTCCACTGTCTTCTCCATCAAAGACATGGGCGTCGTCGGAGTGAACGTCGTCGACGGCAAGACCAAGGTGATCGTGACGCTCGGCATCAAGAAGTAGTTCCCAGGAGGATCGGGCCCAAAACCGAGCCTGCGGGCGCTGCTCTGAGCGGCCCCGGCGGTCCTATTGACGTCTGTCTAGCGGCCGGTGACGACTGCCGTCACGGTGCTTGAGATTCCGGACAGGTGGCGGGAGTGTGCGGGGAGCACGGCTCGGAGGCGGTAGACCCCGGCTCTCGGCGGCAGCCACCGCCATACGGCCCGACTGTACCGGCCTAGCCTTGCCTGCGCCACAGTCCTCCATGAACCCGCGATCCGCCTCTGGATCTGCACTAGGCGTCTCGGGTGCGGCGGCCGTACGGTGACGGACATCCCGGCGATATGTCCGGCGCTGTGGCTCTGTGTCGTCTCGAGCAACACGACCACCGGCCGGACCCGCACCACGAACCCGGTCGACGTGGCGTGCAGGTGCTCCGTGTCGCCGGCGAAGTGCACGCGATACCGCGTGTTGTGCTCGGGCCTGGCGGAGTAGCTCCAGGTACCATCGTCCCCACATGTGATGGTATCGGCGTCCCGCCATGCTCCCGACGTGCCTCGTACCCGCAGGATGAGCGTGGTCCTCGGTACCGCCCCCGCGTCCAGTGCGAGCCTGCCAGAGAGGGCTGTCGTTCCTCCAAAGGAAATCGTCTCTGGGTCGGGCGTCTCGGCGGTGAGCGTGCTGGTGGCCAATCGGTGGACGCCGGCTTCCGCGTTGATCGAGGCGATCATGTCGGCCAGGCCACCAGCCGCCCGGTTCAGGCCCGCCCGGGTGATTGACCGGACGCGGGTGTCGAAACCGTGCTCGCGGTATCTCGTGATGAGGGGCAGGTAGTCCGGGTGCGCCGCGTAGTCGCTGGAGACGGCGTACGGGGTGGCGTCACCGATGTAGTCCGTCCCGTCCCCCGCAATCCAAACGCGGTTCTTGCCGGGTGCGTCCGTGTACTCCTCGACTGTCTTCTCGTAGGAGACGTGCGTGTTCTTCACGCTCGGGCTCTGAGGGGCGCTGGTGTGGAAGGGCTGGCAGATGTCTGCGTAGTAGTGCGACATGAGACCGACGGTCGTGCTCGCGGCGGTCGTGTCGCCGGCGGCGCGCAGCCGCACAGCCTCTCGATACAGCTCGGCGATGCGTTGGGGCGCGTCCCCGCGGCGGTTGCCCCAGACGTCGTAGAAGTGATGGGCCCAGTCCCCGAACACGCTGTCCGGGTCATCCGTCACGGGCAGTGCTTCTTCCATGACCACCCACCCGTCGCCCTGGATCCCGGCCAGCCGGTTGGCCTCGACGAGGACCCAGTCGTGCGTGTCGAAGTCGGTGCCTGGGCGCGTCAGGCTCCACCAGCCGAGGGCGGGGTCGGCAGAGACAGCGCACACGGAGGCCGCGACGGCCGCGAGGCACACCGCGAGGCATACCGCGTGGATGGTAGTACGCCTCACCCGCCGGCGCGTCCTTCCATTGCCATCAGGCCGCTGGGAGTCGATCTCCGAGATGGTCATATCGTCTCCGAGTAGCTACTCGTAGTGCAGGGCGTCGACGATGTTCAAGCGGGCGGCCTGGCGGGCCGGGATCAGGGCTGCGATGACCGCGAAGACGAGCCCGACGGCGATAGCCATGAGGATCCCCGCCAACGGGAAGTCGTACGGCATGACGAAACCGATGGCATTCATGGCCTCGAAGAGCACGTAGCCCAGCCAGATCCCCGCGGCGATTCCCATCGAGGTGCCCAGCGCAGCCAACAGGAGGCTCTCGGTCAGCACCAGGCGGCGTATCTGTCCACGCGTCGAGCCGACGGCCCGGAGCATCCCGATCTCGCGCGTGCGCGCGAGCACGCTCATGGCCAAGGTGTTGAGCAGCGCCAGAAGCGTCGGGAGCGCCAGGGCAGCGATCATCACATAGTAGAAGGCCATGGCCTGGTCGAACGTCTTCATCTGGGTTGCCCGGAAGCTCACCGAGTCCCATAGGGTGAACTGAGGATAGCGCTTGAGCAGTTGCTCCAGCGATTGCCTCACCTGCGCCAGACGGTAGCCGGGCGCCAGGTTGGCCAGAACAAGCAGATTCGCCGTGGAACGGAAGTCGTGCTTGAGCGTGTCCTGCGACACGTAGGCTGTCGAGATCTTGGCGTTCAAGTAGTCGCTGCCGACAGCCACGACCTTGTACATCTGCCTCCCCGACGGTGTCTCGAGAGTGAGCCGGCTTCCTGGGCCGATGCCGGACTGAGCGGCGGTGATGCCGTTGACCATGAGGGTTCCCTTGTTGGCCAGGAGCTTCACATCGGACGGCGAGCCGCCTTTCGAGAACTCGAAGCTTGCCACTTTCGGATACTCGACAGGGTCGATGCCGATCACCTGGATCGCGTTGCCATCGCTGAGCTTGCCGCTGGCCATCCTGAGGGTGGCGATGTCGCCCACGCCCCTGGTCCTGCGGATCTCGTTGACCAGCCGCTCGTCCGCACCCACGTTGCCGGCGGAGAGTACCAGCGATTGCGGCAGCACTAGGAGGTCGGTGCCGAGGCTCTTGTCCAGGTATCCGATGAAGCCTCCAAAGATGGACACGATCATCCCCACCATCGCGATCAAGGTCGCCATGCTGACCATGATGGCCGAGGCGGTGATGGCCGCCCGCCCCGGGTTCCGCTGCAGGCTGGAGCGCGCGAGGTTGCCTACGCGGGCGAAGGCCAGGTCGATCAGGTCGCCGAACACGTCCGTCACGGGCTTGACGAAGGCCGGCGTTACCAGAGTCAGGCCGATCAGCAAGAGCACCGTTGAGAGCCCGGCCCACGAGAGGTCTTGCGACAGCAGGCCCGCCACCGCCAGCGCCAGCACGACCGCGCCCGCCCAGGCGCGGCGGCCCACCGCTTTCTCGTAGGCCTCGATGGGCGCCGGCCGAAGCGCTTCCAGCGGTGTGATCCGTCCGGCCGATACGGCCGGGATGAGTGCCGCCGACATCGTCATGCCAAGGCCTAGGATGATCGTCGTCGTCCAAGTGGAGGCACTGAAAACCGGGCCACCTATCCTGGAGGAGAAGTACTGGGCGTAGATGGGGTTGAGTAGCGCGATGAGCCCTGTCGCCAGCAGCCAGCCGGCGACCATTCCTGCTGCGGTTCCGAGCACGCCCTGGATGAGGCTCTCCGTGAGGAACATCCCCAAGATCAGCCGGCGCGAGGCGCCGATGGCCCGGAGCATGCCGATGTCGTGGCGGCGTTCGGAGACCACCGTGCGGAAGGTGTTGAGGATGATGAAGCCGCCCATGACCAGGGCGAACACGCCGAACATGTTCATCATGAACTGGCCGATTACCATCGACGCGAAAAGCGTGGAGCCGGACTCGATTCCGCCGATGGCATAGTCGGTCCCCAGCTTGCGCTGGACGGTCCGCTGGATGACGGCGCGGTCGGCCCCGGTAACGAAGAGCGCGTCGATGCCGTTGATGTTGCCCCTCTCACCGAGCACCCTCTGCGCCGCGGTGAGCGGCATGAAGATCTCACCCGCGCCGGGGATGACAGTCGCCTCGATCATGCCCAGGATGCGGAACCGCGTCGTGCCGGCCGCCGAGGGCAGCTCCACCTGGGAGTTCAACCGTACCTTCATCTGCCGAGCGAGCTCCACCGGCAGTACCAGCGCTTCTACGTCGGTCGGCCGGAGGAACCTTCCCTGCACCACCCGATATCGGTGGACGCGCTGGACAGTCTCCGGATCGACGCCGACGACGGTGACTACGGCAACGTCACCGTAGGTGTCCTTCGGCAACGGTAGCGCGCGGCGCAGGGCGGGGGTGGCAGCCTGCACACCGGCGACGCCGGCCACGTCTTTCACGACGCGGGGATCGAACGTGCCGCCGCTGGCGCTTCTCACTTCGAGGTCTACCTGGCCGGCGCTGACCAGGAACGCGCGCTGCAGCGCCTCCATCATCGCCGGCAACATGCCGTTCAGCCCGAATATGAGCATGACAGCGAGGACGACCGCGAGTGTCGTCAGCGCTGCCCTCATCCGGCGACCGAGGAGGTACCGGCGGGCCAGAGTGAGCTGAAGTTCGAAAGCACTCATCGGGATTCCTACCAGCTAGAGAAACCCTGCGGTCACAGAAGTCCGACGCTTTCCATGGCGGGGCGCGCGGCTTCGATGCCGCGGTCCCCGAGTTGGACATCTTCCATGATCCGGCCGTCTTTCATGAGCAGCATCCGCTCGGCGTGGGCGGCGATACGCGCGTCGTGGGTCACCATGACGACGGCGCGGCTCCACTCACCCGCCACCTGGCGGAGCAGGTCGGCTATCTCTCCTGAGGACTTGAAGTCCAGATTCCCGGTCGGCTCATCGGCCAGCACAAGGTCCGGTTCCGCGACCAGCGCCCGCGCCACGGCCACCCGCTGCTGCTGCCCGCCGGAGAGCTGGTCGGGTCGGCCGATCAGCCGGTCCCCGAGGCCGACCTTCTGGAGCCACTCGGCCGCCTTGCCCCGCGCGGCGCCCATCGAGGCGCCGTCCAGCGTGATGGGTAGCGCGGCGTTCTCGACGGCGTCGAGCACGGGGATGAGATTGTAGAACTGGAACACGAAGCCGATGCGGCGGCGGCGCAGCTCCGTCAGGGCGTTGTCGCCAAGGGTGGTGAGGTCGGTCCCGTCGATCAGCACGCGGCCGGATGTCGGCCGGTCGAGACCGCCGATGAGGTTCAAGAGCGTGGTCTTGCCGCAGCCGCTGGGACCCATCACGGCCACGAACTCGCCCTGCTCGACCGTCAGAGATACGTCGTCCAGGGCGGTCACGGCAGTCTGCCCGGCGCCGTACACCTTGGTCAATCCCTCGACCCTGATGATCGCCAAGAAGACCCCCTTTGCCCAGGTACCGGCCACGTCTACATTATACGAGTCCCGGCACATGTGCACGACCGGTTTGGGTCTGCGCAGCCTTTCACAGGACGGCGGTCCTATCTTGACATCTTCTTTACACGGCGGGCCTACAGTATGGCATGATGCCGGGGGGTCGAGCGCAGAGCCGGTCGTTTCCCGAACGTTCGTGGCATGTTGCGTCTTGTCGAGTCGGCTAGGAAGGTGAGGCTGAAGTGAAGAGGTCCTGGCTTATCGGAGGATTCGTGGTCGTCGCGGTCGCGGCCCTCGTGTGGTTCTTCGCCGTGCGGGGCAACGGCGAAAGCGAGCAGTCCTACCAGACGGTGACGGCCAAGATAGGTGATGTGAAGCAGGTCGTCTCCGGTACGGGCACCGTGGAGGCGCAGAAGACCCACTCCGTGGTCGTCCAGACGTCCGGCGTCGTGGATCGCCTGACCCTCGAGGTAGGCGACACTGTGAAGCTGGGGCGAGAACTTCTCCGGGTCAACGGTCAGCCCACATACGCCATCTATGGCAAGAGCCCCATCTACCGCCAACTCGCCTACGGTGACACCGGCAACGACGTCAAGTGGCTGGAGAAGTCGCTGGACAAGATGGGCTATGACACGGCAGTCGACAGTGAGTATGACAGCGACGCGGTCACGTCCGTCAACGACTTCCAGGACGCCAGAGGTCTGACGGTGACCTCGCAGGTCGGGCCGGAGACCTTCCAGACGTTCCCGTTGCCGCTGGTGGTCATGGATCTAGCGGTCAGCCAGGGCCAGACGGTCGGCCCCGGCAAAGTCGCCATGACGCTGGCCAACCCCAAGGCACTGAAGATACAGGTCGACATCAACGAGATCGATATCCCCAAGGTCAAGGTCGGACAGAAGGTGGATATCACGGTGGATGCGCTGCCGGGCAAGGTCTTCCCGGGGCGGGTCTCCAAGATCTCGCCGGGGTTGGTGAGCATCGGGCAGAGCGCCGCGTCTTCCACGAGCGGGGTAGTGACCTATCCCGTGACTATCGATCTTCTGAGAGTCGACCCGAAGTTGAAGGCGGGCATGAAGGCCAGCGCGGATATCGTGATCGCCAGGCGGAATAGCGTTCTCACTCTGCCGGCCGGGGCGGTGCGCGACCGCGACGGGCGGAAGAGCGTTCTTGTCACCGTCCGGCGGGGGCGGATAAGGAGCCTACCCATAGAGGTCGGCCTGACCTCGGACGCAACGGTCCAAGTGGTCTCCGGTCTGCAGGAAGGCCAAGAAGTCGTCATCGGGGTGAGTAGCGCTTCTTCCGCGACCGGCAGCCAGTCCGGCTCGACGGGCCAATCCACCTCGAGCCGCCAGCGGGGCGGCTTCGGGCCGTTCGGCGGCCCAGGCCGCTAGAGGCGGTCGCCATGGAGAAGACGAGCGCCGGAGGCCTTCCCGTGATCAGTCTGCGTGACATCCGAAAGACCTACGGCACGGGCAGCGTCTCCGTGGAGGCCCTCCGAGGCATATCGCTTGAGATATCTCAAGGGGAGATGGTCGCCATCATGGGGCCTTCCGGGAGCGGCAAGACGACGCTCCTGAACATCGTGGGTTGCCTTGATGTTCCCACGAGCGGCAGCTATCTTCTGAACGGCGCGGAAGCGTCGTCCCTCAGCGAAGATGAATTGGCCGATATCAGAAGCCGCAACATCGGGTTCGTCTTCCAGACTTTCAACCTTCTGCCCAAGCTCACCGCGCTACAGAACGTGGAACTGCCCATGACATTTGCCGGCGTCGGCCGGGCGACCCGGCGCGCGCACGCACGGGAGCTGCTGCGCATGGTCGGTCTGGACGACCGCGCCCATCACCGGCCCTACGAGCTGTCCGGCGGGCAGCAGCAGCGGGTGGCCATCGCCCGGTCGCTCTCCAACGAGCCCAAGGTGATCCTGGCGGACGAGCCGACGGGGAACCTGGACTCCGAATCGGGCAAGGAGATCATGGGTGTTCTCAAACGCCTGAACGCGGAGGGGATAACCCTGGTTCTCATCACCCACGAAGCCCTCGTCGCGGAACCGGCCGACCGGAGGATACTCATCAAGGACGGTCTCATCGACGGATCCGGAAATGGCCCGGGCGCCAAGAGCAAGGCAGGCCAGGGAGGAGGTCGAGATGGGCGCATTTGAGGCCCTGATGATCGCCCTTCGCTCGCTGGCGGCCAACCGGATGCGCTCTGCGCTCACCATGCTGGGCGTAGTGATCGGCGTCGGGGCGGTGATCGCCTTGGTGGCTATCGGACAGGGTGCCGGCAGCCAGGTGACCAGCTCCATCCAGGGGCTGGGGACGAACCTCTTGATGGTGAGCCCCGGCCAGGCGATGGAGGGGGGCGTCGGCCAAGGCGCCGGGAGTGTGAGCACCCTCAACACCGACGACGCCGATGCGATCGCCGGGCAGGTGACCGGCGTCCAGGGCGTCGCTCCCGAGGTATCGGCCGGCGCCAATGTCGTGCTGGGCGATCAGAACACCCAGACCAGCATCGTCGGCACCACGGCCGACTACGAGCTTGTCAGGAACAGCCAAGCGGAATGGGGAAGGTTCATAAGTTCAGAGGATGCGGAGGGCGTACACCTGGTGGCCGTGCTCGGCTCCGAGGTCGTGAGCTCTCTCGGCGCGGAGAACGACATCATAGGCCGGCGCATTCTCGTCAATCGCGTGCCCTTCACCGTGGTCGGCATCCTGAAGACGAAGGGCTCGTCCGGCCCGTTCAGCCAGGACGATCAGATCATCATTCCGATAACGACGGCGATGGCGCGCCTGACCGGCAGCAAGGAGGTCCGCTCGATCAGCGTGGCGGTCGACTCTGAGGAGGAAATGGACAGCGTGTCGGCATCCATCACCAGCCTGCTGCGCAAGCGGCATCGCCTGGCGGCCGACGCCGAGGACGACTTCATGATCCGCAGTCAGGCCGACATACTGAGCACCATGTCCAGCGTCACCGGAATCTTCACAGTCCTTCTTGGCGGTATCGCCAGCATCTCTCTGCTGGTGGGTGGCATCGGCATCATGAACATCATGCTGGTGTCGGTGACGGAGCGGACCCGGGAGATCGGCATCCTGAAGGCCCTAGGCGCCAGGCGGCGCCATATCCTTACCCAGTTCCTGATAGAGTCGATAGTCCTGAGTGGGCTGGGCGGGATAGTGGGGCTCTTGGTGGGCATCGCCGGGTCGTACCTCGTGCAGCAGGCGTTCCAGTTCACCACGGTGGTGTCGCCGTCCGCGGTGGTTCTCGCCTTCAGCTTCTCGCTGCTGGTGGGAGTCTTCTTCGGAGTCTACCCGGCGATGAAGGCATCCCGTCTGAACCCCATCGAGGCTCTGCGCTACGAGTAGGGCTCCCTCGCTAGCCGCTTTCCTCGTCGATCAGCTCATCGTCCTTCAGCTTTGAGAGCGTCACGCTCTTCTTGGTCTCGACCGCGGCGCAGGCCTTGACCTGGTCGACGAGTTCGTCCGGCCAGTCGCCGCCGTCGACCGCTTTGCCGAGCTTGCGGCTGTCGAATGAGCAGATCTCGTGGGCGCGTCCAGCCTTCTCGACCAGCCGCTCGAGCTCGACGCGCTCCGGGGTCTTGGCGCGCGGATAGCATACCGTGTCGCAGATCTTGATCTTGGCTTTCTTGGCGCTTCCACGGACCACGTCGACGCCTTGTTTCTCCGCGTAGGCCACGAGGGCCTCCTCGACCAGCGCGATTTCGGCGTCCAGCGTGTCCATCGCAGCCTTCTTCTTGTCCTTCAGCTCGTCCATCTTGTTCACCAGGACAACGCCGTCTTCATTGAGGAACTCGTTCGGAGGCAGCTGCTCGACGGCGAAGAGGTGCTTGCGGGCCGGGCAGTGGGCGGGGAAGTCGCACCAGTCGCAGAGATTGGACTCATTGGGGGCGAACTGAGTCTCGGCCTCGACGGCATCGATCAGGCCCATCGTCTCGGCCGCGATCTCAGAGAGCCGCGCCTCGTCCAGTGACACGCGGTATTCCTTGTCGAGGGCGACATAATGCCACACGAGTTCGATGTTCTCGGTGTCGCTGAACTTGCCTCGCACGCCCAGCTGGTAGAGGCCGAGCTGACGGTCGCGCTTGAGCTTGTTCTCATCGGGGAGGCTGCCGGAGGTCTTGTAGTCATGGATCTCATAGGTACCGTCGGCCCGTTGGTCAAGCCGGTCGATGTAGCCCATGACCTTGTAGCGCTCTTGGTCGTCCAGGCAGAAGTATGCCTTGAGCTCTGTGGCCAGGGTCTTTCCCTGGTCGAACGGATGATAGCGTCGATAGTAGTCGGCGACGCACTTGCGGCCCATGTTGAAGTAGTCGTCCCGGGTGCGGTCGCGGCGGACCACCAGGATGTCGTGGGTCCAGTTCTTCTTCCAGATGACGTCGTAGAGGGCGAGGAGGTCCTCGTCGGTGTAGGTCCGGCAGTAGTGGAGATCCTTGTAGAGCTTCTCCAGCGTGTCGTGCACGCAGCTCCCTACGAACGCCTCGACGCCCTTGGCGCCCCTCTCCTTGTGGTCGATGTACTGGAACTTGTACTTGGCCGGGCAGTTCTGGAACGTCTCCAGCCGGCTATGCGAATACGTGGTCATGCCGCCCTCCTCGGTCCGACTCTCCGCCATGCATTGTACCGGAGGGCAGTGACAGTCATCAGAGGAGGGCTCTCATCAGCACGTGGGACAAGAGCCCGACCGTCACCGCCAGACCCGGCTTCTTGGAGGCGAAGTACACGGCGACGGTGATGGCGGAGGCAGCCAGATAGGTCAGCGAGGCCGGCAAGTCCAGGGCGCCTCGGTGGACCAACAGGCTGTTCGCCACGATAGCGGACAGGATGACCACCGGTATGAGGTCGAGGTTCTCCTGCACCGACTTGGGTATGCGATGCACCGGCACCAGCAGGTAGGCTGCCTTGGAGGCGTAGGTGACCAGTGCCATGAGCGCGATCAGAAGCCAGAGTCTCATGGCCGGCGCATCCTCTCTAGCGCTACTCCGAGCACGAAGGCGAGTACGGCCGCGACGACGATGGAGCCCTCTCTGAGGCCCGTCTGGCTGAGGACGACTGCGGCGGCCGCGCTGAGCGCACCGGCGACCACGGCGATCTGCGTACGCAGCCAGGGCAACAGCAGCACCAGAAAGGCGGCCGGCATGGCGAAATCCAGGCCCCACTTGAGCGGGTCGGCGACGATGCCGCTCAGCGCGACACCCGCCACAGTGGCGGCGATCCAACTCACATAGAGCAGCAGGAACGTGGACACTTGGTAGCCGAGCGAGTATCCGTGCTTAGCGAACCGGGTGACGTTCACCGCGTAGGTCTCATCGGTGATGCCGAAGGCGAGCAACCACTTCGCCCCCGGCGGCTGCTCCCGAGTGTAGGTAGACAAAGACACGCCCATCATGAAGAAGCGCAGGTTCACGAGCAGCACGAACGCGACCAGGAGCGCCAGGTTGGCCAGGGCCTTCGAGTAGAGGCTCACCACGATGAACTGCGCCAGGCCGGCGAAGACCGTCACCGACATCGTGATGATGGCCGACGCGGGCAACCCTGAGGTGACACCGACGATGCCGAAGGCCAACCCGAACGGCACGACGCCGATGATGAGCGGCAGCATGTCGCGCGCCGCTTCCCGGACGACCGGCCCCCGAGGCGCGCCCGGCAACGCTAGCCCTCTCCCAAGTACGCCTTGCGGATCTCGTCGCTGGAGAGAAGCTCCCGGGCGCTGCCCTCCATCACGATGCGGCCGGTCTGGAGCACGTAGCCCCGGTCGGCGATCGATAGCGCGATGTTGGCGTTCTGCTCGACGACGAAGACGGCGATGCCGTCGCGGTTGATCTCCTGGATTATCTCGAAGGACTTCTCCACGAGGGCCGGCGCCAACCCCATCGACGGCTCGTCCATCACGATGAGCTGCGGCCGGCTCATCAGCGCCCGACCCATCGCGACCATCTGCTGCTCGCCGCCGGAGAGCGTCCCGGCGCGCTGCCCGAGCCGTTCCTTGACGCGGGGGAAGAGCCCGCAGACCCGCTCCATGTCCTCGGCGATTGCCGCCTTGTCGGACCTGGTGTAGGCACCCATCTCCAGGTTCTCGTGGACGGTGAGCCGGGGGAAGAGCCGCCGGTTCTCGGGGACGGTGGCGATACCGCGCCTGATCCGCTCGGCCGTTGAGAGGTCGTTCACGTTCTCCCCCCGGTACTCCACGACGCCCTTGGTCGGCCGGACGATGCCCAGTATCGTCTTCATGGTGGTTGACTTGCCGGAGGCGTTGCCGCCCAGGAGGCAGACGATCTCGCCGGCACCCACCTCGAGGCTCACGGCCTTCAGGATCTCGATCCGTCCGTAGTGGGTGTGCACCTTGGACAGCCTGAGCAGACGCGCGTCGTCCTTGGGTGCACGCCCCGGATTGCCCTTTTGCTTGCCGTTCGGCTCAGGCACTGCGCGTCCCCCTGCTTCCCAGATACGCCTCGATGACAGACGGGTCGTTGGCCACCGCCGCCGGTGCCCCCTCGGCGATCTTCTCACCGTGGTCCATAGCGACCACCCTGTCGGACGCGCCCATGACGACCTTCATGTCGTGCTCGATCAGAACGACGGTGAAACCGCGGTCCCGGATGGTCTTTATCTGCTCCATGATCTCCAGCGACTCGGTGGGGTTCATGCCGGCCGCCGGCTCGTCGAGAAGCAGCAGCCGCGGCGCCGACGCCATGGCCCGGCAGATTTCCAAACGCCGGCGGTTGGCGTAGCTCAGCGATGAGGCGGGGTAGTCCAGCCGGGCGCCGGTCAAGCGCCGGCCGAAGAACGAGAGGACCTCTGTCGCTTCTTCGCGGGCGCGCGCTTCTTCCGCCCGCGCCGCCGGCAGGCGTAGGACCGCGCCGGCCAGCCCCGTCGAGAGGCGCCCATGCATCCCCACCAGGACGTTCTCCAGGACCGTCATGTTGGAGAAGACCCTTAGCATCTGGAAGGTGCGGCCGATGCCCCGCCTGGCCACGGCGTCGGGGGAGAGCCCCACGAGGGTCTCGCCCGCGAACAGTACGTCGCCGCGGTCCGGATGATAGAGCCCGGTGATCAGGTTGAAGAACGTGGTCTTGCCGGAGCCGTTGGGGCCGATGATGCTCACGATCTCGCCCTCGTCGACGGCGAAGTCGAAGCCCCTGACGGCCGCCAACCCGCCGAAGTTCTTGGTTAGCCCGGTCGTTTGGAGGAGGGTGGCCATCTATACCTCCAGGTCCTCGCGGCCGGCGTCCAGGTCGTACTGGGACTGCACGGCCTCCGACTGCAGCAGCGGGTCCGTTTCCCGGAGCTCCCGCGCGCGGCGGCGGTTGGGTATCAGGCCCTCCGGCCGGAAGACGATCATGAGCACCATAGCCAGGCCGAAGAAGAGCATGCGGAAGCGGTCGAACTCGGTGAAGAAGGTCTGCAGCGGCTGCGGCCAGGACGCGTAGAAGTTCTCGCCGAGGATCGCCGGCAGCCAGTCTGAGAACACGTGCCGGATGACCTCCGGCAGCGAGTCCAGAGCCACCGCGCCGACCACCACGCCCGCGAGGCTGCCCATGCCCCCGAGCACGACCATAGAGACGATCAGGACCGATTGCATGAGGTCGAAGTACTGCGGATTCACGAAGGCTTGGAAGCCGGCGAAGATACACCCGGCCACGCCGGCCAGCATGGCGCTTATCATGAAGGAGAGCAGCTTGGCGCGGGCGATGTTGATGCCCGAGCACTCGGCCGCCAACTCATCCTCTCGGAGCGCGTTCCAGGCCCGACCGATGCGCGAGTTCTTCAGATTGCGCAAGGCGACCATGGCCAGGACGATTAGCAGAAGCGTCAGATAGTAGAACTTGGTGTTGCTGTTGACCGCGAAGCCGGCGATGACCGGCTCGTGGATGCCGGGTATGCCGCCCGGGCCGTTCGTCAAGGGCTCCCAGTTGTTCAAGGTGATGCGCGTTATCTCGCCGAAGGCGAGCGTCACGATGGCCAGGTAGTCTCCTCTGAGGCGCAGCGTGGGAAGACCCAGCAGGAAACCGAACGCCATGGCGGCGAGTGCGCTCAGGATGATCAGGGACCAGAAAGGGAAGTCCAGGTCGAAGCGGGGAGAGGAGAGGATGGCCGTCGTATAGGCCCCGATGGCGAAGAAGGCGACGTAGCCCAGATTGAGAAGGCCCGTTTCCCCGATGATGATGTTCAGGCCCAACGCCAGAAGCACGTAGATAGCCACCTTGGCGGCCACGCGCATCCACACTTCCTGCAACAGCCCGGCTGCGCCCAGCAGGGGGAAGGCCAGCGCGACGAGCAGCGCCACCGCGATCAGCACTTGGGTGGGGATGTTCTCCCATACGGCGCGCACTCTGCCTACGTTGTCCTTGACAGCCAAATCCCTACCCCGTACTCCTTCTTGTCGTACATCCTAGCGGTCACACCTTCTCGGGCAGCCGCTCACCGAGGAGGCCGGACGGTCGCAGTATCAGCACCAGGATCAGCAGGAGGAACGCGGTCACGTCCTTCCATTCCGATGACACCTGGACGGGGGCCAGGACCGTCGTTCCCAGGAGCCCGGCCAAGAGCAGGCAGGCGTTGATTGTGCTCAGCCGGGCGGCCCGACGGGCATGACCGCGGATGAAGGAGTCGCTGCGCTCGGTCCGGAGTACCCACAGGTCGATTGGGAGGCCGCCCAGGTAGCAGAGCCTGGCCAGGTTCTCCCTCGGTTCTCGGTCGCCGCCCGAGGTTCGTCCGCCGCCGGGTCTGCCGCCACTCCCCGATGCGTCCGCCGAGCGGATCTCCGCCCCGACCCGGCGCGGCATGACGACCACCTGGAACGCTATGCCCGCGGCGGCCATGACGAGGACTCCTCGCCCGATGATTCCGAGCGGCAGACCCACGCCGTAGTTCTCCGCCAAGCCCAAGAGGAGCGCCCCCAGCACCGCACCCGGTATGTTGCCGACCCCGCCCACCACGGCCGCGGCAAAAGCCTTGATCCCGTAGAGGAACCCCATGTTGAAGCGGATGCTCCCGTAGTACATGCCGACCAGCAGCCCGGCCACGGCTGCCAGCGCCGAGCCGATGACGAACGTGGAGACGATGGTCCGGTTGGCCGGGATACCCATCATCTCCGCCGCCTCCGCGTCCTGGGAGGTGGCGCGCATGGCCTTGCCCAGCTTCGTGAATCGGACGAACAGGCTGAGCGCGACCATGAGGACGGCGGAGAGAACCACGATGAAGATCGCCAGGTAGCGCACGTGGACGCCCCCGACGATGAAGGAGCGAACGAAGACGGCCGGCTGTGGCACCGCGATGGAATCGGCTCCGAAGGCGAGCATGATGAGGTTCTGAAGGAATATGGACACGCCGATGGCGCTCAAGAGAGGCGCGATCCGCGCCATGCCCCTGAGCGGCCGGTAGGCCAGCCGTTCGATCGCCGCGCCCAACACGCTCGTCAGAACGATGGAGAACAGGAAGGCGAGGATGAGCCAGGCCACCATCGCGGCCACCGGGGTCTGCGAGTCCACCCCGACCCACGTCAAGAAGAGCGCGCCTAGGAAGGCGCCGCTGGTGAAGACCTCTCCGTGGGCGAAGTTGATCAACTGGAGTACGCCGTAGACCATCGTGTACCCGAGTGCGACCAGGGCGTAGATCATCCCCAGCGTTATCCCGTCGACCGTCAGCGTGGCAAGACTCTCGAGCGACACGGGCACCTCTCGTCAAGGTCGGCATAGTTCTGGGGGGCCTGGTAGGGCCCCCCAGAACGTATCGCCGTGTTGGCAGTGATGCAAGCCCGGGACGTCCTTACTGGGTCGTCGTCCAGGCTCCGTTCTTGATAATGAACTTGGAGACGGCGCCCGTGATCTTGATGTCGCCTTTCTCGTTGAAGCTGAAGGGGCCGATGACCCCGTCGTAGCTCACCTGGCCCAAGGCCTCGACGATCGCCTTGCGATCCGTGGTACCGGCCTTCTGGATGGCTTTGATGAGGATGCCGACCGCGTCGTAGTTGTTCTCGGCGTACGGGCCGGTGCCCTTCTTGCCGGTGGCTGCCTCGTAGGCCGTCTTGAACTTCGGGTACTCGGGCATGGCGGCCTGGGAGAGCCCAAAGGTGCAAAGGACGCCCTCCGCGTTGGCCTTGCCGCCGGCCTCCTTGACGAACAGCTCCGACTTGATGCCGTCGCCGCCCATCATCTTGACGTTCTTCATGCCTTTCTCGACCATCTGCTTGCGCAGGAGCCCGGCCTCAAGATGGTAGCCGGTGAAGATGACCGCGTCGGCGCCGAAGTTCTTGATGTTGTTGATCTGAACCGCGAAGTCCGTATCCTTGGCGGGGGCATGCTCGCGCAGCGTCTTGACGCCGCGCTCCTTGAGCGCCTTCTCGACAACGTCGGCCAGCGCCACCGCGTAGTCGCCCTTGTCATCCACGACGGCGATCTTCTTGTAGCCGAGGTCGGCCGCCCAGCCGCCCAGCACCTTGCCCTGGATGTCGTCCCGGATGCAGGTGCGGAAGAAGTTCCCGTAGCCCTGCGCCGTGAGGTCCGGGCGGGTGGCCGATCCGGATATCATGGGCATGTCCACTTTCTTGTACACGGGGAGCGCAGCGTTGGTGTTGCCGCTGGTGAGAGCGCCGATGACGGCCGTTGCCTTCTTGTCGACCGCGTTCTGAGCGACGACGGCGGACTCGGCCTCGTCCCCCTTGTCATCCATGGAGATGAGCTTGATGGTGTACTCGGTGTCGCCCACCTTGAACGGGCTCATGTCTTTCACGGCCAACTTGATGGCCTCGTTGGCGGCGTAGCCATAGTCGGCGAGCTCGCCGGTGAGAGACGTGTGGGCGACGATCGTGATTTCCGTCTTCTCGGCCTTCTTGGCCGGGCATCCGCTGAGGAACAGAGACGCCACCAGCACCATCGCCGCCAGCACGTAGAAGCTTCTTCGCATACGATTCCCTCCCTCTCGTAGACAAGCGCCAACACGGATCGGTTCTTTGCGGATACGGACGTGGGAGCCCCTCCCGGAGCTGATCTTTGGGCCGCGCAACACCACCTCTCTTAGCAAGCTGTGGCTGGCAAAACCTGTGACCAAGCTACGTCGATGATGTCCGTAGTCTAGCACAGCCGGGGGAGGTTGCCAGCGGCGATGCTGTGGTGCCGAGTGGGCGGGGCGGCCTCCAGATGGACCTGTGCCCGGCGGGGTCTGCCTTCAGACGAACTCTGACCGGGTGGGCCCAGTAGGACTCGAACCTACGACACGCGGATGCTGGCATTCCTCAGCCACGCCGCCGCTTCAAGGTCAAGAGAACATTCTCGTCAAGCCACTCGATATGCTCTGTATCTGGGAAGTCTCTCTTGATGTTCTCTTGAAACCCTCGCAACGCTTCATCCAGCGCCCCATCCTCGTACAGCGAAAACGTAGAGTAGTGTCTTGCCTCGACCTGCTCAACGAGACGCTCCAGCGAGGCACTGCGCTTGTACTTGAAGGTCTTGACGGCTTCCAGCTCTAGTTGGTCAACGGAGCGAACCCATCGATCCATTTCATCCAGGTCATACAAGCGGGTTTCCTTCTCAGAGAATGAGGGGAAGTACCGTCCCCAGATGCTCCTGTCGTTCTGCCTCCTCGAGCGTGTGTAGATAAAGACCCGGCCGCCCTCCTTGAGCGCCTTGGCGCACTTCTTGACAAAGACCAGGAAGTCAAAATGATGAATAGCGTTGAAAGTGAAGATGCAGTCTAGCGAGCCATCTCTCAGGGGCGCTTCATTCGCATCGGCTCTGACTGTCTCGAAACTGCTGACGCCGTGGCCTGACAAGTAGTCCGAGACCTGCCCCAGCATCGAGTCGTTGTTGTCGATCAACGTCAGATGCAGGTTGCCAATATGTTGAAGAAGCAGTAAATCGTAGCGTCCCGCCCCACAGCCGACATCGGCCGCCCTGACCTCTGGAAGATCTCCCAGAGTCTCAGCAATGAAGGCAATCGGTCCCACATCGGTTGTCCGTGCTTGGTTGTAGCCGCGAGCCAATTCTGAGAAGTGGCCGGATATGTCTTGCTCTGGATGCATCGCCCACTCCCTAGCGATTGGGTACTTCGACCCCGGTTTCCGCCTCGCCCTTGACGAAGACCTCCATCATCTGGAATGCCTGCTCGTCAGTGAACTGGCGCGGTGGGTGTTTGCAGAACCAGGCAGAGGGCGCGTACAGTGCGCCGCCCTGTTTCCGGGCCAAGGCCAGCTTGGCGCAGCGGATTGCGTCGATGACGACCCCGGCCGAGTTCGGCGAATCCTCCACACACAGGCGCAGCTCGACGTTCATGGGGACATCTCCGAAGAGCCTGCCTTCCATTCGAATGAAGCAGAGCTTGTTGTCCTTCTGCCACGGCACATAGTCACTGGGGCCGACATGGATGTTCTCGTCTTCCAAGCGTTTGGCGGCCGCTGCCTGAACGGCTTCAGTCTTGGATTCCTTCTTTGAAGCCAGGCGGTTGCGATCGAGCATATTGAGGAAATCGGTATTTCCTCCGGTGTTCAGTTGGTAGGTGCGCTCAAGCCGGACCCCCCGCTTGTTGAAGAGATCCACCAATGTGCGGTGGACGATGGTCGCTCCCAGCTGGGACTTGATGTCGTCGCCGATGATAGGGATGGCCTTGTCCTCGAAGCGCTTTGCCCAGACCGGATCACTGGCGATGAACACCGGCATGCTGTTGACGAAGGCCACCCTTGCCTCCAGCGCGCAGTCCGCATAGAAGCGGGCTGCCTGCTCGGAGCCGACAGGCAGGTAGTTCACGAGGACCTCGGCGCCGGATCTGTTGAGCTCCTCGACGACTTCTTCTTCGGTCGGT
>CAYWVN010000006.1:0-34447 GCA_964461725.1 uncultured Coriobacteriia bacterium | reverse complement strand
GGGGCAGGGGGGGCCGGGAAAGCTGAAACGGTGGTGTAAGAGACCACCAGCGGGCCGGTGACGGTCCTGCTTGGCAAACCCGACCCGGAGCAAGGCCGAACAGGGAGGATGCGGCGGCCCGTCGCGTTCGACTCCCGGGTAGGCCGCACCGAGCGTCGCGGTGACGCGGCGCCCAGATAGATGACCACCCACGCCGCACCCGGTTAGCCGAGGGGGCGGCCCATTGCGGGCCGAGCCGCTGGGGTTTCCGGACGCGGCCGGACAGAATCCGGCTTACAGGCCTGCTTCGCACATACGCAGCGCCCGCTTGTGAGAGCAAGCGGGCGCTTTCTGTTGCGCGTCGCGAACCAGGTGGACGATACTGTCGGGGTCGGTTCTGACCGGTTGGCAGGAGAAGGACGGGGCGGCGGCGAAACCTAAAGATAGCCGCGCCAACGGCGGATCGATTGCGATGAGAAGCCGTGGGTGCAAGGAAGAAGGCTTCGCGGCGTCATAACAGCAAAGGGTAACAGTCGGCGTTTCACCTGGAAATAGGAGGTCTCTCATGTCGATCCATGCCCGAGGGAGTTGGGCTCGCTCCGGCAACCTGTCCCTGTTCTTGGCCGGCGCGATGCCGGCGGTGCTGGTCTTGGTGGTGCTGGTCATGGCGGTGTTGCCGCTGCCCGCGGTCGCTGCGCCGGCATCCGCCGGCGCAGCCGGGTCGGCATCCTCGGCCTCGGCCGCGGTTCGGCCGGCCCAAGTCCTGCCCACGCGCTCCCTCTTCGGACTCTCCGTGGTCACGTCGGGCACTGTTAGCTCCAACGCCACTTGGACGACCGCCGGCAGCCCATATCTGGTCACCGGGGACCTGACCGTGCCGGCCGGCGTGCGGCTTGCGATCATGCCCGGGGTCAAGCTGTACTTCAAGTACGTGGAGGATACGGCTTGGACAGGCTACAACCCCTGGAACCCGACCCGCCGGGTGGACATGATCGTCCACGGCCAACTCGTGGCCAACGGGACTTCCACCAAGCGAATCCTCTTCTCGACGACGAGCTCTGTCTACGACACCACCGTGCCGATGCCCGGTCACTGGGGCGCGCTCTTCTTCGACTCGATGTCGGCCAGTAGCCTGAAGTACGCGGATGTCAACTACGGGTGCGGTGTCTGGTCCGAGAACACGGCGCGGCCTGTGATCGACCAGGCGACCTTCACCAACGACGGAACCCCGGGGGCGTCGGGCGCGGCGCTCTACTACCACAACATCGTCACCGACACGGCGACGCCGCGGGTGCAGGTGACGAACACGACAATCCTTGCGCCGGGGGTCGACGGTCTGAGTGTCTTGAGCGACCGCACGGCCGGCGATTGCCCGATCAGCGCGAAGGTTTGGGGGGTCACCGTCCGCGCCGCCTACGGCATGCGCTTCCGGGCCATCCCGACGTCGGCGAACACGCCGGCGGCGGCGTCAGTCAACGTCGATCTGAAGAACGATACCGCCATCTGCAGCGCCAGCCAGTCTTGGCCGCTCCAGGTACAGGCGACGACCGCCAACAGCAGCTCCACCGCCGGCGCGGTCGCCAAGGCGCTGGTCTCGGGTGGCCGCTACGAGGGACACAACCTGGGCGGGGGGATGTGCGCGGTATCTGTTCAGGCGGACTCCAACCTTGGTGACGCAAGAGCGGACCTGGACATGACCGGGAGCACGGTCAAGTCATCCATCACCGGAGTCCGGGTGAACGCCAACGCCATCGTGCCGTCGGGCCAGGGAAAGGCATACGTGCGCTCCAAGGTCGTGAACACGGGGGTCAATTCTCGCAACGCGCCAGGTATCTGGAGTAGCGCCTGGGCGGCCGGCTCCGGCACGGCCGACGTGACCGGGCCGGTCACGGGGTCCAACGTATCTAGCACCAGCGGCGGCGCCATGCGCTTCAGCGCGTCTTCTGATAACGGCGGCGGCGCCTCCGTGGGGCCCGCGCTGACCAACGACGTCGCGACTTCATTCCAAGGAGGCCGCGCTGTAGAGATGAGCGCGACGTCCCATGAGACCGGGACGGCCCGCGGCACGTCCGTCATCACCGGATGCACAGCGCGGGCATTAGGGGCAGCGGACGGGAACGCGTGGTACTTCGACGTGGCGAGCGACTCCGGGACGGCGATGTTGGTTCCGCGGTTCGTCAACAGCTCGGGAACGTCCTCCCGGGACGCCTTCTACGCGCGGGCTTCCTTGAACGGGCCGCAGTCGCCCACGAGTTCCGCGGCAATATGCCGTCCCTACCTTCGGGATGCGGACTTGATGTCGGCCGATCGTTCCGCCGCCTATCTGGTGGCAGAGGTCAATTCCGGAGATGCCGGCGCCGACTGCGCACCATATGTACGCGACACCATACTGAGTGGTGGTGGGGACCACGGTCTGTATTGCGAGTCCCACTCCGACAGTGGTACGGCCGACTGCAGGCCGTCGACGGTGCTCGACGTATCCGCCTACGCGGAGGACCGGGGTCTGAGCTTCTATGCCCTCGCGGACGACGGCACCCGCACGGTGCGTTCCTCACCGGTTATCAAGCGCGCCGACGTGCTCAGCGTCAACCAGCAGGCTCTCTTTGTCAGCGCGGCCCACAACGGCGATGGAGCGGCCCAGGCGGCGCCGGTGACGACAGATAGTTTCTTCCAGAACGAACGCGCCTCTCGGGGCGTGAGCGTGGAGGCGAACACCAACGGTTTGGGGGCCGCAGAGGTCGGCGGTAGTTTCTCCAGCGCTTTCGCGTGGGCGGAAAACGAGGCTTGGAGCCTCAACGCTTCGCACAATTCCACCGACCGTGCGACGGCACGGGTTTCCACGGCACTGACCATGTGCATGGGCTTCTCTCGGGCGTCGCGGGCTCTGGATGCGCGGGCGTATTCAGACTGGGGCTCTGCCGTGTTGGACTCCAACGTGAAGGCCTCCGATTTCACGGCACCGGCGGCGGGCTCGAGCGCGGTCTACTTTCGGACTTCGGCGGACGGCACGGCGACCGATACGGCCCGGAGCGCGCCGGTTATCACGAGCACGCAGGTTGACGGACGCCGGGGGCTCAGCATCGAGGCCGTTGACGATGATGGAGATTCCGATGCCGGATTCGTGACGCAGGCCGTGCCGCGTTTGACGAACGTCAGCATCGCGGCCGACGGTGGCGATGGCTTGTCTGTTGTGTCGAATGCACAACTCCGGGATGCCAAGACGGATGCGTCCATACGTGACGTTTCGACCGCGGCCTCGCGCGGTTGGTACATGAGGGCTAGCACCGCGTCCAACGGCGACGCGACGGTCACCGTGAACGCCAGCTGTCCCGCCAGCACGAAGACCGTAAACGCAAGGGGGGGTGACGGCATCGTTTTCAGCTCGGACGCTATGGACGGCGCCGCCTACATGGGCGGTGAGGTCAAGGGCTACCGGGTGCTGGCAGCGGACTCGGGCGTCACGGCCTACGTGAACGCCGAAGGAGCGGGGGCGCCGGCCAAGAACGACGTGACGTTCCGCAGCCTGCGCATCGAAGACAGCAACGGTCTCAATAACCGCGGCGTGTGGATCATGACGGGGTCTGACAGCGGGCCTTCGCAGAACAACGCGCGTGTTCTCAGCAACATCATCACCAAGCCGCAGAACGACGGCGTGTACTGCTACACGCAGGTGGGAGGCGCCCCCGGTCCGACATCCGGCTCCCCGGAGATATCGTGGAACAACATCGCCTATGCTGGGGGATACGGCGTGTCGGTCTTCTTCTCGATTCCCGATGCCACCTGTACGCCGACCATCTTCCGGAATACTATCACGCGCTCGCGCGCCGCGGGCATACGGACCGCCGGCACCGGCGCTCCGACCATCAAAGCGAACAAGGTGACTGAGGCCGGCTGGGGCAACGCGACCACCACTGCCGATCCTGCCAACTTCAGCGGTATCGAGGTGCAGGCCGCCAAGGGGGGCTCAGTCCTGGGTAACCTGGTGACGGGCAACAAGTTCGGCGTGGGGTACAACCTGAACAACACAGACCCCTTCACATCCTGGAACGACTTCGCCTTCACCGGCGGGGTGACCAACGTTCCGTGGAACTACTGGACGAACACCGTCGGAGTGACCTCGACGGCCATAAACAACTGGTGGGGGACGATCGACACGACCCTGATCGCCTCGAAGATAAGCGGCTCCTCGATCTCGTACGCGCCGTGGTTGACGACGCTGAAGCCCAAGATCACCACCCTTACGGTGACTAAGCTCTCCGGGAACCGCTACAAGCTGGTCCTCTTCTTCGACCGGATCATGGACACGACCGTGAAGAAGCTGTACTTCGGGCCGAAGTCGCCATACAAGCAGAACAGCGTCACGGGTACGTGGAGCGGGGACGAGCGCACGTTCACGGCCATCTACAAGGTGACCGCGAAGACCAAACACGGCAAGCAGTACCTCACTGGGCTAAAGGACTGGCCCGGGAGCGTCATGTACGACAAGACGCACACATTCAAGATACCGTAAGGGGATGTGGCCGGCCGTTTCGCGACCGGCCGGTAGGTCTTGGAACGGGAGTTGGGTTGCGTTCGGTCGGGGCCGCGGGCGCTTTCAGTACTAGCAGGGGACCGTGATGATGTGGACTTGCAGCTCCTCGTCCAGGATGAGCGCCTCGCGGATCAACAGCGCGTCCTGGTTGGGTAGGAGGTTGGCCGACCACTAGCTGAGGCTCAAGTGCAAAAACAGCAGGCTGACCAGGCCGCCCTGCCGCTTCATCATACCCAGCAAGTAGATCTTGAGGGGTCCCAAGAGGTCGCGGAACGGCGACTCCACCACGTCCAGCGGGACATCCAGGCAGCGCTTCTTGTTGATCTCGCTCTCCCAGCGGCGGGCGAGCTCCCCGGCCCGGCCGTCCCCGGCCCAGTCCACGTGGACCGCGCGGCGCTCCTCGGGCTTCATGAGGCGTCCGTACTTGATGGTGTCGATGACGGCCGCGTCCACCTCATCGACAGGCATGATGATGGTGTGGCGGGTGTCCTTCGTTACCTGATAGAAGTGCCCGCCCTTCAGGTCGGTCAGCCGCCGCTCCACTCTCCGATAGTGCCTGTTGATCAGGCCCAGCCACGTCACCAAGACCGGGATGGCCGCGATGATGATCCAGGCGCCCAGCATGAATTTGGTGACTGTGACGACGACCAGGACCAGCGCTGTGGCCAGCGCCCCGGCCGCGTTGATGGCCATGTTGCGCCGCCAACCGGGCTCGCGCTCCTTCAGGTGATGGAGGACCATGCCGGCCTGAGACAGGGTGAAGCTGGTGAAGACGCCTACCGCGTATAGCGGGATCAGGTAGTGGGTTCGTCCGCCGAAGGCGATGAGCAGGAGCGATGAGGCCAGGGCCAGAAGGACTATGCCGTTGGAGAAGACCAGCCGGTTGCCGCGGTTCTTGAACTGGCGCGGCATGTAACCGTCGGCGGCCATGATCGACGAGAGCCGCGGGAAGTCCGCGTAGCTGGTGTTGGCGGCCAGCACCAAGATGGCCATGGTAGCGATCTGGAGGCCGAAGTACGTCGTGCCGGTGCCGAAGATGCCGCGCCCCAGCGAGGAGAGCACGGTTTCACCTTCGGCCGGAGCTACGGCCCAGGCGCGCGCAAGCCACGTGATCCCGAGGAACATGGCGACCAGGATGGCCGCCATCCATGCGAGGGTGGTGCGGGCGTTCTTGGACTCGGGCGGTTCGAACGCCTGGACGCCGTTGGCGATCGCCTCGATGCCGGTCATCGCCGTGCAGCCCGAGGCGAACGCGCGCAGGATGAGGAAGAGACCGATTGTTGACATGCCGGCCACCGGAGCGGCGGCCGGCGGGGGCACCGGCTGGCCGGTGGCCAGCTTGTAGGCTCCCAGGCCGATCATGGTGAGGATTCCGAAGACGAAGCCGTAGGTGGGGATGGCGAAGAGCGAGCCGGACTCGCGGACCCCGCGCAGATTCGCCAGCGTGATCAGCCACACGAAACCGACGGCGATGACGACGCGATAGGGCTCGAGTGCCGGCCACGCGGAGGTTGCGGCGGCCGTCCCGGCGGCGATGCTGACCGCGACGGTAAGCGTGTAGTCGGTCAAGAGTGAAGCCCCGGCGATCAGCCCGGCCGACTCACCGAGGTTCTCACGGGCGACGATGTAGGCGCCGCCTCCGCAGGGGTAGGCGGCGATGGTCTGGCGGTAGGAGATGGCCACGACGATGAGGAGCAGCGAAATGGCCAGCGCGATGGGCCAGGCGAGAACCAGCGCGGCTCCGCCGGCCAACACCAAGACCAGCAGGATTTCTTCCGTAGCGTAGGCGACCGAAGACAGGGCGTCGGATGAGAACACCGGCAGCGCCAGGATCTTGGGAAGGCGCTGGTGCGCCAGCTCGCCGGAAGCCTTAGGCGCCCCCACGAGTGCCTTCTTTAATGTGCTGTACAAGCCTTCACCTCACCGGACGGGCTCCCCGGCCTGGCCGGTGGCGGTTAGCTCGGCCGCGTCGGCTACGCCGCGTAGCGGGTACGGAGAGCCGTTGTGGTCGCGGAAAGAACGAGCGCGGCGGCCATGGAAACCGTCATCAACCAGGACACGTGTAGTCACCTCCTTGCCCAAGAGAGGCGTAGCAGTTCGATAATCTAAGTATATACCAGAAGGCGTACGGGCTATTCTTCCTCGTCCTTCACCAAGGCCGACAGCACGACACTCACGATGCTCACCACGAGTGCGCCCCAAAGGGCGGGCCAGAAGCCGTGGATGTAGAAGCCCAGCCCGAACCAGTGGACCGCGATGTACGACGCCAGCCACAGTGTCAGGCCGTTGATGACCAGTACGAATAGGCCCAACGTCAGGATCACCAGAGGGCACGACAGGAACTTCAGAATCGGCCTGACGACGGCGTTGACCAGGCCGAGGATGACGGCCATCGCGGCGACGACCGCCCAGGCGTTGCCGATCACCCGGATGCCCGGCACCAGCCACGCGGCGGCGAACAGGGCCAAGCTCGTGATGATCCACCGGACGACCAGTTTCATGGCTGTCTCCCCAAGGTAGACCGCAACCCGCGGTGTCGGGGCCTACTTGGCGATGTAGACGCGCTTCATGACGTCGCCCTTCCGGATCTTCTTGACGACGTTCACGCCCTTCACGACATAGCCGAACACCGAGTACTGATTGTCCAGGCTGGGCTGCGGATTGAGCGTGATGTAGAATTGGCTGCCGCCGCTGTTGGGCTGGGAGGTGTGGGCCATCGCGACTGCGCCGGCGACGTGCAGGTGGTTGTTGAACTCGTCTGGGATGGTGTAGCCGGGTCCGCCGGTGCCGTCGTTGGCGGCGTCGGAGTCCTTGCTCAACGGATCGCCGCCCTGGATGACAAAGCCGGGTTCGACGCGGTGGAACTTGCTCCCGTTGAAGAACCCCTTGGCGGCCAGCTTCTTGAAGCTGGCGACCGTCTTGGGGGCCTCCTTCGAGTAGAAGCCGAAGACGATGGTGCCGCGGTTTGTGACGATGACGGCCTTCTCCGTCGAGAAACCCTTCTTGGGGTTGTACTTGGCGTACGGATCGGCCTGATCGGTCTGGCCGGTCTGGTCGCCGGCGCCGTCCTGTTGGGTACCCGTCCGGCCGGTCTGGTTGCCCGTGCCGCCCGGAGTTCCCAGGTCGGCCGGGGTCTGCGGGCGGCAACCGGCCGCCGAGAGGGTAGCAGCCGCAATCAGTCCGGCTCCCATCAGCAGGAGCCAGGCGCGCGTTCGGGTGGGGTTGCCACTGGGTGACGTCATTCGTCCTCTCTTCCTTTGGGTCGCAATCAGTGTTGCCGAGGCTGTTGCGCCTGCATTCTAGCAGATTGTGCTGCGCCGGCCGCGGCGGTGAGGGGTTATTGCATTCGTTCGGGGCCTGGTGTAAGTTCTTGGCGTTGGGCGCTAGACACCTGTTCTGATCGTATCCTGTTCGTTCTGTCGTCGAATCGCAACAGCATTCATCGCCGGGGCCGGGGGCGGGCCTAAAACACCTAGTGAAGGTGGTCTCACATGAGCGAAGAGAACAGGACCTCGTCCGCGACTCTCCCTGAAACCACCCCGTCGCGTCGGCCTTCGCGCATGTCGCCTGAGGTCGAAATCGAACGGCTGCGCGGGAAGATCCGTACGCTGAGGGCCACGCAGCAACAGCGCGAAGCCGCCTACCTTGAGAACGTGTGTGCGCTACAGCAGGAATTGCAGGCGGGTCGCTCTGCCGGACGGGGCATGGGCTTCGTGACCGGGCTCGTCGAGACGGTGGGCCGGGTGCGCGCCAAGAGCCGCAGGCTCAAGCAGGCCAAGGAGATCATGCGCGGCCACGAAGACAACATCCGTGACCTGCAGAGGTCGCTCACCAAGGCAGAGCGGAAAGCTACGCAGGCTGGAGCAGAGTGCGAAACCGCGCGGGGCGAGTTGGCCGGGCTGACCAGCAGGGTCGAAGCCGATCGCGAGAACGTGCGTGTGATGGCCGAGGAGCTCAGCCAGGCTGAGACCGACATCGAAGTGCTCGACCGGTCTTTGGTCGAGCTGGAAGAAGCGCTGGATGCGGAGTCTCGCCTGCATGCGGACGCGGTAGCGACCACTCACGAGCTCGAGCAGGACCTCAAGACCGCACGGGAGGAGTCCGAGCAGGTGCGCCGCGCACTCGAGGAGCTCCAGGAAAGGCTCGCCGACGAGCGCGAGGCGTGGGAGCAGGAGGCCAAGGAGCGGGAAGGCGAACGGGCCCGGGAGGCCGAGGCTCGTGAAGCGGCGCTGAAGGCGAAAGCCAAAGAGCGCACGAAGGCGCTCGAGCAGCAACTGCGCGCAGAGTCCAAGAAACACGAGAAGTCCCTCAAGGCCGAGCTGAAGGAGCGCGAGAGTGCGCTGAAGGCGGAAGCCGAGAGCATCAGGGACGAAATCGCGGCCGAGGCGGAGGCGCTCAAGGCGTCGCTGGAAGACAAGGAAGCCGCGGCGGCGCAGGCGGGTGAGCGGGAGCGCGCGCTTGCCGAGAAGGCGCGAGAGGCGCAGGACATGCTGGAGTCTACGCAGGACGAGCTGGCCGCGCTGAAGGACAACATGGAGGCTGCCAAGGCCTCAGTGGGGAAAGAGGTCCGCGAGCTCAATCGGTCGCTGGTCGACACGAAGGGAGAGCTCGCCGAGGCCCACATGTCACTGGCCGGGGCCAACCGAAGAATGGCCGAGCTGGAAGGCGCCTGTGCCGCCGCCCGGGAGTCCTACGAGACGGCCCAGGCGTCCCAGGCGGCTACCCAGGCCGAGATCGACCGTCTGCGTAGCGAGATAGAGAACTCAGCCGAGGATCTCGACCGCGCGCGAGAGACGGAGAAGCGTCTGGCCCGTGATCTCCTGGAAGTCCAGCGGAAGAAGGTCACGGCGCTACTCGACGATCCTGAGGAGACCATCGCGCGCCTGTACGGCAAGATCGCCGAGCTCGCGCCGACGCACCCGATATTGGAGGAGTGCCGCCGTGGTGGCTTCGATCGGGCCAACGAGAAGGATCTCATCTTCAAGCTGGCCGACGCGCTGAACTACCTCAGTCTGCGCGGCCAGGAGGGCCCGCTGCCCCAGTAGCCCGCCGCTCCGTGCCGCAAAGGAGTACCCAGGGTGACGAACGAAGAGGGGCAAGAGCCGTGTCTGGGGCTGGCGCAGGGCGACATCACGACGTTCGAGTTCGATGCGATTGTCAACGCCGCCAACAGCTCCCTTATGGGCGGCGGCGGCGTCGACGGCGCTATCCATCGGGCCGGCGGGCCGGCCATCCGGGCCGAGTGCGAGGAGATCTTGGCGCATCAGGGCCGTCTGCCGACCGGCCGGGCCGTCATCACGACCGGCGGCAACTTACCCGCCCGGTATGTGATTCACACGGTCGGCCCAGTCTGGCGTGACGGTACGCGTGGTGAACCGGAGCTGTTGGCGTCCTGCTATCGGGAGAGCCTCCGGCTGTCTGCTGAGAATGGTCTGGCGAAGGTGGCGTTCCCCTCCATCAGCACGGGAGCCTACGGCTACCCGGTTGACTTGGCCGCACCCATTGCCTTGGGCACAGTGGAGGAGTTCCTGCGGACGGAGTGCGCCGCAGCCGACGCCGGCGAGGCAGCGTGTCCACTCCGGCGCGTCACGTTCGTCCTTTTCGACGCCGACACCTTCACGGCCTACGAGCGCGCGTTCGACGCGCTCTGACATGGAGGTCACCACCGAACGGGTGTTCGCTCAGGCCTTTACTGCGGCCGACGAAAACGCGTAGAATCGGCATGTTCACAACTTGGCCCGGTCGTCGTAGCAATCTCGCAGCATTCATCACCTAGATCGAAGTACCGTCACACTACAACAGGGTGATCAACATGTTCAAGAGACGCCAGAAAGGGCCCAGCCCCGACAAGACCCTCATCTCCGATCTCGAGAAAGAGATCGAGGAGCTTCACACCGAACTGGCCCATCTCGATCAGGAGATCGCCGAGGAGCGGCGGACCCTGTCCGATAGGGAATCCGAGATCGAGGGACTCGTCTCCGATGTCGCCGAACTCGAGCTCGAGCGCGGCGATTCCGTCCCGGACCTCAAGGGAACCATCCGTGAACTGGAGGCCAAGGAGGCGGCGCGCGCCGCCGTCGAGGCGGAGCTGGAGGTCGCCAATGGGCGTCTCGCGGAGGTCGAGGGCGAGCTCGCGCAGGCGGTGGAGCAACTTGCCGACAACGAAGAGCGTCTGACCGAGGCCGGGTCGCAGCTTGCCGAGAAGGCCAAGGAGCTGCGGGTCGCTCGCGGCAGCGTGACCCGCCAGGGGAACCGGATCACCGCTCTCAAGGAAGAGCTTGCTGCTGCCCAAGAAGAGGTCGAACACGAGCACGGCCAGGCTGTCGAGCTCGAGGAGACGGTTATCGCGCTGGACGATCAGCTGAAGGAGCTGGACGACGAGCGCGATGCGCTCCAGACCCGGGCAGGCGAGGCGCGCGTCGCGACCCAGAATGCCCAGCGGCTGCAGGCGGAGCTGGCCGCGCGCGATGAGGAGGTGGAGGCGAAGCGCTCTGAGCTTGAGCGGGAGCAGGGGAGATCAGCTGAGCTCGAGGAGACAGTCATCTCGCTGGACGAGGATCTCAAGGGCCTCGAGAATCAGGTAGCGGAACTCGAAGGGCAGCTGGAGCTCGGCCGCGTCCATGAAGGCGAGCGGGCGGAGCTACAGGCGGAGATGGACCACCTGCGTGCCGATTTCGAGAAGGCGGCGGTGGACAGGGACAGGTCCCTGGAGGCGAGGCGCCGGACCGCCAAGGAGCTTCTGGATAGCCAGGAACACGTCGCCGAACTCGAACGCGACATGGTATCACTGGATGACAAGTTGCGTAGGGCCGAGGAGGAGCTCACCGAGAAGGGTGAGCGGGCCGACGAACTCGCGCGGGAGTCGCGTCAGCGCGAGAGAGATGTCTTCGTCTTCAAGCGGGACCTGCAGGCGAGGGAGCGCGATCTCAGCAAGTCGCGGCAGCAGCAGTCGGGGCTCGAGGATGAGATTGCCGGGCTTCGCACACAGCTCGAGGCCGCCGCGTCTTCCGAGGAGATCGAGCAGTTGCACGAGGACATCCTGGCGCTCGACGACCAGCTGCATCAGGCGGAACACGAAGCGGAACAGAAAGAGCAGCGCGTCAAGGAGCTGGCCGCGGAGCTCGAGGAGCGGTTCCGGGAGCATCGGTCGATGCAGCGGGAGCTCACCCAAGCCCAGGAGGAGTCGGCCGACTTGGAGCGCCGGCTGGCCGAGACCGAGCAGCTACAGGACGACATATTGGGGCTCGATGAGGAGCTGCGTCGTGCCGAGGCGGACCTCGCTGCGAAGGAACAAGATCTCGGCAAGGTGCAGCAGCTGCTTGAGGCGGAGCAAGACCAGGCCGCCAAACTCCGTTCCGAGCTCGAGGTGGCTGCCTCGTCGGACGACATCGAACAACTCCGGGACGATATCTTCGCGCTCGACGACCAGCTGCATCAGGCGGAACACGAAGCGGAACAGAAAGAGCAGCGCGTCAAGGAGCTGGCGGCGGAACTAGAGGAGCGGTTCCGGGAGCAGCGGTCGATGCACCAGGAGCTCACCCAGGCCCAGGAGGAGTCGGCCGACTTGGAGCGCCGGTTGGCCGAGCACCAGAAGGTCGAGGCGGAGGCAACCGAGCTGCGCCGTTCCCTGGACGAGGCCGACCGGGACATCCGGGAACTGAACGAGGCGCTGGCTCAGCATGCGCAGTCCGCGAGCGAGCTCGAGCGGGCGCAAGAGGAAAACGAGATCCTCAAAGGTAGGGTCGATGTGCTAAAGACCGACCTTAGCGAGCTCCAGCGGTCCATGCCGGATCCGGCCCAAGTCGCCTTCCTTGAGAAGGAGGTCGTTGAGCTCAAGCGGGCCGGCGCTCAATCGGATGAAGAGCTCCGCCACCTGCGTGAGGTGATGGCGCAGAAGGAGCACGAGATGGAGATGGTCCAACAGCACCAACGCGAGAAGGAGCGCGAGACCCTCGACGTGGAGTCGCGCAACCTGAACCTGCGCAAGATCGTCCAGGTGGTGACCGACGAGCGCGACAGCCTCCGCCGGGATCTGGATGAGGTTCACAAGGATCTGGCCGAGCAGCGCCGCCGGGCCGACAAGGCCGCCAAAGAGCTGGCCCAGGCCAGGGAGTCCGTGGCCGCGGCCCAGCTGGCCGAACCAGGCGGCGGCGGTGACATCGAGGACACCATCGCGGGCATGTTCGTCCAGCTCTCGGAGCTGGCTCCCGAGCACCCTGTCCTGGCCCAGGTCCGCTGGGGGAGGTTGGCCGGCGACAAGATGGAGTTGGCCTTCCGGCTGGCGGACGCCTTGAAGGCCGTCAAGAAGGACCGCGGCACTTCCTAGCCTGGGACCCCCAGTCAGGAATCCCCTAGCCAGGAAATCTCCCGTCTTCCCCGTGATACTGTCACCGCCAACCTTTATACTGGGTGACGCGGCACACCGCGGACGGGAGGGACGGGGGATTGGAAGAGCCGGGACTCCTGCAAGAACCTGACCACCACACCGAGCCCATGACGGGTAAGGATACCGGTGGGGACGGCGAGCCCAGGCTGTGGAGCGTCACGGACCTGGCGCGCTATCTCTCCGACTATGTCTCGGCGGACCCCGCGTTGGCCGGCGTGCTCGTGCGTGGCGAGGTCACCAACCTGTACCGGCATGTCTCCGGCCACCTGTATTTCAAGCTGGCGGACGCGGGGGCGGTGCTGCCTTGTGCCTTCTTCGGCGCGGCCAAGAAAGACCTCGGTTTCGAGCTGAAAGACGGAGTCACGGTGATCGCCGAGGGCTCCGTGAACATCTACGCCCGCCGTGGCGAGTATCAGATGAAGGTCGTCGCACTTCAGGCCGAGGGCCTGGGCCGCCTTTACCAGATCTACGAGGCGACCAAGAAGCGGCTGGCCGATGAAGGGCTCTTCGAGCCCGCGCGCAAGCAGCCGGTGCCGGCGTTCCCAAAGCACATCGGCGTCGTGACGGCGGCCGGCGGCCGAGCCTGCAGCGACATCCTGAAGGTCCTTGGGGAGCGCTACCCGCTTGCCCAGGTGACGGTGTGTGACACCGCGGTCCAGGACGCGCACGCTCCGGCCGAGATGATCGCCGCGCTGCGCCACCTGGAGCGCTGTCCGGACATCGATGTCATCATCCTGGCCCGCGGCGGGGGTTCGTTCGAGGATCTCTTCTGCTTCAACGACGAGTCGCTGGCCCGTGCGGTGGCCGCCTGCCGGGTGCCGGTGGTGACCGGCGTGGGCCACGAGGCCGACGTGACCATCGTGGACTTCGTCGCTGATGTCCGGGGCGCCACGCCGTCGAACGCGGCCGAGCAGGCCACGCCGGACCGTCCGGAAGTCCTGCGGCACGTGCGGGCGTTGCGCAATCGCCACGAGCAGGCGGTCCGCGCGGGCCTCCGGCATCGGCAGGCGCATCTCACCGCGCTGGCCCAGAGCCGTGGGCTGCACCGGCCGGGGTTCAAGATGGAGCAGCAGCTCCAGTACCTGGACGAACTGGTCGGGCGCATCCGCGAGTCATCGCGCCGGTCTGTCGAGCGCCGGGCGGCGCGGCTGTCGCCGCTGGCGGCGCGGATGGAGCAGCGCGTCACGCATTCGCTGGGGCAGGCCACCGCCCGGGCCGCCGGCCTCCGGCGGCAATTGGAGGCGCTCAGCCCGACCGGTGTTCTGAAACGCGGCTTCGCCATCTGCTTCAAGAACGACGGCCAGACCATCGTCCGGTCGGTGAACGAGGTGGAGGTCGACCGCACCGTCTTTGTAAGAGTCGCCGATGGCAAGCTGGATTCCATCGTGCGCAGGAAGGAGGTCTTGGGTGACCAACTCTAGTGGAGAGCGGGACTTCGAGCAGGCTGTGACCCGGCTGGAGGAGATCGTCGAGAAGTTGGAGCGAGACCAGCAGCTGCCCCTGGAGGAGATGATCGCGCTCTACAAGGGGGGGCTCGAGCTGGCCGAGTTCAGTCAGAAGCGGCTGACGGCAGCGCAGCTGGAGATCGAGCGCATCACCAAGGAGGAGGTGGCCGTAGCCGAGGCGCTGGAGACGTTCGTGCCGCCCGGCGAAGGCGCGGCTGCCGATGAGGTCGTGGAAGCGGCGCCGGACGAGGCCGCGCAGGACACGGCGCCCGGGGGCGCAGGGGAGGAGGATCTCGCGGCGCCGGCGCCGGACGAAGCTGCGGCGGCGGAGGGTTTGCCCGACATCGATGCCCCGACCCTCGATGCCGACATCGACGTTGAGACCAGTGAGCTGGGCGCGGCCGATGACGGTAAGCCGGCCGAAGGCGATGATCCGGACTGGGAGGCGCCGGAGATCCCCTTCTAGCTTCATGACCCCGCGCCTCAAGACCGCAATCGCGATATTGCTTGTCCTGCTTGTCTTGCCGGCCGGCGTGCCTGCCTGCCGGCAAGTCGTCTCGCGCGTCTATCCGCTACGCTACGAGAGGGAGATCGAGCGGACGGCCGGCAAGCATGACATCGATCCGTACCTGCTGGCGGCTGTGATCTACGAGGAGAGCAAGTTCGAGCCGACGGCCCGTTCCCGGGTGGGCGCGCGCGGGCTGATGCAGATCATGCCCGAGACGGGAGACTGGATCGTCGGCAAGATGGGGCTCCCCGGTTTCCGGCCGAGCGACCTCGACGATCCTGCCCTGAGTATCCGCATCGGCGGGTGGTACATCGCCTACCTTCGCAAGAAGTACGGCAACATGGACCTGGCGCTGGCTGCCTACAACGCCGGCGACCAGAACGTGGACAAGTGGCTGCGCCGCCACCGGGGTGAGCCTGTCTCGGAAGTCTTGCGGTCGATCCCGTTTCCGGAGACCCGTGACTTCGTCCGCGATGTGAAGTCGACGACCGGGCAGTACCGGTCGCTCTATCCCGGGCGCCTTGAGGCGGTGAAGTGAAGTGGCCGAGCTGAAGGTCGTCGCGCCGTACGAGCCGAAAGGTGACCAGCCCAAGGCCATCGAGGGCCTGATCGAAGGCGTCAAGCGGGGCGACTCTCGTCAGACCCTGCTGGGGGTCACCGGTTCCGGCAAGACCTTCACGATGGCCCACACCATCGCCGGGGTCCAGAGGCCGGCGCTGGTCATCGCGCCCAACAAGACGCTGGCCGCCCAGCTCTCCAACGAGTTCAAGCTGTTCTTCCCGGACAATGCCGTCGGCTACTTCGTGAGCTACTACGACTACTACCAGCCCGAGGCGTATATCCCGCAGACGGACACCTATATCGAGAAGGACTCGTCCAAGAACGACGAGATCGACAAGCTGCGCCACGCCGCGACCAGCGCGCTCCTCTCGCGCCGCGACTGCATCATCGTCGCGAGCGTCTCCTGTATCTACGGTCTGGGCTCGCCCGAGGACTACTTCGCCGAGATGGTCTGGCTGGAGAAGGGCGGCGGCTTCGACCGTCAGGCGGTCATGCGCAAGCTCATCGACATCCGGTACCAGAGGAACGACTTCGACCTCCATCGCGGGAGCTTCCGGGCGCGCGGCGACGTGATGGAGATCTGGCCCGCGTATGACGAGCGGCCGGTGCGCATCGACACCTTCGGCGATCAGGTCGAGGACATCACGCAGGTCGATCCGGTGACCGGTGAGGTGACCGCCGAGCTCCCGCGGCTGGCCGTCTACCCGGCGACGCACTTCGTCACCCAGCCGGCCAAGCTGGAGGCGGCCATCGGACGCATCGAGGCGGAGCTGGCCGACAGGCTGGCCGCGTTCGAGCGCGAAGGCAAGGTGCTCGAGGCCGAGCGCCTGAAGATGCGGACCAGCTACGACTTGGAGATGCTCCGTGAAGTCGGCTTCTGTACGGGCATCGAGAACTACTCGCGCCACATGGCCGGACGGGCACCAGGAGAGCCGCCCGACACCCTGATCGACTACTTCCCGGACGACCTTCTGTGCATCATCGATGAGTCGCACGTCACCGTCCCTCAGATCCGAGGGATGTACGAGGGCGACCACTCCCGCAAGACCGTGCTGGTGGAGCACGGCTTCCGGCTGCCGTCGGCGCTGGACAACCGGCCTCTCACCTGGGACGAGTTCGACGCCAAGGTCCCGCAGACGGTCTTCGTGAGCGCGACGCCGGGCGACTACGAGATCAGGGTCTCGTCGCAGGTCGCCGAGCAGATCGTGCGGCCGACCGGCCTGGTCGACCCGGAGGTCGTCGTGCGGCCGACCAAGGGCCAGATCGATGATCTGATCGGCGAGGCGCGCAAGGTGACCGAGGCGGGGGAGCGGGTGCTGGTGACGACCCTCACCAAACGCATGGCCGAGGATCTGACCGAGTACCTGGTGGAGATGGGCGTCAAGGTCCGCTACCTGCACTCAGACATCGACACGCTGGAGAGGATAGCCATTCTGAGCGACCTCCGGCGCGGTGTGTTCGATGTGCTGGTCGGCATCAACCTCTTGCGCGAGGGCCTGGACCTGCCGGAGGTCTCGTTGGTCACCATTCTCGATGCCGACAAGGAAGGGTTCCTGAGGAGCGAGCGGGCGCTCATCCAGACGATCGGGCGGGCCGCGCGCAACGTCAGCGGCCGGGTCATCATGTACGCCGATGAGGTGACCGACTCGATGCGCCGGGCCATCTCCGAGACCAACCGGCGGCGCCAGGTCCAGGTGAAACACAACCAGGAGCACGGCATCACGCCGGCTACCATCATGAAGGCGGTGACCGACATCATCCAGGCGGCGCAGGTGCCGCTCGCTTCTCGGCGGGTGGACGACGTGCGGAAAGCCCGCGAGCACCTGGCGGCCGAGATAGCGGACATACCCAAGGACGAGCTGGCGCGCCTTATCTCCATCCTGGAAGAGGAGATGTACCAGTCGGCTGAGGAGCTTCGCTTCGAGGAGGCCGCCAAGCTCCGCGACCAGCTGACCGAGCTTCGCAAGGAGTTGGAGGGGGAGCCCAAGCTCCTGGGCCGAGGCCGCCGCGCCAAGAAGTAAGGGAGATGGCTACTTGGGCGATGTTTCGGAGCGCTACAGGCATAGACGAGAGGAGAGGGCGCGCCAGAGACGCATGCATGGCGTCATCGTTGGCGTGCTTGTTTGTGTCGGCGTGTTGGCGATTGCGCTGATGGCCTACGGAGCAGCGGCCGTGCGAAGGTCGGCGCAAACGGCCCCTTCCGCGGAGATGCTCAGGAAGCCGGTTGCCGAGGTCGCCTCTCTCGCTCGCAAGGAGGCCAAAGCGGCCGTCGCATCGGCGCGAGTCAAGGCGCGCGTTAAGGCGGCGGCCCGGCCTAGGACCAAGACGACTGCCGGGAGCAAGGCAGGCACCGGTGCCCACGCCAAGACAACAGCCAAGCGCACTGCGTCCAACAGCGGTGGTCAGAAGCTCGCGGGGTTGGTCATCTGCATCGACGCCGGGCACCAGGAGCACGCGGATTCCGGCCTGGAGCCCATCGGGCCGGGCTCATCGACCAAGAAGCAGAAGGTGATGGGCGGCGCGACCGGTGTTTCCACGGGCACGCCCGAGTACAAGCTCAATCTGGCGGTAGCGCTCAAACTCAAGGCGCTGCTGCGGGCCCAAGGGGCGAAGGTCTTCATGACCCGCGAGACAAACGACGTGAACATCAGCGCGTCCGCGCGGGCGAAATTGGCCAACCGGGCAGGCGCCGACCTCGCTATCCGCATCCACGCTGACGGTGTGGACAATCGCTCCACCCACGGCGTCTCGGTGCTCTACCCGGCGGCCAGTCAGTGGACGGGCTCCATCCGGGCTAAGAGCAAGCGGGCGGCCCAGCAGGTCCTTGACGGCTTCGTCTCGGCCACCGGGGCCAACGACCGGGGCATAGTGGCCCGAGGTGACATCACCGGCTTCAACTGGTCCAAGGTGCCGGTCATCCTGGTGGAGATGGGGTTCCTCAGCAATCCTGGCGAGGACCGCCGCCTGAACACGGACGGCTACCGCGACAAGATGGCCCGCGGCATGCGGAACGGTATCCTCAGATACTTCGGCAAATAGCCGGCTTAGGTGTCCCGCGGCCGCTGGGGCCGGTCAACCGGCTGAATGGGCGATTAGCGCTTCTTCTTGACCTTGGGCGGCAGAGAGCGAGCGTATTCGAAGGCCTTGCGAAGCCAACTCTCCAGGGTCGCCTCGTCGGCAAGGACCTTCTCTGGCGCGACGACATACTCCCGCATCGCCCGCCCCGGCATCGGCTGGAAGGGCACCGCGCCTTCGATCTGAAGGAACTCGGCGCGCTCGTCGTCCGGGAGGCGAAGGACCATGTTCTCCTGGTGTAGCCCGGCGAACATGTTTCCCCCTGCGAACACGGCTGGGTAGCCGAACATCTTGCGCGACCGGGCTTCCGGGACGGCCTCGATGGCCACGTTGAACTTCTCGATCATCTCCGGCGGTGCCGGACGCCACTTGTCCATGCGGGCCCCTCCGTGTCGCTTCCCTCTGACGGCTACGTCATCCGACGGTTAGGTCAGAGGATACCATGGAGAATGGCGAGATCAGCTAACGTCTGCCGAGCAGGCTCATGAAAGCCTTGTCGAGTACGGCGTAGGCGCGCTCGTTCGGATGCGAGTCCTCAGGGGTGCCTGCATAGGCGGCCTTGAGGCTGCCTTCGGAGTCGGCCAGGATTCGGTACATGTCGAAGACGTAGACCCGGCCGGGGTGCTCGGCCGCGAACCCCTTGAGCCACCGATTGAACTGCCGGTGGTTCCAGACCAGCTCATCGTCCGTGTACATCTTGACTTTCGGCAGGGCGGTGCCGACGATGAGCGGCAGCCGGCGCTTGGCGACGACACTCTGGTAGACCTCGCGCACGTATCGCTTCTTATCCTCGAGGCTGGCCGAGGCTTCCTCGCGGCTGCTCCCGGCGAAGTCATCGAAGCAGAACTTGAAGAAGACGGCTGCCGGCTTGCCCGAGGTTTCACCCAGCTTCTCCTCGACGCTCCGGGCGATGTCCGGCGGTGTGCTTATCTCGACGTACCTGAGCGTGTAGCGCCCGTTGCGCACGGGCGTCTCCGCGCCGGCGCCTTTGTTCCAGTAGTTGAACCAGCCGTACATGACGGAGCGGCCCATCATCAAGATAGTGCCTGAGCCGGTATTGATGGTTTGGGTGTCCGAGGCTTCTGGACCGGTGGCACCCTCACCTTGCGGGGCGCGTGAGTCGCCCGCCTGTCTCGACCCTGATTGACGGGCGGTTGTCCTGCACCCGACAGCCAGGACGGCGATGAGAGCCACCGTGGCGAGCATTGCGACTGCCGGGACGAGTGTCGTGACCGGCCCAACGAGCCAAGCGACGGCCGGGTTGCGGCCGGGCGTCGAGAGTCCGCTCTTGCCTCCCACCTAGCACCTCCCCGTACGATGCCGGTAGACATCCCACACCGCGATCTTACTCCTTCGAACACGGCGCCGCCGGAGTCCGCGTGGAGCCTGTCGTAGCCGGCGCCTTGCCCTGGATGAGTTCGTCCTAAGCGGGCCGCCGGAATGTGCCGATTCAGTAGTTGGAGGTGGTGCGGATCTGGGGGCTGGCATTTGGGGTCTGGGCTACCAACGTAGGAAGGCAAGAAGGGTGAACACAGAGAGCACCGTTCGTTCCAGAACCCCAGGTCGCGAGCTCCCAGGATCCGTCCGCCTCGCCAGCTTGCCGGACTTCCGACAAGTCCGCCTCGCCAACGTGCTCTCCATCGGAATTGTCCGTCTTGTGGTCGTGACTGCGGCTGTGGGCATCTGCCTGCTGGGGGCAATGGATGTGGCGTGGGGCGCCAGCTACCGGCCGACCGCAGGTTCCGTGGCGCCGTCCTCGGGCTCGGGCTACTCGGCCGTCTTCACCACCCGTTTCTACGACCGCAACGGCTGGCGCAATCTGTCGTCGGTCCGGATGCTGCTCGGGCCGGCGCTCTGGCCCGGCGGCGGGGGAGGGGGCGGTGCCGGTAGCGGCGGCGCGTACCTCATCTACAGCCAGAACGCCAACCGCTTCTACCTCTACGATGGCGTCGCCCGGCGCGGCGGCTACCGGCCGCGCGCCAACGCCACCATCTCGACCGCCTGGGCCACGCTGGACCTGCGCGACAGCTACCCGACCGGCTCCGGCACGCGGCTGATCGTCCGTTGGCGCGTCCGGTTCCGCTCGGCCCTCTATGGCGCGTCGCTCCACGCCTATCTGCACGCCAAGGATGATCGCGGCGTCTCTAGCGGCTGGCGCGCCCGCGGGGTCTGGGACGTCCCCGAGCACGGCCCCGGCGCGGCCGGCACGCTGCCGGCGATTTTCCCGTCGGACAACCCATGGAACACCGACGTCTCCACCTGGCCGGTCGACGCCAACTCCGCCGACTACATCGCGAGTATCGGCCCGGACACCGGCCTCCACCCGGATTTCGGGACCGTCTGGGAGGGCGCGCCCATCGGCATCCCGTACACTACCGTGAGCGCCACGCAGCCGGCCGTCCCGATCAGCTTCTACTACCCCGACGAGAGCGAGCCGGGGCCGTACCCCATCCCGGCCGACGCGCCCATCGAGGGCGGGCCGTACGGGACCGGCGACCGGCACATCCTGATCGTCGATACCGACAACCGGCTCCTCTACGAGATCTATGATGCGCACAAGGTGGCCGGCGGTTGGGCGGCCGGGTCCGGCGCCATCTTCGACCTCACGTCCAACGCGCTCCGGCCCGACTATTGGACCTCGGCAGACGCAGCGGGGCTGCCCATCTTCCCGGGGCTCGCTCGCTACGACGAGGTCCAGTCGGGCGAGATCCGCCACGCGCTCCGCTTCACGGTGTCGCGGACCCAGCGCGGTTTCATCCATCCGGCGACCCACTTCGCGAGCGACGAGACCGACCCCGACCTCCCGCCGATGGGCCTGCGCGTGAGACTCAAGGCCGGCGTAGACATCACGGGCTTCTCGCCGGAGGTGCGGGTGGTCCTGACGGCGCTCAAGCGCTACGGGATGTTCGTGGCCGACAACGGCGCGGACTGGTACATCACGGGCGCCCCGGACCCGCGCTGGAACGACGAAGAGCTGCATCGCCTCGACGAGATCAAGGGCTCCGACTTCGAGGTCGCCGACACCGGCCCGATTATCCACTAGCCCGCCAACCGGTGAGGTCCAGGCCGCTTTGCTCGACGCTCCCTATGGCGTGGTAGTAGAACACGTTCTTGACCGGGCCTCTCACGTGCGGTAATGTCGTGCTTGGATGAAGCGTGGGCGTCGATTACGTCGACAGTCCGCGTTTCATTTCTCCTTTTCGGCCGACCCTTCTGTGGCCAATTCCTGGACGCTGAAATGGCGCGGCCCGCGGCGCGCTCGTGTGGCGGCCAGCGTGGGCCAACCCACGGCATCGCGGACGGACTGGAGGAGCTCCACCTTAGCCGCCTTCCCAAAGCCGTCCGTTACCCTCTGAAGCTGGAAGTCGTATCGGACGGCGCCCAACAGCACGTCCACGACCTGAATCAGCAGCGATGCCTCGGACTCCAACATGCACGCCCCGAACACCTCTCCCGGGAACCCGGGCTCGTGCTGCAGGGCCGTCACCTCGCGTTCGTAGTAGCGCGATGACCGGCGCGGCTTCTCTTGGTAGTCGGCCAGCACGCAGACCTGCTCGGCCCCGATGCTCTCCCGAAGCATCATCTACTCGAACCTCCGGGTCAGCTTTGTGAGGCGTCCGGCTGCGCGCTGGGCTATGGCGTGGACGCGTTCCGTAAGCGCGGAGGTGTCCTCGAGCTTGAGCAGTCCGAGGGCGAAGAAGCGCTGTCTGCTTCCGGGCAGCACGCCGCTCTCGTCGACGAAGGCAAACCTGCCATCGGCACCTGGTGTCTCAGGAATCATCATGGCATCCCCAGAAGCAACTGTAGTACGGTGACTTGACAGGCGGGCTGTCGACGGCCGGGCATCCTGGGGGGCGGGCCGATAGGAGATGACATGACGAAGAGCAAGAGTCACCTCGTGCACCAGTTCAGAGTCAGCCTGGTCGGCATCGAACCGACGATCTGGCGCCGGATACAGGTGCCGGCCAAGTACGATTTCTGGGACCTGCACGTGGCTATCCAGGACGCGATGGGGTGGCTCGACTATCACCTACACGCGTTCCGGTTCTGCCCGAAGCACAGGAGGAAGCCGATCGAGATCGGCATTCCCGGAGACGAGCATGACGATATGGAAGTCATCCCCGGCTGGGAGATTCCGATCACCGGCCACTTTGCTGAGCCCGGGCAGACCATGGAGTACGAATACGATTTTGGCGACAGCTGGGACCATGAGGTTCTGCTGGAAGCCATCCTTCTGAAAGAGAAGGGCGTCAAGTATCCGCGGTGCGTCGACGGCGAACGGCACTGCCCGCCCGAGGACTGCGGAGGCGTTCCCGGCTACTACCGGCTTCTGGAGGTCCTCCGCGACCGAACCGATCCGGAGTATGAGGAGTACGTCACTTGGGTCGGCGGGGAGATCACGCGCTATCCCTGGCGTGGCCCGGAGGCATTCGACGTGGCGGAAGTCCGCTTCGACAACCCTAAGAAGCGGTGGCGATGGGCGTTCGTCGAGAGCGCTGAGGAGTAGGGGCCACCTCCGCACCTTCGGGCAAGTGGCAATCCGCGGCAGGAACCGTGGCGACAAGGCGCCGCGGCCGGGATGATTGAACCTTCCGCCGTGCAACCGAGACCCTTCGGTCGTCAAGGCGTCCGTTCCTTGAGAGTGGGATCGGTAGAAGGTGCCCTTGAGAGCCCCAAGATTCGCGGCCAATTGTCAGGCACCCATCGACACTATCCCGTGCCCCCCTCGGCGAAAGCCTGCAGCGCAGCGATGACGCGGTCGATCCTTCTGGAGAGAATGAGGTCGATAGGGGCTTCGCCGTTGAACTCGCGATTGGGCACTCTTAGCCATCGCTGTGCCTCTTGCCGGTCCACCAGATCCTCAAGGATGAACTTGAGACGGCCGAGCTTCCTTACCTCAGAGGCGGTCTCTCCTCTGGCTTCGGTGTGATCGGGGGCAGTCGGGCTCCAGCGTGCCACTGTCCGCCTGCTTCTTCGCACGCTCTTGGCGACTTCCTCCTGAGTAAGCCCGAGCCAATCACGCATGTCGTCTATGTCTGGCTTCTCGCTGGATGGGAATAGCTCGATCCGCCTGCCCTCGGGGCGACGACTCACCTTGGTTACCATCTCTAGTCAGCTCCTCGATGTGAGAGTGTTGACGCCCGAGTGGACGCTGTTCCAGAGTATCCCCTGTCATAGCATATGTCAATAGAAATGGCATATAGAATGGCAGAGGTCGAAGTGGAGACAGATGGGCGAACGACCGGCTCGTCGAGAGGATGCACGTCGCCGACCTTGATGGCGATGCCGAGCGGGCGGGCCGAGTAGTAGTCGGCGAAATCCTCGTACGGGATGCCTCCGACGTCTCCGTAGTTCTCCCAGAGCTCGTCGGGGGAGGCTTGCTCTCTACCGCAGCCATTGCATCGCCTCCGCATCCCCACGAATCGGTTTATTCTAGCAGGCGATTGGGACACCAGGGTATCCTCGGCGACTCCGATGGCCGTTACGCCCTGCTGGTCGCCCGAGTGATAGATTGGGAACACCGCTTGGGAACACCGCTTGGGAACACCTCTTGACTGAGCGGATGACGAGGGCTAACCTGGTTTGTAGATGAAGCGCGGGCGTTGACTACGTTGATGGTCCGCGCTTCGTTGTGTCTCCGCGTCATCGGTGCAGCTGGAGTTCCTGGACGGAGAAGTAGCGGATTCCAGGCTGTGTCCTCGGTGTGGCCAGCGATGGCCAGCCCAGGCGGTCCCGCACCTTCTGCGTCAGTGCGATCTTGGCGGTGTTTCCCGCGCCATCCGCGACTCTGGTGAACTGGAAATCGTATCTCACGGCGCCAAGAATGACGTCAACCGTCTGGATGAGCAGCGACGCCTCGGATTCCAGCATGCAGACCCCGAACACATCCCCCGTGAAGCCGGGCTCATGGACAACGGCGCCCACCTCGTGCTCGTAGAAGCGCGGCGAATTGCGGGGTTTGCCGAGGTAGTCAGCGAGGACGCAGACCTGCTCCGCGCCCACGTTGCGACCAAGCATGAGTCTGGAATAGGCGATGTAGGCGTCCCAGACGCTGTCGAAATGTGCCTGCCAGTTGAACCGCATTCGTTCCTTGTCGATGACCAAGGCGCAGAAATGGCGCTCCGGCAGACTGAAGTAGGCGTCGAGTAGCTCGAGGTAGTAGGGCAGGGTGGTCTTGCTGACCTGGCTGAACTTGAACTCGAATCCGCCGGATAGCTCTCTCAGGTCGCCGACCGCTCGCTGGAAGATGGAATGGACTATCTCTGTCATCCCGGCGGTGTCCTTGAGCTTCAGCAGCCCGAGGGCGAAGAACCGCTGGCTTCTTCCCTGGAGGGTGCCGCTCTCATCGACGAACACGAAGGCGCGTTCCTCCCGCGTCTGGCCGGACGGTCGGTCTGATTCCCGGGTCTCCGCCGCGGACGCGCGTATCTTCACCGTCAATGCACTGACCTCCCCTGAGTGGGATTCCTGCTGGGTCCGCGGCCAAGGTACCCTGGGGCTGCATGTCGGGGACATGTACCAAAGGGCAGACCAACCTGCCCGATAGTACATATGTTCGCTTTCTGCCATCGGAGCCGGAACCGGAGGTTCAGCGTCAACTAGTTCTTCCCCCGGACGAGAACTGGAACTCCCCATCACGCCCTTCCATCTCGTTGCGTTCGATGTGCTCCCGAGGACTTGGCGCCTGTCTGGTGGCCCGAGCGATAGAAGAGCAGAACGGCTCCGGGAGGACTTGGCCGCCGTCCGCAGGTATTGTGGGTTCTACTTGAGGGAGCCCGGCGGCAGGCTAGGCGCTGTCCTCGTCACGCCGCCGGAAGCCCACCTGACGCCGCTTGGCCGGAGGCGGCAGCATCAGCTGGCGGATGGCCTCGAAGACCACCTTGAACTGGCCGTCGTACTTCGCCTCGAGCTCGTCCAGCCGCCGGGCCAGCCCCTCGTGTGAGGCAATCATCCGACGCAAGCGCACAAACGCGCGCATGATCTCGATGTTGACGTCGACGGCCCGCGAGCTGCGCAGAACGCTGGAGAGCATTGCGACACCCTGCTCGGTAAAGGCGTAGGGGAGCTTGCGGCGGCCGCCCCAGCCGTTTGAGATCCCAATTTGGGATCTCAAAGAATCGAACTCCTCTTCGGACAGCTGAAACATGAAGTCTTCAGGAAACCGGCGAATGTTCCGCTTCACGGCCTTCACCAGAATCCGCGTCTCGACGCCGTAGAGCTCCGCGAGGTCGGCGTCAAACAGCACCCTCTGGCCTCGCAGCAGGAAGATTCGTCGTTCGATCTGTTCAGCAGGCAAGATGGAGGTCTCTTCGGACACGGCTCTCCCTTCATTCTGGGCACGGTGCACTGCAAGTGTTGCGGAATCACCAAGTCCACGTCCCTGTCCCAAAGGGCAGCCAAACCTGCCCACTTGGGCAGAATCGTGGCCTTCCCGAGCTTCGAGTGCGCGGCCACGATGGGCCGCGCTTGGACAGCAAGGATACGGGTGCTACGAAACGGTGGAAGCGTAGCATCTTGATATCCCAAATTGGGATATCAAGTGCCCCTTGGCGAACTGGGCAAATGGTTTTGAGATGCCAAACTGGCATCTCAAACACACGCTCTCTTGCCGGACAGACAGGGCGCGGATCTGAGGGAGAAGGTGGTCGCAAACTGCGGAGGAGTTCGATTTCACGCTGGTGCCCTCGCTTCCCAAGCAGCTCGTGCTCTCCCTGGCGCAAGGGGGGTTCACCAAGGCGAAGGAGAACGTCGTCTGCCTGGGGGCCTCCGGTACCGGTAAGACACACATCGCCATCGCCATCGGGCTCTCGGTGATCTACGCTGGAGCCAAGGTGCGCTTCACAAGCGCCGTCACGCTCGCCCAGGAGCTTCTGGCCGCGGCCGACGAGCACCGGCTGCCGAAGTATCTGAAGAGTTTCAAGTCCGCCGAGCTCGTCATCATCGACGAGTTGGGCTACCTGCCGCTGGGGCCGGGAGGACCGCTGCTCTTCCAGTTCTGCGCCGAGCGCTACGAGGCCGGCTCTATCCTCATCACATCGAACCTCGAGTTCTCCCGCTGGAGCGAGGTCTTCGGCGACCCGACGCTCACCGCGGCTCTGCCGGATCGGCTCACCCACCACAGCCATATACTGCTCTTCGAGGGGGAGTCCTACCGGTTCAGGCAGAGCAGGAAGCGTCAGACCGCGACCGCAAAGAAGAAGTGATGGGGGTGGTCAACTTTTCGGTTAGCACGGTGGTCAACTTTTCGGTTGACAAACACATGTCGCAATTTGCGACAACCTCGCCCTTCTCTTCGCGCGTCAACTGGAACATGAAGTCATCAGGAAAGCGCGCGAGGTTGCGCTTCACCTGCTCGTTCAGACGCCGGGTCTCTACTCCGTACAGGTCAGCAAGATTCGCGGTCCGGCTGGACCCGGATGACGCGCCGGAAGTCTGGAACGTGGACAGCCATCCATACGCCATGGACTTGCCCAGTCATCCGAAGTACGCAGAAGTACGAATGATTCCGGGGCAAGTCGGCCACCCAATCCGGAGCAAGTCGGCCACCCAATCCGGAGCAAGTCGGCCACGTGTTGGCTAGGTGGGCGAGACCTTGGCGACGAGCTCTCGTGTCGCCGTCCAAGCTTCGTCGAACGAGGACTCTCCTGGAACCAGACGCGCCAATGTTCGCTCCCAGTTGAGCCGGTAGTCCTCATGCCGCGCCTCGAATCTCTCGAGACAGCCTCCCAATGACACGGACTTCGCCGCTGACTTCCTAGGGAGCGTCTGGAGAACGGGGGCAGCGTCCACTCCGTGTGCCATCAGCCGCCACACGTCGTAGATGTCTCGGGCAATCGCGAACCGGCGCTGCCCGCACACGGCGCGTAGCTTCTCAGCCAGGATTTCCTCAAGAGAGTAGCACGAGAGGTCACAGGAGACGCTGCCCAGTCTGCGCGCCTCCGCCTTCATCAGGGCTTCCGGGATCACCGTGGCTGCCCAGATTCGAAGCCGGCGACGTTTATGCGCAGCCGCCAGCTCCTCACGATCGGACCGCGGGACGGTCCTCCTCGCTCCAACGAGGTGATGCCGGCCTTGACGAGAGAGCGCCAGCGCTCGACCTGCGGGCTGCCGGCCGGTTCAAGTCCGAGACGTTCGGCGAGAAAGCCGAGCCTCTTGGGAACCGTGCCGCTCCCGAAACGCTCGAGATACTCGGTCAGCTTCTTGAAGTCGAGAGTCGGCCAAGCGGCCTTGAGCGCCTCCGCGACCTCCGGGATGCCGTCTGACAGGTCTGTTCGATCGAGGATGTCGAGCACCGTGCGCTCTCGGTCCGTCACACGTATCTTGAACTGTCCTCGCCACGTTTCCGTGACGCCAAAGAGACGGGATGGCTTGAGCAGGATGAAGTCGTAGTTGACGCCGAGGACGCTCGGATGCCAATTGAAACGGCGCTTGGTCACCACGAAGGTCGCATTGCCGGAGACCTGGGTCGTCCAGTTCCAGTAGCGGACGGCTGTGCGGTACGCCGCGGCTCCTCCTTGCGCCAGAAAAGTCCCGATTGACAGCGCGTCCTCGCTCCATTGACGCTCGGGGCCCGCCTCCAGGGGGATGATCATGTAGCGGCCCTGCTCGAGCCGTTCCAGCCAGCCCTTTGACTCCAGCCGATGGAGCACCGAGTGGGCGTACTCCGGGCTCCCCCAGAACTCCACCGCTTCTTGTGAAGAGAATAGCCGCGCCCCTTTCTGCGACAGGGTTGCCAGGAACTCCAACTCCCTCTGTCCGAGCTCTGTTATAGTGCGCTTCATGGCACTTAGCTCCCCAGTATTAGTTGCATGTCACAAACTATACCACACTGCGGTGACATGCTGCGGTCTCGAGGTCCTCGACGGGGATGCGCTGCGCACACCGACCCGAACCGACCTAGAACTCCCGCGGCGCAAGGATCTGGATCGGGCTCGTTCGACTGGGTAGGCCTCCATGCGGACGTGCTGCGTTTCGGCTGTCTCTGTGCCCGCCGCTCGCCAGACTTCTTCGCGCCTGCGAACGGCCGGCGCGCTTGACTGCGGAGCGTTTCGCTGCTAGAGTAGCTTTTACCAAGTGGTAAAAGGAGCGATTGGGGTGAAAGACGCCGCACTTCTACAACAGGCCAAGGACGCGCTTCGCGACTGCCTGAGCGAAGTGCCTTCTCTAGCAACCCTGAAGGTCAAGGGGGCCGCCACGGATTCCGAGGGGACGCCAGACCTGGTGCTCACTGTAAGCAGAGGAGGCAAGGAGTACCGGCTCGTCGCTGAGGTCAAAGGCCAGGGTGAGCCTCGTTTGGCGCGCGAGTCGGCGCTCTTCATCCTACACCACATCCGCACGCACGCTTCGCTGAGCCGGGCGTACGGGGTATTCATCGCGCCCTATGTCTCCCCGCGGTCCGCGGCTGTCTGCCGCGAGCTCGGCATCGGCTACCTGGATTTCGCGGGCAACTGCCGCCTTGAGTTCGACAACGTGTACATAGAGCGCTCGGGGCATCGCAGCCCACCCCTTGAGCAGCGCCGGCTGCGATCGCTGTACTTCCCGAAGGCGACGCGCGTCCTCAGGGTCCTCCTGCTTGACCCAAAACGGAAGTGGCGATTAGAGCCGCTGGCCGAGGAGGCACGTGTCAGTCTCGCGCATGCCTTCAAGGTCGCGAAGGTGCTCCAGGACCGCGAGTGGGCCACCCGAGAGAATGGTGGGTTCGTGCTCGCTGACCCTGACTCTCTGCTCCAGGACTGGTCGGAGAACTACAGTTTTCGCAAGAACAGCCCTCAGGACTACTACTCCCTGAAGGCTCCCGCGGAAGCTGCGGCTGAGGTGGCCGGCTACTGCACCCTGAACCACCTCCGATATGCTTACACGGGGTTCTCCGGGGCGGCCGTGGGGGCGCCGATGGTCCGCTACAAGGTGGCCATGGGCTATGTGGACGGTCGCTTTGATGAGGTGGCGACGGCCCTTGACCTAAAGGAAGTGGACAGCGGAGCCAACGTTATTCTGCTGGACCCGTACGACGAAGGGGCGTTCTACGGGGCCGAGGAGCGTGACGGGCTGAACGTTGTGTCGCCCGTCCAGCTTTACCTCGACCTGAAAGGTTACCGGGGTCGCGGCGAGGAGGCGGCCGAGGAAGTGTTGAGGACGGTGATCAAGCCGCTTTGGTAGAGACCAAGTCAGACTACCCTGCAGACGAAGTCGAGGCCGCCAAATCGGTGCTCATCGAGCTGGTGCACCTTCTTGGCGAGTACCGCGACGACATGGTCGTGATCGGCGGCTGGGTGCCACCGTTGCTCTTCCCGGAGATGGCAGTCACACACGTTGGCAGCACGGACATAGACTTGGCTCTGAACCACACGAAGCTACCGTCCAGCGGCTACCGACGTATCAGTCAGCTGTTGGAGGACCGCGGCTATGTGGTCGACGAAGGGAATCCGTACGTCTGGCGCCGAAAGGTGGACGTCGACGGAAAGCCCTTTGACGTTGAGGTGGATTTCCTGGCGGCTGAGTATGGGGGTACGGGAGGCCGTTTGCCCGGTGGAGCGCGGGATTCAGTGGTGGTCAGGGTTGCTGCCGTCGTTCCTTTCGTTGTCATGAAGGCGTCTGCCATGAAAGGCAGACTGAAAGCCAAGGACGCATACGACATCTACTGGTGTCTGCCCAACTATCCGGGCGGCGTGGATGCATTAGTGGAGGAGTTCAGGCCGCACGTCGGGCATGGTCTTGTCGGCGAGGCGCTGGATTCGCTGGCGGGCCAGTTCGCCTCGACGGAGCACGTTGGACCCAGATCGGTGGCCGACTTCGAAGAGATTGCGGACCAGGCTGAGCGAGCACGGGTCCAGCGAGACTCGTATGAGCGCGTGCGGCACCTGTTGGAGCGGCTGGGACGCGACGGAAGTAGACCTTGAGGAGCCGTGGCTGGGTGCGAGGTGTCCTTCCTGCCCGTGGCCATTCCCGAGGGGAATCTCTAGTCATGCCACAGCGAAACAGGACGTGCGGGTGCGGCGATTCCGACGGGTCATGCGGACAGCCGGTCCAACAACTCGGGAGGTATATAGGCAAAGCTCTGCGGGACGGCACCGCCCCAAATGGCCGTCAGCGGCACGGGCTCGTCGAGAGGGTGCACGTCGCCGACCCTGATAGCGATGCCGAGCGGGCACGCTGAGTAGTAGTCGGCGAAATCCTCGTATCCGACGCCTCCGACGCCTCCGTAGTTCTCCCAGAGCTCGTCGGGGGAGGCCTGTTCTATTCCCGCAACGGTGAAGTGGCCAAGAATCCGCTGCGTTGGGCTGCTGGCGTACACAACGACGTGTGTCGGCTCAAGGCGAAAACACACCTTGCGGAACTCGACCTTCTTGATACCCTCGATAATCAGGTGGGCGTAGCGCGGCCGGATGGGAAGCAGAGCCACCTGTCGGACCTCTCGCGAGGTCATCCGAGCCTCTCTCGCAGCCATTCCATCGCCTCCGTATGCACTCTGCCAATCGACTGTGGCGGCCCCGCCAGCGCGCCGCGTTGGCGGAGTTCCCTCAACCCGATGGGCTTGTCCAGCAACCGAGCCTGCCTGAACAGCACTGGCAGAACCCTAGCACGACAGAGCCGCTCGATGTCGGTCAGCGAATAGACGGTTCTCGTCCCCACGAATCGGCTTATTCTAGCAGGCGATTGGGACACCAGGGTATCCTCCGCGACTCCGATAGCCGTTACGCCCTGCTGGTCGCCCGAGCGATAGAAGAGCAGAAGGGCGCCGGGCGTTATGGAGCGGACTTGCGAGTTGCACAGGTACGCCTTGCGGAGAGCGTTCCCGAAGGGGTGCCGTCCCGGCCAGAGTGGCTGCTGCATCTCCGCGTCCGGGAACAGCAGCCTATGCCACCTTGGCTGGATAGGCACAACAAAGGCGGGCACCCCCGCGACCTTGATTGCGTGGGGCCCGAACCGGACGTTGAAACCAAGCGCATCAGCCGCTTCTTCGTCCGTATCCGAGAACGTCATCGGCTTGGCAAGGATAAGCTCGCCCACCGGCGTGCGCGCGCCGAGGCTCTCGAAGCCGAAGGCCTCGAGCAGCCGAATCAGGCCGGTGTGCTTCTCGAAAGCCGTCAGATACAGCCATTCGAAGTTCCTCGCGTCCGCATAGTCGAAGATCGTCTTCAGAAGAAGCTCGCCGTATCGGTACCCGTTGTACTGCTCTGAAACCTTGAAGCTGCAGATCTTGAGGACTTTGCCGGCGATATCCAGACCCAGCGATGTCTCCTCCTTGACGATGGTGAGCCCCGCAATGCGGCCGTCTTCTCCGTGGATCACCCAGGACTGACGGTGCCCTCGACGGCATTTGCCGAACCATGCATCGAAGCCAGGGTAGTCATCTCGTAGGCTTTCGAAAACGGGGTCATCGGCGTTCAGCGCGTACGCTGCCACGGACTCGACGGCCGGCGGTGGTGGTGGGGTCGCGGAGTAGGCTTCGACAATCGCCAGCCCTTCGTCCAGTCCGACCACACGGCCGCCCAACGCTGCGGCGGTCGCTTTCCGGTGTAGGCCCCTGTCCTCGGTGATGACGCAGTCGATGGAGTCCGCGGCCAAGGCAGCCAGCAACTGGTTGTCGACCCAGTCGTTTGAACCCTGACGTGCTCGTCCGATGCGGGCCTCCAGCTCCCCGGACGGCTGCGGCGGGTGAGGCAGCATGGGGTACTTGCTGATCTGCGCTTCCCTTATGGTGCGGCGGTCCTCGTCGGAGTCCCGGCCTATGTCTACCCTGGATGCAGGGTGCACGTACAGCTGGTGACCTCCCTCCGCCGAGAGCCGCGCCAGCTTGGCCGCAGCCGGCGATGAGGCCAGGAGGTCGTCCCGCCGTATGGGCTCAAGTGGAATGAAGATGTTCGTATCGATCAAGAACTTCATGGCTGTGCCCCCACATCGCTTCCCGCCGGTGTCTGCTGAGGCTGTCCATCGTATCAGGTGACAGATCGTGCTGCCCTGTACTTGTGGGCAAACCTACATGTCCGATGGTTCATTCTAGAGCCAGACAGCAGGAACTCTGATCGCGGTGGCGAAGTAGCGCTGCAGGAGTGCTCGCCGGGCTTCTTCGGATGCAAGATAGTCTTGATCGACGGCGAGCGGCTCATGGGACAAGCGAGCGGTACATCTTGAGATGGTTGTAGACACCCACGCCAAGGAGGTGCACATGAAGTACGTAGGCCTAACCGATGATCCTCAAGCAAGAAGAGCGGAGCATGGCAACCCGTTGGATTGGTGGCAGAAGTCCTTCAATACGGAAGCCGAAGCGCGCCAGTGGGAGAAGGAGATGTTGTCCAATCCGGGGTACAGAGGCGGGGGCGGAGGGGCTGGCTGGAAACACGGCTACACCTACACAATTACCAACGCCACGAAGGAGTAGCCGTCGATTGTCCGGAGAATCCGCCCCGATGTCGTTGCGGGCTTGTACAATTGAAGCCGCGAGTGGTGGCGTTGACAGTGGATCCGGAGTTATGTGGATATCCGACGGCAGGAAGGGGAACCGGGGATGAACGATTTGCTCAGCAAGCTTTCGTCCTACAATCTCTTCAACTACCTACTCCCCGGAATCGTGTTCGTTGTGGCCGCTGATGCTCTCACCCGCTACAGCTTGGTCCAGCGAAACCTTGTGATTGGCGTCTTCGTGTACTACTTCATCGGACTTGTGATTAGCAGGCTTGGCTCTCTGGTCGTCGAGCCGCTTCTCCTGAGGGTTTCCTTCGTGCGCTTCGCGAAGTACGCGGACTTCGTTGCCGCATCGAAGCAAGATCCCAAGTTGGAGTTGCTCTCAGAAACCAACAACACCTACCGAACGCTATTCTCGGCGCTTCTGCTGTTGGGCTTTCTAAAGGTCTACGAACGGATTGAGGTGTCGTTTCCCTGGACCAGGGATCAGAATGCCGTGATTCTGCTTGTCGCGCTCCTGTTTGTGTTCCTGTTCTCATACAGGAAGCAGTCTGGATACGTGACCAAGAGGGTCGAGGCCAATAGGGTGGATGAATGAGCATTGTGAAGTCGCTCGCAGTGGGCGAAGGGGACATGTACTACATAAGGCACGGCAACGACAACTTCACATTGATCGACTGCTGCATGGGGGATGACGACCGAGACGCCATCATCAAACAAGTCAAAGCGGAATCACGCGGCAAGGGCGTCGTTCGATTCATCTCCACCCACCCAGATGATGACCACATCTGCGGTCTCGCCGCCCTGGACGATGCCATAGGGATTCTCAACTTCTACTGCGTGAAGAACGAAGCCACGAAGTCCGATAAGACTGTCGATTTCGACCGCTATTGTGAACTGAGAGACGACCCGAAGAAGCCCTTCTATATCAAGCAAGGGTGCTCTCGCAGGTGGATGAACGTTGCCAACGAGGAACGGGGAAGCGCGGGAATCAACATCCTCTGGCCGGACGTCACCAACGAGCGTTTCAAGGCAGCACTGGCGGACGCGAAGGCTGGCAAGAGCTGCAACAACATCTCGTGCGTCGTGAGGTACGGTCTCAAGAACGGGGCGGCGATGCTGTGGATGGGCGACCTCGAGACTGACTTCATGGATGAGATTGAAGGCGATCTTGAGCTGGGCAGCACGGACATCCTGTTTGCTCCCCATCACGGAAGGCACACCGGGAAGGTGCCTGCGACCTGGCTCCGTGAGATCGAGCCCAAGATCGTCGTCCTGGGCGAGGCGCCATCGGGCAGTCTAGACTACTACGCGGCGTACCACACCATCACTCAGAACTCTGCTGGCGAGATTACCTTCGTGTGCGAGGAGGGCCGGGTAGATGTCTACGTGTCCAACGAGAACTACTCGGCGAGCTTCTTGGACAACGAGTTCAAACCCGACACCTACGGCAAGTACATCGGGACGCTCAAGGTGTAGGGTTCTCGTTCTTGTTGGGCGCTGGGATATCAGTCGCCAACGACGTCCGGCTGAGGTGCCATGGGACAGCGCAGCTCACG
>CAYWVN010000005.1:0-35760 GCA_964461725.1 uncultured Coriobacteriia bacterium | reverse complement strand
CTCGGCCATAAACTCCCCACTAAACGGCGGCGGTTTCGAGAACTTCCAGGGCAAGAGCGTCACGAGCTTCCACCTCTACAACGGAAGCTCCTGGCAGGCCTGGGGCGAGGGCACCAAGGGCCCGGGTAACGAGGTAATGATGGACTGCGGTAGCTGCCACGATCCCCATGGTTCGTCCAACTACCGTATCCTGAAGGACCGCACCAACAGCCACAACGTTGGTGGTTATGGCGGCACCTTCGCCAGCGCCGTCGACCCGGATCCGTATCCGTACGTCGTGTCTGTCGAGCAGGGCTTCCCCCTGATCGGCGACTCGGATCCCCTGGGTGTCATCACCACGGGTGTCCCGACCAACGGGTTCCGGCTCCACCGCCAGTATCCTGGTTACCGGCCGAACTACACGACGGCCCGGTACGCCCGTGGCGAGGACCCGACGACCGGCGGTACCGACATCACCCGCGGTATGAGCGGTTGGTGCGTCGCGTGTCATGAGAACTACATGACACCCCAGAGCATCGGCAAGAACATCGACGGTCCGGATGGCAGCAATGTCCTGACCGACCGCATGGACCCGACTCCTCGCGTGACCAACCTGAACGGTGCGTTGACCTCTGGTGGCGCCACGATCACCGTGGATGACACCACCGGCTTCGACGCCGCTGGCTACATCGCGATCGAGGACGAGGTCATCCGCTACACCGGCAAGGGCGCGACGACCTTCACCGGCGCGACGCGCGGCTACTTCAACACCCCGGCCGTGGCTCACGCCGACAACGCCGTTGTCAAGGCCGGATACGATGCGGAAGGTACCGGTTGGAGTGTCAACCGTCACCGTCACCCGATCAACGTCCCGCTGGCCGTCTTCCGTGGCGACCGGGACCTCATCTTCAACCCGAACGACTGGCAGGCGTGGTTGCCGTCGATCACCTTCGTCGACATCCCGCTGGCCAACGACCCCGCGGTTGAGCGCGGCCCGCTGTCCGCTCAGTCGTATCAACTGCAGGACTGGATCGAGTGCCTGACCTGTCACCGTGCCCACGGCACAGCCGCCGCGATGACCGGTTACGCGAGGGCCTCGATGCAGATCGGCACCGGACCCGGTGGCGATTACCTGCGGCCTGACCCGACCAACCCGACCGGCGTTCCACCGGCGCAGGACTCGGCCCTCCTTAGGGCTGACAACCGCGGCGTGTGCGAGCGCTGCCATAACAAGTAGAGAGGAGGGAAGAGATACATGAGTTCAAACAATGGGAACGGTTCCAAGAACCGTGGAGTAACCCGTCGGGACTTCTTCAAGTGGTCTGCTGCGGCAGGGGCCGCTGGAACAGTCTTCGACTGGTCGGTAACAGGTCCGGCGTTTGCCGACTCGCCTGCCGGCGAGCCTCAGGACCAGATCACTCCGACCAAGACCTACCGCTCGATGTGTCCGTACTGCTCGACCGGTTGCGGCGTCATCGTCGCCACCAACGCGGCGGGCGAGGCTGTGGATGCCTACGGCGATCCCAGCCACGTCATCAACCGTGGCGGTCTGTGCAGCAAGGGTGCCGCGGCTCTCCAGCTGCATCGCACCGACGCGCGCGTGGTCGAGCCCCGCGTCAAGGTTAACAGCGTGTGGTACAAGAGCGCGACGACCGCTGAAGACGGTTGGCTGAAGCTGTTTGGCGTGACCGCATGGACAGATGTTGTCTACGGCGACACGCTGACACCGGCCGACTGGACACCGGTCAGCGGCGCCGGCACGATGCCTGTCGGGATCAAGACGATCCCCAAGTCATTCGCCGACGCCCGCTTGACCGCGAGTGGTCCGGACGCTGTGGCTTTCATGGGTAGCTCTCATATGACCAATGAGGAGTGCTATCTGTACAGGAAGCTGACGGCCGTCTGGGGTACCAACAACGTCGAGCACCAGGCTCGTATATGACACTCGACCACTGTGGCCGGTCTCGGCCGCACGTTTGGTCGTGGTGCCATGACGAATCACTGGACCGATATCTACAACTCCAAGGGCTTGCTGATATTCTCCAACCCCGTGGAGGCGCACCCCGGCTCCACGCAGTGGATTGTGGAAGCCCGCAACCAAGGCGCGCAGGTCGTCCTGGTCGATCCCAGGCGCACCCGCTCGGCAGCCATCGCCGACCAGCATCTCCGTATCCGTCCGGGTACGGACATCGCGTTCGTCAACGGCGTCATCAAGAAGGCTATCGCCGAGATGGACGCGGAAGGCTCGGCTGCTATGGCCTACACATCGGCCACGTCGTACACGTACAAGTCCGCCTATCTCAGCAAGGTCGACACATCCGGTCACGCGTTCGACCCGGCAGGTACGGGTGCGAACGTCAACATGACCGGTGGTTGGCCGAGCTACGCCGACGCGTTGTTCCGTCTGAATGCCAACAAGACGGACTATCGGCGCTACGGTGTGGACACCAGCACGGCTCACGCGCTGGATCCCAACGCGGCTTGGTTGGCTCTGGCCGGTCCGACCGGCTATCCCACCAACCAGGACTGGGCCAACGCGGTTGCTCTCCCGATCGTCTGCAACACGCTGGATCCGTCCGACTCGGCCACCAACGGCCAGACGGTCTACCAGTACATGCGCGATCGTATGAGCGCCTACACGTCGGCCAAGGTTTCTGAGATCTGCGGCTGCACGGAGCAGGAGTTCGATGCGGCGGCTGAGACGTTTCTCTCCACCAGCTGGTTCCGCGGCAACCGCGTCAGCACTCCGCCCGGCGGTACTGTGCCCGTGTACCAGGCGGCGACCATCCTCTACGCGATGGGGACCACCCAGCACACCTACGGATCGCAGAACTGCAAGGCGTACTCCAACCTACAGGTGGTCACCGGGAACATCGGTAAGTTCGGCGGCGGCGTGAACGCTCTGCGCGGGATCGCCAACGTCCAGGGCTCTACCGACCAGGGTCTGCTCTACGGCAACCTGCCCGGTTACCAGCCCCCGCCCACCGCGGTCAGTGTCTCGAGCTCCAACTTCGCAGCGGGCTCCGGCACGCAGATCACGGTATCGAGCGCGGCGGCCATCTCGGTCGGGGACGACATCAAGTTCTCGGACAACAAGCGTGGCATGGGTCTCAGCGCCGCGCCGCTCAACACGTCATTCAACGTGACGGCCAAGAGCGGTACCGGCAACAACACGCTCACTCTGAGTCCCGCGTTCACGGCTGATCCGACGGGCAAGTTCGCGTTCCTCACCTTCGAGAGCTGGGCGCGGTCGCAGAGCTTCGGCGGCCGTCTTGTCTGGCCGACGGGCGGGGCCCGCAACACGAGCCTCACCTGGACGGGGTCTATCCCTTGGGGCCACGCCGGGATGCACGCTATGACGAGCACCTGGTTCTCCGAGGGCTACGGCTCTCAGGAGGGCGGTTTGGCCACCAATGCCTTCGGTGCAGCCAACACGGCGGTGGAGGCCCTCTACGACAAGTACTTCCCGAAGAGCGCGGGTCTCAACCACCGGGATATGTTCCATCAGATGGCAAGCACCCAGTCGGGCTACTCAGCGAGCAAGTCCATTCTGGCAGGCATGTGCATCTTTGGGCAGAACCCGAGGGTCACTGAGGCCAATGCTCTCAACGTCTCCCGTGGACTCCAGAACCTCGACTTCCTCCTGGTGGTCGATAGGTTCATCACGGAGACCGCGGACGTGGATCGCAAGACCGACGCTCCGACCTACTTCCTGCCGGCCGCATCGTGGCTGGAGAAAGCCGGTTCGATGACCAACTCCGGTCGTTGGATCCAGTGGAAGTACCAGGCCAAGGCGCAGACGGCCGGCACTCGGACCGACATGGAGATCCTCCTCAAGTTGGCCCGGGCGCTGCACATCAAGTGCGCGGTCACCCTTGGCTACGCCGATGGCGCGACTGCCTTCGGTGCTGCGTGGAACGCCCAGGTTGCAGGTGCCGGCTACCCGAAGGCAACCGATGCCGGTCTGGCGAATCCGGCGACGGCCTGGAGCAACAACGACTACCGCGCTTCGCTCGAGGGCGAAGACGAGGGTATCGGCCCTGCCGGCCTGGCCTACTCCGGCTACGCGGAGCGGGTCTTCCGTCAGCTCTCCACGAACGAGTGGGACGCTTACGGGAACATGGCCACCAACTGGCTGCAAGGCTACGGCGGCGGGGCTCTCGCCTACGGCGCGTACCATCAGGTGGCTACTACCGCCGATTCCGCGCATGTGCCGAAGAACCGGTCGCAGTCCCGTACCGCGACGGACAACACGACGGGCAACAAGCTCTATCCGAACTTCGGGTGGGCCTGGTTGCGCAACCGCCGCATCTTCTACAACAAGGGTAGCTTCGCGCCCGGCGACGTGGCGGACATCTTCGTCACAGCCGAGGAGTGCGCCAAGCTGTTCGTGAACGTGTCCGGCGGCAGCGGTACCGCTGCGGACGGCTCTCCTATCTACCTCAAGTACGCGCGTACCTGGAGGGTCAACCGCAAGCTCGGCGACGCTGCTCTGGACGACACCAATAACCGGGACAAGCGCGGCTACACGCCGGTCCACTGGGAGCCCGTCGAGACACCGAAGGCCAACCTGCTTGCCACATACGGCAACGTCGGCATCGCGTCGTACGACAACGTGGCGACCACCAAGGCCGAGCGCAGTGAGTTCCCGCTGACCCTGGTGACCTTTCGTCACACCGAGCACTACCAGGGCGGCCCGATGAGCCGTAACGTCCGCATGCTGGGTGAACTGGTGCCCAACGCGATCGTTCAGCTCAACACCGCTGATGCCGGTGCGGCCGGGATCAAGTCCGGCGACAACGTGGACATCGCGTCCGCGCGCACCGTGGCCAGCACGACCGTTGGCGTAGCCTACTCCGGTGGCACCACCCTCTCGGTGGCCTCCACCAGCAGCTTCGCCACCGGTAACAGTGCCCTGGTCGGCACCGGCGTCTCGGTCCGCCTGACGGCGGCCGTCCTGGCCGCAGCCGTCGACCTCTACGTCACCTCCAATGTCGGCATCGCTGCGGGCGACCAGATCCTGGTCGGCGCCGGAGCCGCAACGGAAGAGACGCGTACGGTCGACAGCACCGTCGGCAGCACGCAGATCAAGCTGCTGGCCTCGACGCCTTGCGTCAACGCGCACTCGGCCGACGAGTGGGTTATGAAGCAGGAGAGCCCGAAGACGGTCACCGTGGTCGATGCGACCACACTGACGCTGTCCTCGGCGCTCGCCAACCCGCACGTCATCGGCGTCAAGGTCTACAACCTGTCCAACGGTTGGATCGGACCTTGGAAGGCCGTTGTCGGCGCGGGTCTGCAGAGCAACCAGGCCGTCGGCGCGGGTGTGGTCGGCGTACCGTGGCATTGGGGTAGCAAGGGTCTGTTCACCGGTCCTACCGCGAACGACCTCTGCATCGATGCCTTGGACGTCAACACGACCATGCCTGAATCGCGGTCATGTCTAGTCAAGATCCGGAAGACCCCATAGGAAGGAGGTGTGTAGAAGATGGCAGAACAGGCGATTCTACAGCTAGTCGATCGGTGCGTTCGCTGCCGCGGATGTATGGTGGCATGCAAGCGCAACAACTGGATCACACAGGACTCGAGCGCGGAGAAGACTACGTCCGGTGACCTCATGGTCATCAAGCAGCAGGCGTCGGTGGAGAACCCGCCGTTTGTGCGGTACTCCTGCTGGCACTGCTCGGCTCCGCCGTGCGCTCCCGAGTGTCCGTTCGGCGCTATCATCAAGCAGGCTGATGGCGCGGTCACCGTGGACCACAACCTGTGCAATCCGTACAGCATCAAGTGCACGCGTCAGTGCCTGCGGAACTGCATGCGCGGTGGTTACCCGAAGATCGGTTTTGGGTCCACCTCTTCGCTGGCGACTTCAGCCGTTACCAGTAGTTACAAGATGTTCAAGTGTAACCTCTGCTACGACTGGAGCCAGGCCAACACCATAAGCAAGCGGTGGAAGCAGGGCCACCTGCGTCAAGCGGTTGGTTCCTCGTCGCTGGATCCGACGTCCACCACCGGTATCTACGATACTACGGCGGCGGCTTCGGTCCCGGCGTGCGTGCAGTCTTGTCCGTCCAACGCTCTGAAGTTCGGGAACAAGTCAGACATTCTGACGGTTCTCGAGACGAGCGCGGTCAAGTCCTGGGGAGGCGCCGGAAGCGTCTATTGGGCGATCACGTCCAATGCTTCCGACATGGCCTCCACCATCTTTGCACCTCCGACGGCTGATCCGTTCGCTGAGGATCACGCCGTTCCTATGGTGCAGGGAATTCTGGCTTCGCCGGCCGGTAAGGCACTCGTCTTGCCGACCCTGGCGACCGCCGGGCTGTACGCTCTCTACAAGAGGAAAGTGCAACTCGCTGAAAGTAAGTAGGGAGACGTACTATCGTCCGGTACGCCGGTCGCTCGCACTGTGAGCGGCCCGGCAGCCGGGTGAGAGCATGACAGGGAGGGCCCTGGAGATGACTCCGGGGCCCTTCCTCGTGCTCGCGCGCAAGCCCTGCCCGGCCGTCTCGGGGACGCGGTGAGGGCTGCGCTCTGTGCTCACAGCAGGTAGAATGTAGCGTGTCCGGGTCCACCGGGAATACCGAGGCCATGAGCATGAAGCAAGCGCCGAATCACCAGCGCTATATCCAAGTGTTGCGACAGATGACGCCGGAACAGCGGCTACAGAAGGCCATGGAGTTGTCCGACATGGGCAGGTGTCTGTTCGCCCAGGGCCTGAGGAAGAGGTTCCCGGACATGACGGAGGACGAGCTTGGAACGCTCATTCGGGGGTGCTTGGACCGGTGTCACAACAGGAACTACTAGGGCAAGTCATCGAAGCGCTTGAGGAAGCGCGCATAGACTACATGATTACCGGCTCCTTTGCCTCCAGCCTGCAGGGAGTGCCTCGACTCACGCATGACATCGACCTGGTTGTCTCGATCCAGGAGAGCTCAGCTCACCGTCTGGCGAACGCGTTCCCGCCGCCCGACTACTACCTAGATGAGGAGAGTATCGTCGAGGCAGTGACGAGCCACGGCATGTTCAATCTGCTCAGCGTCGCGGAGGGAGACAAGGTCGATTTCTGGGTCTTGACTGAAGAGCCCTTTGACCGGTCTCGCTTCGACAGGAAGCAGGTGGAGGATTTCATGGGCACTCCCATCAACGTGTCGAGCCCTGAGGACACCATTCTAGCCAAGCTGCGGTGGGCGAGGCTTTCTGGTGGGAGCGAGAAGCAGTTCGGCGATGCCCTGGGCGTGTACGAGGTCCAGCGAGGATCATTGGACACGGCCTACATCGAACAATGGTTGGATGAGTTGGGCCTCAGAGACCTGTGGGAGCGGCTGGTGTGCGAAGCGAGGGGCCTCGCTTGAGTACCAGGCAGGAGGTTCGCGCGACCGGTTCTCTCGCGGGATTTGCCGTTTTGTGGACGGTCGGTTTCATGCTGACCACGGCGGCCCTGCAGGTCGTGCCTGCGGCGTCGATCGTTGCGCTGGAACTCGTCTTCGGCGCCGCCTTCCTCTGGGTGGTGTTCGCCGGCCTTCCCGCGGACATCTCGTTCGTGAAGCGCGATTGGCGGCCGCTGGCGGGCGCCGCCGCGCTCCTGTGGCTGGCGCTCAGTCTGTCGGTCTGGCGGCGCTACACAGCCAACCCGCCCGGCAGCGACACCGTCTTCATCCTGAGCCTCGCGCCCGTGTTCGTGATGTGGCTGGCGCGGCGCTATCTGGGCGAACTCATTGGTCCGGCCCGGCTGGTCGGCGCGGCGGTGGGTGTTCTCGGCATGGCCGCGATCCTGGCCAACTGGGAGCGCCCCAGCACGTTCTCGCCGTTTGTCCGCTTCCCGTCGCAAGAACTGTGGCTGCTGGGGGCGGCGGTCGCGTGGGCTGCCTTCGCCGTGGCCCTGCGCCGGCTGGTGAAGCGCGACGAGGCGCGCGACCCCGCTGTCATCGTCGCGGTGATCGTGAGCCTGGCCGCGCTGCCGGCGCTCGTGGTGGCGCTTGTCAGCCCCGGTCCGACCGCGCTCTTCCAGGGCATAGTGCCCAACATCACGCTCTTGGTGGCGCTCGGGCTGGCCGGCATCGGCATGCCGTACGCCCTGCTCACCCGGCTACTGGCGACGCGCGAGGCCTCCGCGACCGCGGGCGCGCTCTTCGCGACCCCTGTGCTCATGACGTTGACGGTCATCATCGACGCCTACCAAGGGGTCCGTCCCAAGGTGCCGATGGTCATGACGCCGATGACGGTGGGCTGCCTGCTGGCGGTCCTCGCGATCTATCTGGTCTGGCGGGGCGACCGCGACCTCGAGCTGAACGGTGTCGCGAACGCCGGCCGGCGGCTGGTGCTGACCGAGTTCTCAGGCCGGGTGTTGCGCTTTCTGGCCGGCGCGTCACTTCTGGTCGCGTTGCTGGCTTTCTACCTGCCGGTCGCCTCGAACTTGATCACCGGCACGCAGGACAACGGCCGGCCTTTCGAGGCCATGTGGCTGACGCGGGGCTTCCAGACGGTCGGAGGCTATCTGTTGTTGCTGGCCGCCGGCCTTCTGGTGTATCTGTTCTCTCGGATCGCCGAGCGCGGCTGGGAGGGCGCGCGCGCTGCCGTCGTCACTGGGTGGGCGGCCGTAGTGCTGGGCTTGATAGCCGGTTGGTGGTTCGCTGGTGCGAGCAGCTTCTCCGCCTGGCAGTCGTGGGTGCCCGCCGAGATCCAGCACGCCCTGGGGAGCGAGTACGCGACTTTCATCGAGACGCCGCTCACGAACGTGCCCGCGCTTGTATCGGCCGTCATGATGGCCCTGGGAGCGCTCACGATGCTGGCGATGGGCCTGCCGGGGGCGCTGGTGGGTTCGGGCGGCGCAGGCGTAACCAAGACGGACACAGGAGATACTGATGGCCAAGAGTAGTCGCAGCTCAGCGTACAAGTCAGGGGGCCGCGCGGTGTCCAGATCAGGCGGCCGGTCGGTAGCCACCGCCATGCCTGACCCCGCGGTGCTCCTGCACCCAGCGTTCGCGCTGCTGCTGTTTGTGCTTCCGCTGATAGTGAACCCCGGCGGCTACGATCTCTACGATCTCCCCAAGATGACGGTGGTGCGGCTGTTCGTGCTGGTCGGCCTCATCGTGTGGGCGGCGCTGACGCTCCGCCGAGGGCGCCTGGAGATGCCCCGGATGTGGTTGGCGCTCCCCGTTGGCGCGCTCGTCGTCTCGGCGGTCCTCTCGACCGTTCTTGGAATGAGCACCCACGTGTCCCTCTACGGGAAGTTCGACCGCTGTGAGGGGCTGCTCACGCTGCTGAGCTACGTCGGCCTGTTCCTCCTCCTCGCGGCCGTCACTAGGCGCGCCACGCAGCTGGGGCGCCTCCTCGATGCGCTCGTCGCCGGGGCCGCGCTGGTCGGCCTCTACGCGATTGCGCAACACTACGGGTTCGACCCGCTCGGCGCCGCGGCCGGCGCGACCGGGGCGCCCGGAACGAGTGCCGCCTTCGAGCCGGGCCGCGCCTTCGCGACGTTCGGTAACCCGGTCTTCCTGGGCGCCTACCTTGTCTTATGCCTGCCGATAGCCGTCGGGCGTTTCATCGAAGCGCGCGACGACGCCACGCGTTGGGCGTTCGGGGCGGCTTCAGCCTTTATCATGCTCGGTCTCATCTTCACATACGCTCGTGCCGCCTGGGCCGGAGCGGTGGTCGGCTTGGTGGTCCTTCTCGTGGTCTACCGGCGCGAGCTTGTCAACCTCAGCTTCGAGCTGGGGCTGGTGGCGGCGGTCGCGGTTCTTGGCATATGGGCCGCTTCCGCGCAGCCGGCGGTCGTGAACCCAAGCCAGAGCCTGATCCAGGAGCGCCTGGGCAGCGCCGCCGCGATCTCCGGCTCAGCCGCGGGACGGCTGGGCATCTGGCAGATGGCCACGGGCCTGGCCGCGCGCCGACCGCTCACGGGCTTCGGCCCGGACGCCTTCCGGTTCGCCTTCGCCCGCTACAAGCCGCGCGACTGGGTGATGATCTTTCGTGAACGGGCCGTGCCGGACAAGGCGCACAATGAGCTCTTGCAGATGGCGTCTACCCAAGGGATGTTCGGCTTCCTGGCGTACATATGGCTGCTGTGTGCCGTCGGATGGCGGGCCGTCGAGCTGATACGGGCGGGCCAGCGAAGGCGATGGCGACGGGCTGAAACGGACCTGGACGATGAGGCCGACGGAGAGGCCGAACTGTGGCTGGAGCCGGTCGATGAAGTCACGCGCCGGCGCGCGGTGCTCGCCGGGTCGATCGTGGCCGGTCTGGCCGCGTACACGTTCCAGCTCCAGGCGTCGTTTGGCACTGTCGCGACGAGCCCGTTCTTCTGGATGACACTGGCGCTGTTCATGGTCGTGGCTGCTCCGGCGCGCCGCCGCATCTCGAAGAGCCGGGACGCCGCAATCACGCTTCCCCGCTGGAGCTCGTCGACGTCCGCCGTCGCTGTCATCGTGGCGCTCCTCGCCGCCGGGGCTATCTGGGCCGGCGCCTTCGTCGTCAACCAGCAGGTTGCGGACGGCTACTACGCTAGGGGCCGCCAGAAGATTGAAGTGGAGCTCTGGCACCCGGCATCGCTGGACTTCGGCCGAGCGGCCGCGTCCGCGCCGTGGGAGGAGTGGTATCTCATCAGCCAGGCCCAGGCGCTCCAGTCGGGGGCTCAGGCCAAGAAGGACCGCGCGCTCTTGGGCCAGGCGTTGATGGCCTACCAGGCGGCGTCGGTGGTGAACCGGTTGGAGATCGCCTCCTATCTGGGCGAGGCCTCCGTCTTCATCGACTACAAGATCCTCTTCCAAGCGGACAGCCAGAAGGACGCGCTCGCGATGTTCCGGAAGGCCGGGGCCGTCGAGCCGACCAGCGCCTCGCTGCATTTCGAGATAGCGTCGATGTATACTGAGTTCGGGCAGTACGCGCAGGCGGTTTCGGAGTGGCGGGAGGCCACCTATCTGGACCCCTGGGATGTCGACACCTATGTCAACCTGGGGCGCTCCTATGAGCTGACAAAGGAGAACGACCGGGCGGCGGTCGCGTATCAGGCGGCGCTCCGGTTGGACCCGGAGAGCGCCGAGATCCAGGCCGCGCTGGAGCGCGTCTGTCGCTAGCCGGCCCCCAACGTTCTGATATCCTAGGCAACATGAGCGATGGACTCTTCGACCCCACCAATCTGACGTTACCGGGACGGCCGGGCGCCGGGCGGGCCAAGCGTATCTACTACCTCGCCGGGGACTTCTACGGGTGCGGCTGGTACCGCTGCCACGTGCCGGGCGTCGCTCTCCGCGACCTCGGCCACGAGGTCGTCATGGAGGACCACTTCGAAACGGAGGTCCTCTACGAGAACGACGTCATCGTCTTGCAGCGTCCTCCCTACCCGTGGGCCGTCGAGGCTATCCGGCAGGCCAAAGGCATGGGCCTACTGACCGTATACGAGCTCGACGACGACCCCTGGCATCTCGACCCGAATAACCCCGCCACCGAACACTGGGGCCGTGAGCAGCTGAAATGCATCGAGGAAGGCCTCGCGGCGGCCGATCTGGTGACCACGACGACGCCGTATCTTGCCAAGGTACTGAGCCGATTCAACCCAAATGTCGAGATCTTGCCCAACATGGTGCCCGGGCACGTCTGGCGGGTCTGGAAGCGCCCCGAGGACGACCGCGTCATCATTGGCTGGGCGGGAAGCCGCGGTCACTACGTGGACCTGGACCTTCTCTCCGGCGTCATCGAGAAGGTCCTCGACGAGTTCCCGCAGGCGGAGTTCCACCTGGCCGGCATGGAAGTCTACCCGTTCGAGGGCCACGAGCGCTTCCGGCCGCTGCCCAGCGTGCGCTTGGAGGAGTACCCGCAGCTCCTCGCCGGGTTCGACATCGGTCTCGCGCCTCTGGCCGACGTGCTCTTCAACCGCTCCAAGAGTGACCTGAAGTTCATCGAGTACGGGATGGCCGGCGTGGCGGTCGTCGGCAGCCCGGTCCTGGCGTATGAGCAGAGCATCGAAAACGAGAAGAACGGCCTGCTGGCCGCCAACCCGCGCGAGTGGCAGAAGGCCATCCGCCGGCTGGTGGGCGACCCGGACGAGCGGGCCCGCCTGGCCGCCGCGTCCCGCGAGTTCGCGCTATCCCGGACGATAGAGCGCAACGCGTGGATGTGGGAGCGGGCGTATCGCATCCCGGGGTGGGAGGAGACGCGCCGGCGTGGCGCCGAACTTGCCCCGCCGGCCTGGCTCAGCACCCGGCCGCCGCGGGTGGGCGTCGGGCCGGGCGGCGATGGTGAAGAGGTGCCTGAGCTGGAGTTCCCCGTCGCCTCAGTGGTCTGGGAGACGCCACCCCCGGTGCCGGACATGCCGGTCAGCATCGTGATGCTGACCTACAACCGTCGGCAATACACTGAGAACTGCCTGGAGCACCTGCGGCAGGTGACCTCTGACTACGAACTCGTGTTGGTCGACAACGCTTCGACCGACGACACGCCCGACTACCTTCGCGGCGTCGCCTCGGAATCGTCCGCCGGCCTACCCCCTGCCGCCGAGTCGTCCGCCGGCCGGCCGTCATCGGGTCAATCGGGTGTCAGGCCGTGGCGATGGGGCGAGGCGCGCGTGCTCCGAAACGCAATGAACCATGGCTTCGCGGCCGGCTGCAACATGGGCGTCGCGGCGGCCCGGCACGAACTGATCTGCCTGCTGAACAACGACACCTATCCGCTGCCCGGTTGGCTGGACGCGCTGCGCCACGCGTGGAAGACCACCGGCGCGTCCGCGGGCTCGTCCGTGGGGGCGGTGGGCGCCAAGCTTTTGTACGCGGACGGGCGCATCCAGCACATCGGCATCGAGATCGCCCAGCACAGCGAGCCCATCCACCCCAGCATGTTCGCGCCGACGCACATGGTCCAGGACCCGCCGGGGCCGATTCCCGCGGAAGCCGTGACCGGCGCCTGTCTGCTGACCTCCAAGTCCGTATGGACGCGCGTCGGCGGAATGGACGAGTGCTTCATCGGCGGCCAGTACGAGGACGTAGATTTCTGTCTGAAGGTGCGCGACGCGGGGCTCCAGGTCATCTACCAGCCGCGGGCCGTGCTGGCGCATTACCACCACGTGAGTTTCGGCCAGGGTGCGGAGGCCGATTTCCGCAAGGACGCCAACCTGGCCATCCTGCGCGAGCGCTGGAGGTCGGCGAGACTATGGCCCGCCGCGGCCGCGGCGGGGCCGCAGGCTGACCCGATGTCACCTTGGGCCGGCGTCGACGAAGACGTCCAGTTGGTGGACGGTTCCGTGCTCAAGGGCCCGGGCCCGGATCTCTACGTGGTGAGCGAGGGGACCAAGCGCCGCGTGGTCTCGGCAGCCGCACGCTCGCGTGTCGCGGCCGACCACAAGCTGGTGCATCGCATCCCGGACGAGTTCCTCGAGCGCATCCCGCCGGGCCCGCCCCTCACCGAATAGCCCGCGGCGCAGACCTCGTCGGCCAGGGGGTGTCTTTTCGGCATTTTCCGAAAACGCGTGCGAGACGCAGTTCATTATGTGTGCCTTCTCAGGAAGCCAAGGCGCACGCAGATTCAGGAAATGGCTTTTCGATACCCCCTGAGGAGTGGGCGGATATCTTGACCTGGGATGATTCGTGGTGCGGTGGCGCAATAGGGCCAGTCGGCCTGAGGGGTGAGGTCCGGAATGAGGAGCAGTCGGCTGGCGGCGTCACTCCGCAAGTATGCGCTCCAGCGCGTCTATCTTGTCGTCCCAGGCGAAGTCGCGCTTGGCTCGCTCGAGGGCGCTCCTCACCAGTCGTCCGCTGAACTCGGAGTTCTCGAGAAGTTGTTCCACGGCCGCCCGGGCCCCTTCGATGTCCCCCGGCTCAACAAGGAGCGCCGTTTCGCCATCCGCGCAGTACTCGGGGATGCCGCCCGCCGTTGTCGAGACGACCGCGCATCCGCACGCCATCGCCTCCATCTGCGGGAGGCCGGCCCCCTCCATGCGGCTCATCTTGATCATGATCTGGCTGCTGCTGTAGACCCGCCGGATGGTGTCGGCGTCCGGCCGGTACCAGAGGCGGTCGGTGCGGGCCGGCGTCGTCGGGTCGGCGGTGAGGTGCCAGACCTCCACATCGAGTGGCTCCACGGCGGCAAATGAGTCCTCGACGCCCTTCATCGGCTGCCCGGCGGCGCCCTCGATGAGCACGCGTGCGTGCCCGGTTGCGGGGAAGGCGGGGTCGGGGTAGAACACCTCGAGGTCGATGCCGTCTCGGACGACGACCGCGTCATCGCGTCCGAAGTCGGCGGCCAGCCAGTCGGCCAGGAACTGGGAGACGCACACGGGGCGGAAGTCGCGCATCCGGTAGGTTGCCTCGCCCCGGTCGACCCGCTCGCGGTTCCCCGGCTCGAAGTAGGCGTCCTGGCCCTGGATGAGGTAGAAGTTGCGGGCGGCCAGCCCGGCTTCAGCGAGCCCGGCTTCAGCGAGCGCGTTGACCGCGTGTGGAGTCTCCGCTCCGGTGGCGAAGATGACCTCGGGCTTCAGGCCCGGCAGGTCGTCCAGGCGGACGATCGGTACGCCCAGGCCCCGGTACCAGCCTTGCGCGGTCTCGCCCGAGAGGGCGGCCAGGTAGGTCTCATGGCCGCGCGCCCGGAGACGCCGGCAGTGCTCGAAGATGACCCTGATGCCGCCGGATAGCCCCAGGTCAGGAGTGATGTATGCAATCTTCATCGGCTACTTCTTTCGGTCCAGCTGCTCCTCGAAGGCCTCCCACTGCTCGTCCGAGAACGCCTGGCGCGCCTTCTTGCGCATCGCCTCGCGACGATGCTCGACGTGCACCATCCGGAAGCCATACTTGTGGATCGGCACGGCGCCCTCGGCCCAGCCGACGTCGGTGAGCTTCTTCTCGTCGCAGACCACTCGCGCGTCGTTCCCCTCATAGTGGATGCCCGGCCGGTGCTTGAAGACGCGCGGGATGGGCACCGGAATGTCGATTTGCGGGCGGAAGTAGTAGGGGGCGCAGAGGCTGTCTTTCTCGCTGCGGACCAGCACTTCGCGCAGCTCGCCCAGCGAGTAGACGCGCTCGTCGGCGTCGACCACGAGGTACCAATCGCCTTCCTCGCCGATTAGATACCGGCTCCGCTTGACCATCTCATCGGGCCAAGCCGTTTCCGTGCGCAGGACGGTGATGCGCTCGTCCGAGGCCGCCAGCTCGTCCAGGTACTCGAGAGTCCCGTCGGTCGAGCAAGGGACCTCATGCGGGAAGCCGGCGAAGGCACCGTCCACGAGGCAGATGGCGTCCGCCTCATCCAAACGCTTGAGGCACGCCGGGAGCATTTCGCGTTCGTTGTAGACGCTGAGTGCGCAGATCAGTTTCATCTAGGCCGCCTCTGTTTTGGCCTGGGCCAAGAGCGATTGCAGGTGGTCGAGCACGCAATCGACGGTGATGGCGCGCATGCACGGCGCCTTGCCCCGGTCGGCCTCCTCTTGAGATTCGATGCCGCACGTCGGCCAGAGCCAGCATGGCGCGCACGGGAATGATGAGTAGACGCAACGCAACGGCCGGTAGCGGTAGTGTTTGAGCAACAGCCCCGGCAAGAAGGAGCCGACCAGAAGGACGAACGGCACGCGCATGACGGCCGCGAAGTGGTAGAAGGCGCTGTCCGGGCCGACCAGCGCGGCCGAGCGCCCCAGCACGTCGATGCTCTCACGGAACGAGAGCTTGCCCGTCAGGTTCTCCAGCCCCGGTCCGTCCCAGTCCACCGGGCGGTTTCCCAGCAGCGCGACTCGATACCCTTGGGCGGCAAGCCGCTCCGCGAGCTCGCGCGAGTGCGCTTCCGGCCAGGTCCGTTCAGCGGCCGAGCCCTCTAGCTGGAGGCTGATGAGGTCCGGCTCGCGCTGCTGAGGCTGGTAGGCGAAGAACGGCACGTAGTCGGACGGTGTCACGTCGGCCTCCAGGCAGAACGCGTCGATGCGGTTCGTCGTCTCGATGCGCTCCTCGCTCTCGGCGGCGCCGTAGAGATTGACGATCTGGTCGAAGCGGGGTGCCAGCGCGTCGAACTCGGGGTAGGGCGGCCAGAACGTCTTGGTCGTTTCGATACGCTCCAGGAGGAGCGCGCCGTGGAGCTCGAGGCCCTCCAGCACCGGCACGCAGCTCTCGTGGCAGAGATAGGTGATCGACGAGTTCGGGTGGCTTTCCTTGAGGCCGCGCAGGGCGGGTGTCGATAGCAGGACGTCGCCCAGGCCGCCGTTGCGGAAGACCAGGATTCGTTTCTTGCGGGCCCCCAGGAATGCCTTCTTGGCGCTCCTCGCGTCGGCAGCTTCGGCTGCCGGCGGTTCCTCCGCGGTTCTCAGGGCCGGCTCCAGCTCGGCCGGCAGCCCGAAGAACTGGACTACGCCGGCGATGAGCTCGTCGGAAGGCGTCGCCTTGCCGCGGAGCGTCTTGGCCAGGAACGCCGGCGTCGTGTCTATTTCCGCGGCCAGCAGCTCCAGCACTCGGTCGCGGCCGAAACGGGCGATGGAACGCGATAGCAGAGTAGTGAGGGCGGACGCGAAGCCGCGTCCGAGGACATCGGTCGGCTCTGGACCGGCCTGCTCGAGACGGGTCTGAAGCTCGGCCGCTGCGTCCTCGAGCAGCATGTCCTTGGTCAGGCCGCCGGGTCTCTTGCCGCTCTTGCCGCCTTTGCGCTTCTTGGCCATGTGGATCCTCTAGTTCCTGCCGGCGGACAGTGCGGCGCGGACGGCCTCGACGACCCGGTCGACGGTCACACCCTCCAGGCAATACGTCCGGTCGCGATAGCAGACGGTTTCCTCGCGCGGTCCCGGGAGGCGATGGTGGCAGAACTTGCACTCCAGGTCATCGACGTAGAGCGAAGTCACCAACTCCGGCCGGTGCATGCGAAGCGCCGGATCGATGCAGCCGTAGATGATCGCCGCCCGTGTTCCGACCACCTGGGCCAGGTGCGACGGCAGTGAGTCGACGCCCACGAAGACATCCGCCTCCGCGATGATGGCCGCCGCCTGCTGGATGGTGAGGCGCCCCCTCAAGTCGGCGCCGATTCCGACGTACGGCGCGCCGAGGTCGCCCACCTGTAGGAGCGTCAGCCCCTCCTCGGCCGCCAGGCGCCGTGCCAAAGCGGCGAAGCGCTCCTGCGGCCAGGCCCGCGTGCTCCACACGCGTCCGGTGTGCAGTGCGACCGCCTTGCGGGTCAGGCCGCCATCTACAAGGTCAGCGGTTCTGGCAGTCATGTCGGCCTCGGCGGAGGTGTCTGAAATCGCGTCGCCCCCGGGAGTCGCGGCGCGTGCATCGGCGACCAGCCGTCGGGCGAGCTCCCGCTCCGCTTCGGTGATGGCGACCTCGGGCACCAGGCTTTCCAGGCTGCCTGGGTCGAGGCCGGCCTGAGCGGCATAGACACGGACGGGATGCTCGAGGGGAGAGTTCTCATACATGAGTTCGATCAGCCGGTCGCGCGGTTCTATCATCACTCGGTCATCGGTGCGCGTCGCGTCGACGTAGTCCAGCCCGACTAACACCTCGGGATACCTCGTGTGAACCACCAGCTCCGCGTCCGGGTGGGCGGCCTTCAAGGCCTTGAGCACCGGCGTCGCCATCAGCACGTCCTTGCGCGTGCCCGGGCGGACGACCAGTGTGCGCTCGCGTGGGGTCCCGTGCCGGAAGAGGTGCGGCTTCTCGGCCAGCCGGGCGCTCCACTTCTCCCAGAAGGCGCGCTCGCTCTTGTCTTCGAGCTCACGGTAGGGCGACTCTTTGTCATCGACGACGTTGCCGCGCGTCGCGCCCTCGTGGTGGATGGCGACCGACGACGGGCAGTAGCGTACTCGCCAGCCGGCCTCGCGGGCCCGCAGGCACAGGTCGACGTCCTCGTAGGAGAGCGCCAGGTCCTCGTCGAGCAGGCCGATCTCGTCCAGCATCTCGCGGCGGAGCAGCATGAGCGCCCCCGTGACTGCCGCGACGTCCTCCTCGACGTTGGCGCCGGGGTCTCCGGCCGGGGAGAGGAGGAACTTCGGGTAGAAGCGCCTCTCCTGGGCTTTGAGGAGCAGGCCGGCGTGTTGGATCAGGTTGTTGTCCGGGTAGAGCAGCTTGACGCCGACCACGCTTGTACGTGGCTCGCGCTCCATGCAATCGAGGGCGTTCTGCAGCCAGTCGGCGTACTCGAAGGTGACGTCGTTGTTCACCAGGAGCACGTACTCGCCGCGCGCCTCGGCCAGACCGGCGTTCACGGCCGGCGCGAAACCCCGGTTCTCCTCCAGCTGGACCAGTGAAAAGCCCAGTTCAGAGGCCATTCCGGACAGCGCATCGCGCACGGGCTGAGGACTGCCGTCATCGACCACGACGATCGAGAAGTCGAGTGGAGGGCGGAGCACGGTGTTCTTCTTCAGCGACGTCAAGCAGGCCCGAAGAAGCTCGGTACCGTCGTAGTTGGGTATGACAACGGTCACAGCCGCGCTTTCTACACCTGCCCGGGCGCTCTGTGTGTCGTTCAGGGGCTTCACCGTTCTTTCACAGGGGCTTCGCAAGTTCAGACTGCTCTTCCAGGTAGAATACCATGTATGTGCTAGAATCGAGTGCAATCGTCGGCGCAGTCTAGGGTCAGAAAGGTTTCGGCGCGAAATTGTCCTCACTCTACAGCAACCTCTTGACCAAGTCTCGGTCTAACCTGTTCAAGTACTCGATGGTCGCGGTCTTGCTGCTCGCGGTGCCGCTCCTCATCTTGATGTTCGGGGAGAAGGTGCGGGTGCGGACGGGTACGAAGATCATCTGCACCTATGGCGAGGTGCTGAAGGACTCCACTAGGACCGAGTGGGTGTTCAAGTGGCAGTCGGACCGCTACCACGTGACCTATCGCCGTATGTTATGCCAGCGCCACCGCACGGCCGAGCAGCTCTACGCGCGCGCGTTGAAGGCGGTCAAGGCCAAGGACCTGCGCACGGCCAAGGACATCTTCGGTGAGGTCGCCGCAATCGACCCCGCTTTCAAGGACGTCGGCAAACAGCTGCAGAAGCTGGGGGTCACTCCGCCGCCCGTTCCAGGCTCCGCGAGCGGCTCGAACAGCTCGAGCAACTCTGGCGGCCAGCCGGGCTCCGACAACAAGCCGGGCGGCAGCAGCCAAGGTGGGACGACCAACCCGAGCGGGCCGCTGGTCTCGCAGCTACCCAAGACGGTCAGCGGCTACAGGCTGACGAACGACTGGGGTGGCGATCTTGGGGCGGGTCAGACTTGGGTTCCGACTTCCAAGAAAGACATCCAGATGCTCACTATCGTGCTCGAGCAGACTGGGAGCGACGCGGGGGCCACGTCTCGAATCAAGATGTACAAGCGGAGCTACTCGGAGAACGCAAGGAACCTCACCATCGAGGGGCGGCCCACGTACTTCGGCACCGACGGCCGGGCGTTCGCCGTCCTGCTGTGGCACCGTGGTGGCGTCGTCTACGAGATGGAGGTCCAGACCGAGGGCAAGCCGGCCAACGCGCGTTCGCCGCTCACCAGCATCGCGACGGCCGCGTTCTAGCCGGCACCTCGCCGCGGCCGCCGCGAGGGCCCTCGATCACACGAGGGCCCTCGACCACTTGCCGCCGCGGCCCTCTCGTACTAGTCTCTGTGGCACTGATTATTCCTGTGCGGCGAAGGGAGAGGCACATGGCTGGTTTCTTCGACCAGAAACAACCGACGGTTCCTGAGCCGGAGTTCCCCGGCTATGACAACCAGTACAATCCGTTCCCGGCTGTCGAGCGCGCGGACGACCCCGCCAAGCAGCGCGAGGCCTTCGACAAGGCGTTCTGCGACATCGAGACCGCCAGGGTGCGCGACGAGCTCTCACGGATCTGGCTGGACGAGAAGACCCGCCGGGTCTGCATGGTGAAAGAGCAGCGCGTGGCCAACTCGCACAACGTCGTGGTCATGTCCGGCGCGATGCGCGAGGTCTTCTTCAACGAGGCGCCCCGACTCTTCTCCGTCTACGTCCCGCTACCCATCTGGCGGGAGGATCTGCTCTCCGGCATCGTCTGGATGATGGAGGACATGCTGGGCGACCCGTACTTCCGGGTCGTGCTGAACTCCTACGTCTACCGCGAGCTCTCCGAGCTGGTGGAATCCGGCAAGGCCGCGGAGGTCCTGCCGTCCATCGATGTACCGAAATTGCTGGAAGACATGCAGGCGACCGAGGGCCAGGCCCTCGAGGAGATGCTCTTTCCGCCTCCGCCGCCGGAGCCGGAGCTGTCGGCTGAGGGTGAGGGGGACGCTGTCGACGGGGCGGTCGTGACGGGAGACGAACCCGGCGCAGCCGCGTCAGGAGATGCCGCCGCGGGTGCCCCTGAGGGCGACTTGAGCCCGGAGGAGTTCGAGGCTGAGCTGGAGCGGCGTCTGGCGGGCGGCGGGGCAGAGGCTGAGGCGGCCGCAGGGGAGTCTGGCGGGGCAGAAGCCGAGGCGTCGTCCGCGGAGTCGACCGAGGCTGAAGGGACCGAGCCGGCCGCAGCTGAAACGGCCCCCGGCGGGGCCGAGCCTGAGGGCCCGCCTTCCGGCAACGGCGAGAACCCCGAGGAGGCCCCCAAGAAACCGGAGAACCCGCAGCGCGATGAGCTGGTCAAATACTTCAAGGGGCGCTTCCAGGAGGGCCCGTTCGGCAAGCAGGTGCAGCGCTCCATCGTCCGGGCGCTCCGCAAGGGGTATGAGAAGGGCCGGGCCAAGCTCGGCACGGTCCCGGCGCATGAGACCATCAACGGCCTGCTGGACTGGCTGCAGTACTATTATCATGGCTCCCTCGTGCTGGTCGACCAGATAGAAGGCTTCGAGTTCCTCGAGGAAGAGGAGAAGAGCCGCATCCTCGGCGCGATGTCCGAGTTCGGGTGGTTGTCCAAGGGCCGCGCCATCCTTGTCGTCGGGGTCTATCCGGCGGGGCTGGAGGAGGTCGGCGAGGACAACCTGGCCGGGTTCGTCCGCCTGCCGTTCCGGCTGGGGGCGCTCAGCCGCGAGCCGGGCGAGGAGCTCGACGACGCCGGCGCGAAGCAGCTCATCGCCGACTGCCTCGGCCGCCGCTCGGTCGACCAGCCCGACGGCGAAGCACCCAAGCTCGAGCCTTTCACCGAAGACGCCGTCGCGGCGGTCCTTGAAGTCACCGACAAGACGGTGTTGGGCGTCATCGGCGCCTGCCGCCGGCTGATGGAAGTCGGCCGCGACGCGGGTTTCGCATCGATCGATTCGGCCTTCGTCAAGGCCAATCTGGGCGACAGCTAGGCAGCCAGCCGTGGACCGCAGCCAGGCCGCTGAATATGCTCGGCGCGGCGTCCTCTACTTACTGGCGCTCGTCCTCATACTTGTCCCGCTCGTCATGACGAATGCGGCCTACGTCATCTGCGAGCCGATCAAACTCACCGTCTTCCGGATTCTCTCGATTGCGGCGCTGGGGCTGTTCCTTCTTCACGTGGTGCTGGCGCGCGGGAACGCGCGGCGCCTGCCGTTGTTGCTGCCGTGGGCCGCGCTGCTTCTCATCGGGCTGGCGGCGGCGCTCCGGGGCATCGACTTCCACACCGCCTTCTATGGCGAGCTCTATCGCTACGACGGCTGGCTGACCTGGGCGAACTACGCCGCCGTGTTCTTCCTCGCCGCATGGGCGCCGCGCTCGGGCCATGAACGGCGGATACTCACATGGTCGGCTCTCGTGCCGGGCGGCCTGGTCGGCGCCTACGCCGTCATGCAGCACTTCGGGATGGACGTCTACACCTGGAACCCACGCCAGATGGATCTCTCGCGGAGCTTCGCGACCTTCGGCAACCCCGTGTTCATGGCTGGGTACCTGGCCATGATCGTGCCGGTTGCGCTCGGAGTGCTTCTTGCCTCCGGGGTGCCGCGCAATCAGCCGAAGCGGGCAAGCGGGGAGGGGGCGGGGGAGCTTGTTGCGCACGCCGGTCTTGCGTTCCCGGAGGCGCTGATCCTCGCCCTGGCCACCATCGGCCTGGTCTTCTCATACGGGCGGGCCGGCTGGGCGGGGGCCCTCGCCGGGCTCGTCGTGCTGGGCGTCCTGGCTTGGCTGGAAGGCCGGTCGACCGGCCGCGTGCTGCCTTTCGAGCCGCGGGTCTTGGGCCTGGCGGGACTGGCCCTCCTCGCGGCCGCGGCGCTCTACTTCACTCCGGCCACCAATCGTGCTCCTTCCGGATACGGCGTTGCTTCCCGAGCCATCTCTGTGCTGCAGAACTCCGAGGGCAGCCTGGGCGCACGGTCGGTCCTGTGGGAGAGCAGTCTCGCCATGGTCAAGGCCCGCCCGGCCCTCGGCTTCGGCCCTGATACCTTCCGGCTGGCGCTTCCCGCCTACAAACCGCTCGACTGGTTCAAACGCGTTCAGGAGAACACCATTCCGGACAAGGCCCACAGCGATTTCCTGCAGGCGGCGGTGGGCGCCGGCGCTCTCGGTCTGGCCGCCTATCTCTGGCTGATGATCGCTCTATTGGGCCTAGGCTGGAGGGCGTGTCGTGCCTCGGGCTTGGTCGCCGCGGGACTGATGGGTGCCCTAGCCGCCTATGTGATCCAGGTGCAGATGAGCTTCTCCATAATCTCGGTGACCCCCGTGTTCTGGGTCTTGGCCGGTCTGCTGCTGTCGATGTCCGCGCCGCGGCGGGCCGGCATCGCCCGCGGGGAACCTCTCGGCACACCCGATTTCGTGGCCGCGGCGGCCGCGCTGCTCTTGGTGGCTTCGGCGACCTACACGGCCGTCCGGCCCTTCCTGGCCGACATACATGCCCAGTCCTCCTGGGAGTACTATCAGCAGGCGCAGCGTCCGTCCGCCGGCCAGCAGGGTCAGGCCGGCCCTGCCGCCCTCTATCAGGCCGCGGCCGACGAGATGCGCGGGGCCATAGCCCTGAACCCCGGTGAGGTGAAGTATCGCACCCGACTGGGCGAGGAGTACGCGCGCGGCTTCGTCACCTCGGGTGACTGGGCGACGGCCGGGCGGTCCGAAGAGGCACTCGCCGACGCCAAGCGGATGAGCCCCGCCGACAAGGACGTCTACCTGCTGCTGGGGAACCTCTACAGCGAGGCGGCCAGTATCGCCGGGCGGACCGACCGCGAGGCAGAGCGGCCACGCTATCTCGCGCTGGCGGCGGACAACTACACGAGGGTTACCGTGCTCGACCGCACCGACACCGACGCCTTCTTCAGCCTGGGATTGACGCGCGCACAGCAGAAGCGTTTGCCCGCCGCGGAAGCCGCGCTTCGGACCTCTATCCGGCTGGCTCCACGCTTCGAGGACGCCTACCTGCTCCTCGGGCGACTCTACGAGCAGCAAAGGAACCGTTCCCAAGCCAAGAGCGTCTATATGATGGCTTTGCGCAACAAGGTGCGCAGCCCGGCTGTGTTGGGGGCACTGGAGCGCGTCGAGAAGTAGCGGGCGCGTTGGGGAGCGGTTGAGATGACAATGGTGTCCTCGGGCAAGAGATTCACGGTCACCCTCGGGATACTCGGGGTCTTTCTGGCTGTGGGCGTCCTCCTCTGGCCGGTCCGTGCGACGACCGGAGAGCGGGTCACCTGCAAGTACGGCGAGACCTTGAGCAACACCATCCACAACATCTCCGTGCCCTGGTGGCTGGGCAGCCGCTATCACGCGCGGAAGTCGACGCGACTGTGCGACCGTCATCGCCGGGCGGAAGCCCTCTACCGCGAGGGCCAGCAACTTCTCGACGCCGGGAAGACCACCGAGGCGGCCAAGAAGTTCAAGGCGGTCGCCAAGATCGATTCCAAGTTCTCCAACGTCCAGTCGGCGGCCAAGTTGGCCGGTGCGAGCACGAGTTCAACGGGGGGCACGAGCTCCGGCGGGGGATCGAGCACCGGCTCCACCAGCTCAGGCTCCACCAGCTCAGGCGGAGGATCGAGCCAGTCGTCGCCTGCGGCTGCCGAGGACAACTGGAACGTCGACGACCTGAAGATCCTGATGCCGGCGTCCGTGCAGGGCTACTACGCCGGCCAGCTCTATGAGATGCTCCCCAACTACATCCAGAACGAGTTCGACGCCATCAAGAACCCCAACGTCATCTCTGTCTTGCTCAGCATCCACCGTGTGTCCTCGGAGGGCAAAGCCATCAAGTGGATTCAGACCTCGCTCAGCCGTGGGTACAAGTATGACCGGAAGTCGGTCACGATCCATGGACGGCAGGGCCACTTCGCCACCGACCGCACCAATTACGGCTATCTGGGGTGGCACCATGGACGCATCGTCTTCGAGATGTTGCTGCAGAATGGCAACAACCGTCCGGCCGAGACGTACGATTCGGCGATCTCGATCACTAGTCAGATGGTGGACTAGACAGAAAGCCGTCAGGTGAGGGTGCGTGTGCAGTAGGCACGTGTCAGGGGGTTCAAGGGTGCGTCACTAGACGGCGGCCGGCACGTTGTAGTATGTAGCAGCGATTACAGGGTCGGAAGAGAGCGTGGTAGAATAGAAGAGCGCCATGAAAGAGGTCCGTTTGAGGCAGATTCGTGCGAGGAAGGGAACGGAATGAGAATGAGGCACGCAAGGGCAAGGTCGTGGAGTCGTCTGGGTCTGGCAGTGCCGGTGCTGGTCGTGCTACTTGTGGCGGCCGGTCTGGCCTGGGCGGGCGGACCGTGGGGCGACGGCGTCAACCTCTCGAACAACCCGGGTAGTTCGCGCACCCCGCGCTTGGCCATCGGTTCCGGCTCGACGGCCTGGGCGGTGTGGATGGACGACACGCCCGGCGCGTATCAGATCCTGGCCCGCCGGGGGACGGCGGCCGGCTGGAACGCTACGACGAACGTCTCGAGCGTGGGCGTGGACTACGCCAAGGACCCGGCCGTGGCGGTCTATCCGACCGACAACAAAGCGTATTTCGCCTGGTCCGAGCACCGGACAGGCAATTGGGAGATCGCCTTTCGCCAGTTCGACCCGGCCGGTGGCGGCACGTGGACGCCTGCTCTGGCCTCCGACCCCGACAACATCTCCGGCACAGCAGACGGCCTGTCTCAGAGCCCCGCCCTGGCGGTGACTCCCGACGGCACTCTCACCGCCGTTTGGGCCGACGACGGACACATCTGGTTCCGCCAGCGTCCCGGCACCGGAGGGGCCTGGAGCGCCAAGATCGACATCACGGGCCCGACTTCCACGGGCGGTGACCTTCCCAGCATCGCGGTGGCCTCGAACGGGGCCGTCTATGTGGCCTGGGAATGGTCCTGGACCAACTTCGATACCGACCCCATACAGTACCGGAACGACATCGCTTTTCGTAAGTATTCCGGCGGCGTGTGGTCGCCGGCGTTGTCCGCGCCGCCAGTGAACGCCTCAAACAGCACGCGCATCTCATCGGCGCCCGTGGTGGTTGCCGACAGCGGCGACAATGCCCGCCTGGTATGGCAGTCTTGGATCTTCCAGTCTATCGAGCCCTATGAGAAAGAGAGCGATGTCTACTATCGGAAGCATACCGGCACGACCTGGTCGGGCGGCATCACAGATATCACCAGCGAGCACAGCTACAAGGCCTACGCGCCGTCAATCGCTACGACATCGGGGGGTAAGACCTACATAGTGTGGGAGCAGGCGGTCTCGAGTCCGTTTGGCAACCGCGACATCTACTACAGGTCCAGCACCGGCGACAGCTGGCCTCTGGTCACAGGGACCAACCTCTCCGGCAACACCGGTCTGTCGCGCAATCCGGCCGTGGCGACCCGCGGTAGTTCCGCCCTTCTCGCCTGGGAGGACATCACCGGTCTGAGCGAGGGCGACATCTTCACCCTGGCCAACTTCACGGGCCCGACGGGCCTAGTGGCGGGAGATCATCCCGGCGATACCGGCTACGCTATCGACCTCACCTGGACAGCGTCTGCAGACCCGAACGTCATCGGCTACTACATCGTGCGCAGCTACCAAACAGGGAACATCTGGACGCCGTGGGCGCATGAGACCATCGCGGGGCCGGTTGCCGGCACAACATACACAGATAGCACAGTGCCGGAGAACTTGAAGACCTACTACTACACGGTGCGATCGAGCGATGGCGCTTTCGTCGGTACTCCATCGACGACAGCCTCGGCCCAGGCGCAGCCGTCAGAGACAACTCCGCCCAACACCACCAGTCAGGTTGTCGGCGACAAGGGGACGAACTCGCGGACCGGACTGACCTCGTGGTACATCGGCGACGTTACCGCTTCGGCGAAGTCCAACGAGGACGGCAAGATCGTGTACAACTGGAACGGTACGGCCAACACCACGATCAACGGTGTCACGGCAGACACCACGCAGGTCATCCCGGGCGGCATTCCCAACGAAGGCGCCAATACCCTCAACTACTTCGGAATCGACATCTCGGGCAACAAGGAGACGCCGGCCAACAGCGACACGTACCGCAAGGACACGCAGGCGCCGTCGCCACCTACCGGTGTCGCAGGGGCGGAGCTGGCCGGGCCGATGGTGCGGGCCACCTGGAGCAATAATGGCACGGATCCCAGCCCGGGAAGCGGGCGTGACCACTACAACGTCCTTATGGGACCGGCCAGTGGACCGTACCTCTGGGTGGCCGACGTAGTCGGCACGAGCTATGAGACCCAGGCGGTCGACGGCAACACCTACGAGTTCGTGATCCAGACCGAGGATGTCGCCGGGCATGAGAGTGGCAACAGCGTGCCTGCGTCCGTCACCGTCGACGGGGCGGACTTGGAGACCGACCTCACGGTGGCCTCCGACATGACTACCGTGACCTACGGCCAGTCCCCCCGCCTTTCCGGTTGGCTGACGAGCGGCCTCGGGATGGAAGGACGTCCGGTGGAGCTGAAGCGCAAGTATGTGGGTGAGGCGGCCTACACGACCATCGGCGTAGCCATAACGTCTGGCGGCGGCTACTGGTCGCGCACCAACAAGCCGCTGAAGGGCGGCTATTACATGGCCCATTTCGCGGCATCTGGTCCGTACCAGGAAGCCACCAGCACTGCCGTTTACGTGAAGGTCAAGACCAAGGTGACCATCTACACCAGCCGCACTTCAGTGCCGCGCGGCACCGCGATGCGCATCTATGGCACCGTGAGCCCCCGTCACTCGTACAAGTACGTGGACATCCAGCTGAAGTCCGGCACCACGTGGCGGACCCTGGCCCGGCCGCGGCTGAACAGCCTTTCCAGATATGCATGGAACTTTAGACCCTCCCAGAACCGTCTATACAAACTAAGGACGCGGTTTGTGACAAGTGGCGACCATGGCACCGGCTACAGCCGCGAGCTCCAGGTGAGAGGCTACTAGGGAGGATTGGCAGATGAGGCGACTGTTCTTGAGCGCGAGACGCACCACGAAACGAGGCCGCCGGACCGGCCGGCGCAGCATGCGCTTCATGGCGGCAACCGTCCTAGCGGCGGTCTTCCTGTCCGTGGCGGCATCGCCTGCCCTGGCCGACACGATTTGGAGCGAGACGTTCGAGACAACGCCCCTGACCGGGTGGTCTCTGGACAACTTCCTCGGCTATGACGCGACTCACTGGGGCGTGGCTACCTGGACGGCTCGTAGTGGCAGCCGGTCGCTCTGGGCCGCTCAGGACCACAACTCGCATTGGCTCGACCACACCTACAACGACAACATGAGCGCCTACGCGCGCCACAGCGTGGACCTCTCCACCTATGAGGACGCGACACTCACCTTCTGGTACCGAATAAATTCGGCCGACGCGCCGGGCCCGCACGACATGGGGGCCATCCATATCAACGGCAGCGAGCTTCCGTCAGGCGGCCGCTTCATTCCAGGCAACGTCATGTCCAACGGCACGACCATCACCTTCGACGGCAAATGGCATCAGGCCGTCATCTCGCTGAAGAACTACGTCGGCCAGTCGAGCGTGGAGTTGGAGTGGGTCTGGATATCGGATTCTGCGGGAAACCACAGCGCTGAGGGCTGGATCCTAGATGACATCACCGTCTCCGGGTTCCACGTCGTCTCGCCGACATCTCTTACCGGTGGCGATCACCCCAGCGACAACGGCGGCCAGGTCGACCTGGCCTGGGAGGCTTCCAGCACCGGCGGCGCCAGCTACAAGGTCTACAAGTCGACGAAGAGCGGCGGCCCGTACACCTACGTCGGCGCTACGTCCGGCCTAAGCTATCTCGTGACGGGACTGTCCAGTGAGGTCCAGCACCACTTCGTGGTCCGGGCGACCAACGGCATCGACGACAGCCCATACTCGGCGGAGGTCGCCGCGACCCCGGCCGACAACATCGCGCCCTATGCGTCGCGCCTGAGTGCCGGGTTCATCCGCAATGAGTATCCGGTGACAAGTGTCCTCTACAACGACGGGGCCTACATCGACGGTTACCTGACCGCCCGCGGGAGCGGTTTGAGCGGCAAGCACATCGTCATCAGGTACAAGTCCGCCGGCTGGAGGTACTACAAGTACTTGGGCACCTATCACACCGACACCGAGGGCCACTACCGAAAGTTCGTCCGGCCTCTGGTGAACACCGCCTATCTCATCAGCTTCGCCCGCTCCGGTTCGTACCTCGCGTCCAGTGCCACTTGGACGCTCAAGGTGCAGCCTCGGGTCACGGTGAGTGCGACCACGTGGGGCATCACGGGTGGGCGTGTGGGTCAGCCCATGAGCATCAACGGTTCCGTGACGCCGAACCATCGGGGCAAGCGTGTCTACATCCAGCGGTTGGTCGGGACCACCTGGACGACGATCGCCACCCGGTATCTGAACAGCGGGTCGATGTACATCTGGAACTTCACGCCTTCGGCCGGCCAGGCCGGCCAGTGGATCCTCCGGACACGGTTCGGCGGAGACTCCAACCACGGCGTCGCATACAGCCCCATGAAGTCGTTCCTGATCGTGCCCTGATGGCTGCCGAGAAGAAGCATGATAAGTCCGACGAGTCCGCCGGCGAATCCGCCGGCGACGGCGACAAGATCGGGGTCTTCGCCGAGATGTGGAACCCGGTCAACGAAGCCATCGTCATGGTCCAGGACGAGAAAGGCGAGTTCTCTATCGGCCGCGTGCTGGACTACGTGATCAAGAATCAGGGCAACGACGCCATCGAGCAGTGGGTCAAGCGGTCCGGTACCTGCTGCATCGCGTGCCTCGTGACCGAGTTCCTCGAGAAGAACCACAGCGAGATCAAGTCCGGCGAAGGCCTCAATTAGCCGCCGGTGCTCGGAACACCACACACGCAACACCACACACGGTTTACGCATGCCCAGGTGAGTGATACTATGTGCGCGCGCTCCCGGTCCTGCTGCATACGTTTGGCTCTCCAGGGCCGGAGCGATCCCGTTCCAGACGGCCTCTGCGGCGGTCTGACTGCTTTCTTGGGAGATAGCGCATGCGTGAGAAGCTAGAGGAAGTCCGCCGGGTGGAGAAGGACGCCGAGGTGACTATCGCCAAGGCCCGGCAGGAGGCGGTCGAACAGGCCGCGGAGGCGCGGCGCGAAGGCCAAGCGGCAGTCGAGGCGGCCCGGCAGGATGCCTTGACCAAGGGCGCGAAGGCTCTGGAGAAGCGCGCCGAGAAGGCGCGCCGGGAGGCCGAGAAGTTGGCCGCGGGAGCCGAAAAGGAACGCGCCGAGGTGCAGACCGGCTCTGACCGACACCTCGAGGCCGCCGTCGAGTACGTCATCGGGAGGCTGGTCTAGTGTCCGTCGTCCCGATGAGACGCGCCTTCGTCCTCGCCCACCAGGCTCATCGTGAGGAGCTGATCTCGCGGCTCAACGAGTCCGGCCTGATGCACGTTCTCTCGATACGCGACGAGCCCGACGAGAGCGTCCGGGTAGCCGACGGCGCACAGGTTTCCTTCAGTCGAGAGCTCAGAGAGCACGAGCTACTCCTCGCCAAGATCACCTTTGCCATCGAATTCCTCGACGAGTTCGCCCCTCGCAAGAAAGGCTTCATCTCCAGCATGGTCAAGGAGAAGGTCCACCTCAGCTGGCGCGATTTCGCGAATATCGGGGCCAAGCTGGATTTCGACGACATCTACGAGAAGTGCGAGGAGCTGGACGGCCGGCGCACGCACATAGAGAACCGTCGCGCCGCCATCGTCAAGTCACTGTGGGAGCTGGAGCCGTGGGAAGGCCTCGACATCCCGCTCTCCGAGGCCGGTGTGCGTGCGGCGGGAAATGCGGCAAACGGGGGTGTTCCGGCGGGGGACGCGGTGGGCGCGGCCGCTCCGGCAGCCGCTCCGGCAGCCTCGGTGATGCTCGGCCTCATGCCGGCGTCCAACGTCGGCGAGGCCGTGAAGGCGCTGGCCGAGACCGCTCCCCTGAGCGACATGGAGGTGGTGAGCACCGCCGGCCAGGAATCGGCCGTCACGCTGCTCGTCCATGCGGACTCGCCGGCCGACGTCGCCGGCGTCCTTACGCCGCTCGGTTTCCGAGAGATAGACCTCGGTCAGTATCGAGTGAGCTCCGCGGAGGAGATGGAGGCGCTGCGGCAGGAGCAGTCATCGCTGGAGAGGCAGGCGGAGGAGCTGAGCGTCGCCGCCGGCGAGCTGCTCTACGTGCGGCGCGACCTTCTCATCCTCCACGACTACGTGGCCAACGAAAAGGCCAAGATCGCCATCCGCGAGCGCTTTGAAGAGACCGACGCGGCTTTCCTCATCGAAGGCTGGATCCAAGAGGCCGACGAGGATGCCCTGCGCCGTCTGGTCGCTGAGGTGGGCGACGAAGCGGAGGTCTCCGCTTTGGATGTCGGTCCGGACGAGAATCCGCCGGTCCACCTCAAGAACGCACCGTGGATGCAACCCTTCGAGCAGATCACCCGCCTGTTCGGCCTGCCGAACTACCGCGAGCTGGACCCCACGCCGCTCCTGGCGCCATTCTTCATACTGTTCTTCGGCATCGCCATAGGTGATGTCGGCTACGGGCTGGTTCTCGCCCTGGGCGCTCGGTGGCTCATGCGCCGGTATGACCTGGCCGAGAACACCCGCAAGTTCATGGTGCTGTTCGTCTACGGTGGCATTACTTCGATGATTGTCGGAGTGCTGACGGGCGGCTGGTTTGGCGTGGACTCCACCAAGCTCCCGTCGTTCCTGAAGGCGTTCATGATCATCGACCCGCTGGGCCAAGCGGCGATCTTCCTGGTCGCCACCTGGGCGATGGGGTTGTTGCAGCTCTCTTTCGGCATCATGATCGAATTCTACGACACGGCCCGCAACGGCGACTTCGCCGACGCGGTCTACAGCCAGCTCACTACGTTGCTCTTCGTGTGGGCCTCGGCTGCCTGGCTAACCGTCTGGGTGATCGGCATCATGAGCAAGCCGATGGCGGCTCCGCTGGCCGGCGCGCAGTTCGCTTTGAGCATCGCGCTCATGGCGACCGCGCTCGGTGTCATCTTCTGCCAGGGCAACTGGGTGGCTGAGACGCTTGCGCTGGTCGCCCGCCACAGGCCCGTCGATATGGCCTCGCTCGCCTACAACCTGGCGTTCCTGGGAGTGATGATCGCCTGGATGGCCGGCTGGTTGGGTCTGCCGGGCCTCGGGCTATCGGCCGTCGCGGCCGTCTTCGTCGTGGGGCTTCTCGTCAAGCCATGGCGTGGCATGATCATCAAGTTCCTGGAGGGGCTCTACTCGCTGTACGGGATGTCCGCTTTCATCGGGGATGTACTCTCGTACAGCCGCTTGATGGCTCTGGGGCTCGCCACGGTGCTGATCGGCGTGGTCATCAACATGGCCCCGACGGCGCTCATCGAGTCCGGCCGGCCGTGGTATCAGATCGTGCTGGGGTTGATCGCCATGGCCATACCGGTGGCCGTCCTTCACTTGTTCAACGTGGTCATCAACCTGCTGGGCGCCTTCGTGCATCCGTTGCGATTGCAGTACGTGGAGTTCTTTCCCAAGTTCTATGAGGATGGCGGGGTCAAGTTCACCCCGTTCTCCCTGGAAACCAAGCGTCTGGTCATCGCCCGCCAACCGGAGGGTTAGGCGGCAAAGGCCCGCCGGCGGAGAGCCGGCGGCAGAGAAGGAGGTAGCGTCACGTGGAGACATTCTTGGGCTTGACCGGCTATCACTGGGCGATCCTGGGGGCGGCTTTCGCCTCGATCGGCGGTGCGGCCGGGTCGTCGGCAGGCATCACCTACATCGCCCAGGTGGCCGGCGGCATCATCACGGAGGACCCGGACAAGTTCGGGCCGATGCTCCCGCTGATCGCCATTCCGGGCACGCAGGGCATCTACGGCTTCATCACCGGCGTCCTGGTGGTCGTCTTCTTCGGGCTGCTGGGTGGCGGAGGGACCAAGATCGAGCCGACCACGGGCTTCCTGATCTTCGGCGCCTGCCTGCCGGTGGCGTTCAGCTGCATGATCTCGGCCATCTACCAGGGTCTGACGTCGGTCGGCGCGGCCTCCATGGTGGCCCGGCGCACCGAGGAAGCCGGCAAGGCGCTGGTGCTGCCGGCGTTGGTCGAGACCTACGCGGTGCTGGCGCTCATCCTGTCCATCCTGCTGCTGCTGTCCGTGCGGGCCTCGATGTAGCCGATGGCTGTCGAAGACATCGTCAAACGCATCAGGGACGACGCCAAAGCCGAAGCGAAGCGCATCAAGAAGGATGCGGCGGCGGAGAGCGCACGCACAAAGGCGGAAGCTGAGGACGAGGCCGCTCGGGTGGCTGAGGCCGTCCGCGCGCGCTCGGAAGCGCAGGCCGTCGAGGAGGAGCGCCGCATCTTGAGCGCGGCGCGCCTGGAGGCGCGCAACACGGGGCTGAACGCCCGCCGCCAGGGACTGGAGGCGGTCTTCGAAGAGGTTGAGCGGCGACTGGCCGGTCTGCCCGACGATACTTACCGGGCGCTCATCACGCGTCTTCTGGCGACCGCTTCGGAGACAGGCGACGAGGAGGTCATCCTCTCGCCCGAGCAGGCCGAGCGGTTGGGACCGGAGCTGGTGGCTGCGGGCAACCGGGCGCTCGCCGATGAGGGCCGGCGTGGGGAGCTCACGCTGTCGGGCGAGGTCCGTCCGATGGCCGGGGGCTTTGTGCTGCGCCGCGGCGCCGTCGAGATCAACTCCAGCTTCGCCGCTCTGATCACAGGCGCGCGCGAGGACCTGGAGCCGGAAGTCCTCAAGATCCTCTCAGGAGAGGCCAAGTGAACCCCGAGGAGGCCACGTGAGCCCGCTGTATTCCGGCGCCACCAAGACGCACAGCGTCGCCGGAGGGTACGGCGCGGCCGGAGGGTACGGCGCGGCCGGAAGGTACGGCTCCGCCGGAGGGTACGGCGCAGGCATGACGTATTGGCGCCGGTGGCGCCCGCGCGTGCCGCGTACGTTCACCGACCCGATCACCTACGGGCACGCCGTGGGCCGCATCCGCGTGCTGGAGGGCAGGTTCCTCTCGCGTCAACGCCTGGAACGCCTGATAGAGGCGGAGACACCGGCCGAGCAGGTGCGCATACTGGCGGAGACCGAGTTCGGGCGCATCTTCGAGCGCCTCGACACGGTGGAGGATGTCGAACGCGGGCTCGATGAACATCTGGGCAACGTCTACCATTTCATCCAGGAGTCCTGCCCGAAGGTCTGGCTGAATCAGCTCTTCCGGATGCGATACGACTTCCACAACCTTCGCGTGTATCTCAAGGCAGTCGCCAAGGAAGAGCCACCGGAGCATATCTGGAAGAAGTTGGGTCTGATTGCTCCCGAGGTGCTCGAGCAGGCGGCGGCCAAGCGGGATTGGGGGGTTCTGCCGGAGCCGCAGCGGACGGCGGCTGAAGAGGCCTGGTGGCGCTTCGAGGAGACCGGCGACGTGATCGGCATCGACCAGGCGCTGGACGCGGCCTACTACGCGGCGCGTCTGGGAATCGTGCGGGCGCAAAGAAACGCCTTCCTGGTGAGGCTGGTCGAGACCGAGATCGACCTTGCCAACCTGAAGGCGTTCCTTCGCGGCCGCCGCCTGGACTGGCAGCCGGAGGAAGTTCGGCCGGCTCTTATCGATGGCGGGACGCTCTCGACTGAGGCGCTGGCCGAGGTCTACGTCCAGCCGCTCGACGCGTTGGCCGGGCTGCTGGAGGGTACCGCATATGAGGAGCCGGTCGCCCGCGTGGTCCAGGGGGATCGCCCGGATCTCGGACTTCTCGACAAGTTCGCGGCGGACATCACGGCGGGCCTGATAGAACAGGGCCGCCGGGTGGCCGTCGGGCCGGAACCCGTCGTCGCCTATGTGTGGAACCGCGAACAGGAAGCGGCCGCCCTGCGTATCGTCCTGGCCGGCAAGCTGGCGGGGCTTCCCGCCAAGCGTCTGGAAGAGCGCGTGCGCAACTTCTACGGCTGGACGACAAGCGGGTGGCAGTAGTGGCTACGGTGGCCGTCATCGGAAACCGCACCAGCGTGACGCCGTTCAAGGCCTTCGGTTTCTCGGTCTGGGCCGTGGATAGCCCGGACGAGATGCGCGCGGCCTGGGCCGATGCGCTGTCGGCCGGCAAGGCCGGGGCCGAGGCGCCGGCCGCCGGTCTCATCATGCTGACCGAGCCGGTCGCCGAGGTGCTCCAGGAGGAGGTGCGGGCGGTCGACCCGCTGCCGACCCCGGCCGTCCTGGTGATACCGGCGAGCACCGGCCCGACCGGGTACGCATTGGAGCGCATCCGCCGCATGGCCGAGATGGCCGTCGGCACGGACGTGATAGGGAAAGGTGAGTCTCAGAATGGCTGATAGCGCAGGCAAGGCAGGAGCGGCGGGCATGGCCGAGGCAGCCGCCCGGGGCGTCATCGTGAAAGTCTCCGGCCCGCTGGTAGTCGCCGAAGGGCTCGATCGGCCCAAGATGTTCGACCTGGTCAAGGTCGGCGAAGAAGGGCTGATGGGTGAGGTCATCGAACTCCGGGCCGATGGCGCCTCCATCCAGGTCTATGAAGAGACGGCCGGGCTGGGTCCGGGCGACCCCGTGGTCTCGACCGGCGAGCCGCTCTCGGTGGAGCTGGGCCCGGGCCTCCTGACCTCGATATATGACGGCGTGCAGCGCCCGCTCCAGGAGCTGGAGGCCAAGGGCGGCGCGTTCATGGGCCGCGGCGTCACCGCCTCGGCGCTCGACCGCGAGAAGAAGTGGGATTTCAAGCCGGCGGTCAAGGCGGGCGACAAGGTGGGGGAAGGTGACGTGATCGGTACCGTCCAGGAGACGGAGATCATCGAGCACCGCGTGATGGTCCCGCCGGGCGTCGGCGGCACGGTGAAGTCCATCGAGAAGGGGAAGTTCACCGTGGAGGACACGGTGGCTGTGCTCGACACTGGCGCCGCCGGCAGCGCGACCGGCGATTCCGCCGCCGCCGGCGAGATCGCGCTCACCATGATGCAGCGCTGGCCCGTCCGGCTGGCGCGCCCCATCAAGGAGCGTCACGCCCCGGAGGCGCCGCTGGTCACCGGCCAGCGCGTCATCGACAGCCTCTTTCCCATCGCCAAGGGCGGCACGGCCTGCGTGCCGGGCCCGTTCGGCAGCGGCAAAACGGTCATTCAACACCAGATATCGAAGTGGGCGGACTCGGAGATCGTCATCTTCATCGGCTGCGGGGAACGCGGCAACGAGATGACCGACGTCCTGATAGAGTTCCCCGAGCTCATCGACCCGCACAGCGGCCACGTGCTGCTGAAGCGCACGGTGCTGATCGCCAACACGTCCAACATGCCGGTGGCCGCCCGCGAGGCCAGCGTCTACACCGGGATAACCATCGCCGAGTACTTCCGCGACATGGGCTACAACGTGGCGCTCCAGGCCGATTCGACCAGCCGCTGGGCCGAGGCCCTGCGCGAGATCTCGGGGCGCCTCGAGGAGATGCCGGGCGAGGAAGGCTTCCCGGCCTACCTGGGGACGCGGCTCGCCAGCTTCTACGAACGCTCCGGGCGCGTGACGTGCCTGGGTTCAGACGGCCGCGAAGGGACGCTGACCGTCATCGGGAGTGTCTCGCCGCCCGGCGGCGA
>CAYWVN010000004.1:0-37691 GCA_964461725.1 uncultured Coriobacteriia bacterium | reverse complement strand
GAGGCGCCCGATGGCGCTGACCTGGGTCGTCTGGGCGAGATAGTAGTCTAGCGAGCGGCGCACCTCTACGGTGAAGCGCGTCATCTCCTGAACGAGGATGTCCTGCACCGGCTCGATCATGTCAGCCAGCTCCGCGGGGATCCCCTCGTCACGCTTGCCCTTTAGCGGTGGGAGACCGATGCGCTGCTTGAGCTCCTCGGCCTCGTCAAAGGGCACTCCAAGGTGCTCGACGATGGCCTCGGTGAAGCTATTGCCCGCAATCGAGCTCACCCTTGTGAACCTCGGAATCAGTTGCTCCACGACCACGATGTTGGTCGTCCCGGCGGCCACGTTGATGATGGCAATCGGCTGCGTCCGCCCTTCCTCCTCCGGGAGCGGCGCTTGGCCCCTAGGCAAGAGGGAGCGCACGATTGCGAAGGACGACACGTCGATGGCCTGGGGCTTGAGACCCGCGCCTTCGACGGCCTGAACGTTCTTCTCGATCATCTCCTTCTGAGCCGCCACCAGAAGGATCTGGAGCATCCGCTCTTCGGCTTCCGTGCGGTATTCCCCGATGACCTGGAAGTCCAGGATGGCTTCTTCGATGGGAATGGGGATGTAGTCCTGGGCCTGGTACTGGAGAGCGCTTTTCAGCTCAGCCTTGTCCATGAACGGCATCTCGACCAGGCGGATGACGACCTTCTGGTTGGCCACACCGATGACCACGTGCTTGTTGGTCATCCCGAGCTTCTTCCAAAGCTGGGAGAGCGCCTGGCTGACGGCCTCGACGTCGACGACTTCGCCTTCGATGACCGCCCCCACAGGCACGCTGATACTGCCGTAGTTTGCCAGAACGGGTTTGTCCGAAGAGGGTCGGAGATGCGCGACGCGGAACGACTTGGTGCCGATATCAAGACCTACCGGGACCTGTTTCTTCCCAAAAGAAAATCCGCCCAAGGCCTCTACTACCTCCAGCAATCCACTACTGCGACCGAACTACGACGCTAGCCTAGAACACTGCTACGTGGCGGGGCAAAGACTTTCCGTCTGTCGGAATCTTCTGGGCACCTATGTCCCTTCTGTGCAGGCGTAGTGCTTCTCCAGCAGGACGCCTGTAGAAGTTATCGGCATTATAGTATAGGGCCTTTACCATTGCAAAAGAGGCCAGAACGCGCACCCGAAGACCTTGCGGAAACCCGTCTTGGATGCGCTACGGGGCGGCCTCGCGCCATCCGACGACCTGCATGATGCGCGTGTTGCTGCCGGAGCCCGGCAGACTGGGGGGCAGGTTGCTCGAGAGCTCCGGCGAAGTGAACAAGTCCGGCACGTTCATGAAGTCCAGCATGCCGGATACCATGCTCCCCTTGAAGTTGACCTGCTTCGAAACGCTGATCTGCTGCTTGCCATAGAAGGCGGCCATGATGTGCATGCGCAACACGCCTCCAGACATCCCGCGGTGGCCGGCGTCATTCTGGGTATCCATCGCGATCGTACCCATTGTCACCAAGCCCAGAGCGTACGTCTCCGGGAAGTTGGCGTCTATCTGAGCCCAGTCGTCCACGCCGTCCGTAGGCGTGTTGTCAGCCGGGTGTAGCTGCGTGTTCAGGGTGATGTCACCGTTGGTCACTATCGTCCCCTTGCCCGTGTAGACGATGTCCTCGCTGGACGAGCCAAGCGTCAGAGGACCGTCAACGAACACGGTCCCATCCACCCTCAGTACTGCGTTCGTCGTGTCCCAGGTGAAGTACCCACCGCTGTGCGAAATCCCGGTCGAGTCCACGTAGTTGTAGGGACCGTAGCTGAACGAGGGCCGCGAAGTGCCGATGGTGAACGAGGCCAGGGGGTACCCCGGCATGGAACCATCCATCACGCCGTTGCCAAGTCTGCTCGCGTCGTCAAGGTTGAGGTCCGCTGAGTAGTAGTAGCCCTGCATGACGGACGAGTCGAGCGGCGGGAGCTGGATGTCCAGGATGTTCGGCCCGTAGGTCAACGTGTTGTAGTAGAAGTTCGTCGGGGTCGTACCGATGGCTTCGTCATCGAGATAGACGTCGATCGGCCCGACGCTGGCACCGTCTATGTCCGTGGAACCGGTAGGGTCGCCCACTTGGGCGCTCCCCTGGAGCTTAAGATCGCCCGAGATGCTGTTGGCGCCGCCGGACGCCCCCGGAATCGACTGCTCTGTCTTCACGTAGAGAGGCCCTCGACGGAATTGAGTGCTCCCGGAGAGCTCGAAGTGGCCCCTCACATAGAACGTCCCGTGAATGCTGACGTTGCCCGTCACCGCACCGCCGGCGTTCGTGGAAAGTCCTGAGAAGTTGATGTCCCACACGTTGTATGAGTCGACCTCAGCCTGCACGCGACGTTTGAGCGCCATGGTCTTGCTGTAGCCATCAGACGTGATGACCCAGCGGTAGGGCATGGTCGTGGCGTACGGACGCGAGAACGACACATGATAGGTCAGCCCGCTCGAGGTGGTCTTGGTGAGATCGTACACCCCCCCGCCCAACAACGTCGTCGGGTCGTTGTTCGTCCGCTGAAGAACCCAGATTCCCTCGTTGACCCCCGCATCCGCGGTGTGGATGGCCATCGTGGAGCGCTTCTGGCGCAGCACCAACTGGCCGGTCGCCATGACATACGTGGCGACGGCCAGCCCGATGATCATAAGGACGCCCATCACCCCGAGAGCGATGATGAGAGCGACCCCGTCTTCCTTGGCCAACCGTCGCCGGAAGACGACGGGCGAACGTCGGTGTCTGGCTATGTCCGACATGTCTATCGCGCCTCCTAGTTCCTCATTGCGACCGAGGTCCTGAGGTCGACTTCACCCGTCGCCGCAGCCGCCCTCTTCTTGGCGACTATATGGATCGCCACCAGCCTGGTCGACCCCGGGCGTAGCCCGGCCGTCGTGATCTCATTCTGGAACGCGTCGTAGTAGGTGAAGAGCGGCTCGCCGGGCGCGTTTATCACATAGTCCGCTATCGGGCTCGAGATGGTGGACACGACAACCCCGTTGACGCGCTTCACGTCGGTCCGGACGATCTTCTGCCGGTTCATGTCAGTCTGGTCCAGACGGTACGTCATCAGGTGGGACTCGTTGGAGACTCCACTCACTTCCACGAAGCGGAGTTGCGTCCCCGTCATCGTGTACGAGCTGTCCCAGTTCTTGATCGAGCGGATCTCCTTCACCATCAGATCCATCCCCACCCGCGCGTTGTCTGATGCCACGATACGGTCCGTCACCGAGGTCTGGACACGCAATCCGCTGTCCAGCATGGCCCAGATCGAGCCGGTCACGATCAGCAGAAAGGATGTCACCACCATCATCTCCACCAGGCTGACCCCGGACTCCGAAGACCACCGGAGCCGCGCCGGCGCCCGCGAGGCGCCGGCGGATCTCGCTCTATCGGGAGAGACGAGTCTCCTTCTCATGGGCCGCATCATCTCAGTTCTTGTTGACCTGCACCCAGGCCGACCAGTCGGACCAGTTGCCGGACGCGTCGCAGGCGCGGACGCGATAGTGGTAGTAGATGTTCTTGATGAGACCCGGCTGCAGGGCGGTGGCCCCCGCGTCATCGAACGTCACCGTCGTTCCCCTCGGGCCGAAGAGCCGCCCGACCGCGGTCTGCGTCGTCTCCACCCAAGCGGCGCCCGTGTACTTCTCACGCTGAACGATGTAGTACACGTTGGCGCTGGCGTTGTCGGTCGAGTTCATCGTCACCCGGGCCGAGTAGAAGCCTGTCCGGGTCGCGGTTATCACCGGAACGGTCGGGGGCGTGGTGTCCGGGCCGCTGCCCGGCGTGGTCACCTCGATGACGTTGCTGTCGACCGACTCGTGGCCGCCCCAGTCGACCACCCTCACTTTGTAGCGGTACGTCGTGCTGTTGGTGAGACCAATGTCGTTCGCGGTCAGTGTGGTGAGAACGCTGGCGTTGATCATCGTGTAGACCCAAGTACCCCCGGTGTACGTTCCCCGGTACGCATTGTAGCCGCTGACCCCCGCGAGGTCCCCGCCCGCGTTCCAGTTCAGACGCACCTCGCTACCCGACAGCGCGGTGCCCGTGAGATCAGCGCTCGGGGTCCAGTATGGCGCGTTGTTGTCCACGTACAGACTCACGATGTCGGCATTGCGAGAACCGCGGCTGTCGAAGGCCGAGACGGTCACCTGGTAGGGCACCGTACTATCATTGGAGGCAAGGGTGTTCCAGGACCAACCATAGGTGGGCCCGACGCTATCGATCTGTGTCACCGTGGGCGTAGCTTCCGAGCTGTGCCGCAGACTGATGCTCACCGTTATCTCGTTGCCGTCTTCGGGGTCGTAGGCCCAAGCTGTGATCTGCGCCGTGCCCGTGACAGCCGTCGTGCTGATCGGCGTCAGAATGGTCACCTGCGGGGGCGAGTTCTGGCTCGCGCTGCTGCCCGTGGGCTGGAAATACGATTCGACGGACAGCTGTTGTGGCCGAGAATTCGTAGTCACCCAATCCACAGTCACCGTCACTGCCTTGTAGTCATCGGTGTTGCTGTCGGAATCGAGCGCCCCGAGCCCGTCGCTGTCATCGTCCTTGAAGGCGACGTCGGTCGACACCGTGAACCTTATGTTGGAACGGACAGTGCTCGTCTCCGGGTCCAGCGAGCCATAAAGGGGATCGCCCGGTGACAGGGTGTCCATGCCGATGCTCGCGTAGCGGTGACTCCTCACGACCTCTATTCGCTCGTTTATGACGGCGTTCGCATGGGTGCGGCTTCGCACATCGGCCAGGCGATTCAGCGAACCGGTCAGGACCGTAGTCGCGCCAAAGACCGCAATCGAGAGCATCGTGATCGCCATCAGCACTTCGACCAGGGTAAATCCTTCTTCGCGCGCCAAACGCCGCTCGTGCACGTCCGCCACGCCGCGAACCGAAATGCTCATGTTTGATACCTCCACTGCCTGTATCGTCACCCTGAGTGGCGTCCTTTAGCGGCCCGTCAACGGCCCAACAGCCCCAGGTAGAGCGATATGATCTCCGCCCCAGCAAGATAGGCCACCACAGCCCCCAGACCGATGAAGGGCCCGAACGCCACGGCATCCTTCCGCGATCGCTTCCCCAACGCCATCAGACTCACCCCGGCCACGGACCCCGCGACAAAGGCGACGAACAGCGCCACCACGACAGGCGCGCCCAGCCAAAGACCTATGACGCCGGCCAGCTTGACGTCCCCCATCCCCATCCCGCCGGCCCAGATGAGCGCCAGCGCGAACAAGAACGCCCCCGCACCAAGACCCCAGACGACGTTCCGCAGGGCGACCTCGGGAGAAACGACCAATAGCGCAGCCGGCACGACGGCCATCACGGGGTAGATAATCCGGTTCGGGATGATCTTGTGCTCGAGGTCGATGAACGACACCGCCACGATCGCCGAGAGGGCAGCGACGTCAACCAGTAGCTCCCATCGGAGACCCGTTCTTGCCACCGCAACCAAGAAGAGCCCGCCTGTCAGAAGTTCCACGGTCGCATACCGGGGCGAGATGGGCGCCCCGCAGAAACCGCATCTTCCGCGGAGAACCAGGTAGCTCACGACAGGCACGTTCATCCACCAACGGAGGGGACGTCCGCAGGCGGGACAGTGCGAGGCCGGGGCGACGATGGACTCGTCTCTTGGAACCCGGTAGATGAGCACGTTCAGGAAACTGCCGATCGACAGCCCCAGTAGCCCGGAGAAGACCCAGAGAACCGCTGTCAACCCGATCCCCCTGCTGCGACACCTAGTGCGTCAAATGCTGTGTTCGGGCGACCGCCGGAGCGGCCGCCCGCTATTGTGTCACAGTCGCCCCGAGACGTGAACCAGTCCACTTCTAGAAGTTGTACGTGATGACCCCGTTCGCCGCCTTGTTGACGGTGAACACGGAGCCGCTCTGCTAAGCACGCTCAGCTGGTAGGTGCCGGCGCTCAGGGAGCCGGTGTCGACATACACCGTATTCACGGTGTCACCCGACGCCGCCACACCGGCCTTGTTGGCGAAAGGGACGCCTGACTGGATCGCCGCCAGGCTGGCGGCTGACATCGCGACGTACGACTCGTTATCAACATAGAACGCCTGGGCGGCTGTCACACCGTTGCGAAGATTGGACTTGGCCTGAGTGTCATGCCCGCGGTTGCTCAGACCGATGAAGCTCGGCACCGCGATGGCAATCAGAATAGCGATGATAAGAACGACTACCATGAGCTCGATAAGGGTGAAACCTTCTTGTCTTGTCGGACCCCGAATCATCTTCTCCACCGCCTCCCACGAGCTCTTGCGGTTGGATACTAACATATTCCTCTGTATCGACTGCCCCCCGAGCCTTAGCGCCTCCCGCGACGCGCTGCGGGCCGCTCCGCGCGGCCCTCGGGAGAACGAGAACGGCCGCCCAAGGCGGCCGCTCTCCATCTCATCACACTCTCCCGGGTCGGATACGCGTTCCGCCTAGAAGCTGTAGGCCACGCCCCCGCCCGACGCCTTGGTCGCGCTAAAGACAGTGCCGCTAGTGCTCAGTACGCTCAACCGGTACGCGTCCGCTCCGTTGGACCCCGTGTCGATATACACGGTATTGGCAGTGTCGGTTCCCACCGCCAACCCGGCCTTCTGGCTGAAGCTGATGTTCGACTCGATTGCGATAAGGTTCGCGGCCGACATTGAGGCGAACGACTCGGTGTCGGTGTAATAGGTCTGCGCGGCGGTCACACCGTTACGAAGACTAGACTTGGCCTGCGCATCATAGCCGCGGTTGCGCATCCCAAGGAAAGCAGGAATCGCGATCGCGATCAGGATGGCGATGATAAGAACAACCACCATCAGTTCGATAAGAGTGAAGCCTTCTTGGTTCATCAGTTTGCGAAGCATCTCCAGTCACCTCCTCTCTTGTTGGGCGTAGTAGCTTCCTTCCGGCCACCTCCTCTCAACAAAGAAGATGCAGACCGCCGGTCTCTCTCTTTGGCCGGAAGCCCACACCTGCGAAGCTGTGGTTTGTGGCAGCCCGACCATCCGCTGGGAATCCGTTAGCTTTGCGACCTATCTCGCTCGGCCCCCGAAACCCGTCCCCGCGTTACCGGGGGTTTGCCCCTGCACTCAAACCTCAGTATGTTGCTCTATCAGGGTTATCGGTTTCGCGAACGGTCGGCTTGAGAGCTTTTTCGGAGTCGGCGGAACTCCTTCCGCCTACTTGATGAGGCTCGCTATCTTGAACATCGGAAGATACAGGGAAATCATGATGCCGCCGACGACGACGCCCATGAAGATGACCATAATCGGCTCGATGATCGACGTGATGCCTTCGACTGCGGTGCCCACTTCCTCATCGTAGAAGTCGGCAATCTTCTCCAGCATCGTGTCCAACGCCCCGGTTTCCTCCCCTACCGAGATCATCTGAATGACCATCGGCGGGAAGACCTGACTCTCCTCGAGCGGCGCGGCAATCGACGTGCCGCCCTGGATGCTACCGTGAGCCTTACGGATGGCGTTGCCGAGGACGAGGTTACCGGACGTCGCCGCTACGATGGTCAGCGCCTGTATGATGGGCACGCCGCTCGAGACCAGCGTCCCTAGGGTCCGGCTGAACCGCGCGACTGCGGACTTCTCGATCAAGCCACCGACCAGCGGCAGCCTCAACTTGAGCTTGTCCATGAACAGACGCCCGAAGTCGGTGCCGATGAAAGCGCGGTATCCGAAGAACATCCCGATCACCGTGATGATCATCAGCCACCAGTACCCCTTGACGGCATCGCTGGCATACACGAGCATCTGCGTCGGGAGCGGCAGCTCGCCGCCCAGCGTGGCGAACATGTTGGCGAAGACCGGCACGATGAACGTGATCATGGCGAACACGAGTCCCATGCACGCCACGAAGATGACAATGGGGTACATCATGGCGGACTTGATCTTGGCCCGCAGCTGGTTCTCCTTCTCGAGGTAGTCGGCTATCCGCAGAAGAACGGTATCGAGCACGCCGCCGGTCTCACCCGCCCGGACCATGTTCGAGAATAGCGGCGGGAAGATCTTGGGGAACTTCCCCAGCGCGTCAGAGAGCGCCAGACCGCCCTCCACGTCGTGCTCTATCTCGGTGATCGCGTTGCCGAGCGTCTTGTTGGTCGTTTGGGCGCCGAGAATACTCAGGCACTTGGTCAGCGAAAGACCGGCGTTGATCATGGTGGCGAACTGCCTGGAGAACACAGCTAGGTCTTTCGACTTGACCCGCCCGCCTCCGGGAAGACTGATATCCATCGACAGGCCGCCGGACCTCTTCTCGTTGACCTCGACCACCGTGTAGTTCATCTGCCGCAGCTTGGCGACGACCGCGGACACGCTGTCGGCCTCCAAGGTGCCGCCGATGACCTTGCCGCTCGAATCTCTGACTTTGTAGGTGAATGTGGCTGCCACGTCGAGTCTCCTTCTGTTCGAACGGCCTTACCCGGCCTTGCCCAGCATCTGTCGCAGGTCATGGGGATCGATGGCCCGCGCGAGCGCCGTCTCGAACGTTATCTTACCGCGACGATACAGGTCCGCCAAAGACTGATCCATGGTTACCATGCCGAACTTCTGTCCTGTCTGGATGGCGTTGTATATCTGGTGTGTCTTGGCCTCTCGAATCATCGCGCGGACCCCCGGCGTCGGAATCAGGATCTCTATCGCCACCACACGATCCCTAGTGTCCGGCGTCGCAAGAAGCTGCTGGCACAGGATGCCCTGCAGCGAGCCGGCCAGCTGGATGCGTATCTGCTGCTGCTGGTACGGCGGGAACACGTCGATGATGCGGTCGATGGTCTGCGGCGCATCCTGCGTGTGCAGGGTCGCGAACACCAGGTGGCCGGTCTCAGCGGCAGTCAGCGCCGCGGAGATGGTCTCGACGTCGCGCATCTCGCCGACCAGTATGACGTCGGGATCCTGGCGCAGCACGTACTTCAGCGCGTTGGCGAACGACTTGGTGTCGGCACCCACCTCGCGCTGGTTTATCACGGCCTTCTTGTGCCGGTGCAGGTACTCGATCGGGTCTTCGACGGTCATTATGTGAACGGCCCGCAACTGGTTGATCATGTCGACCAGACAGGCCAACGTCGTGGACTTGCCGCTGCCGGTCGGGCCTGTCACCAACACGAAGCCGCGCGGCTTCTTGGTCAGCATCGATAGCGACGCGGGTAGGTGCAGGTCTTCGAGCGACTTGATGTCCATGGGTATGGGGCGGAACGCCGCGCCCACGCTGTTCCGCTGGTAGTAGACGTTCACGCGGAAACGGGCCTTGCCCGGCAAAGAGTACGAGAAGTCGAACTCCCAGTTGCGCTCCAACTGCTCACGCTGATCCTGCGTCAGGACGCTGTAGATGATCTCCTTCGCGTCCTGGGGCATGATCTTGGGGTAATCGTCCAATTGCACCAGCTCACCGGCAATCCGCAGCACGGGCGGCACACCCACCGTAATGTGTACGTCCGACGCTTCCCGCGCCAGCGCCTCGAGTAGGACCTCCGAGAGATCGATCAAGCTCCGCCTCCTTGTTCGCCGAAAGACTCGCCCCATTGCTGCTCTAGTTATCGGCCAATCGTCGGCCGCCATTAGCACGGAAGCCTTCGCCCTGCGACGGCAGGCCCGCCTGCTAGGCGACCACCCTCATGACCTCTTCGATAGAAGTGAGACCCAGCTTCACTTTCTCCATCCCATCGTCCCACAGGGTCCTCATGCCCTCGGAGATGGCCTGTCGCTTGATCTCCTCAGCGGTCGCTTCCTCGATTGCCAGACGCTCGACGGCCTCACTGACCAGCATGACCTCGTAGAGACCCACCCGGCCCTTGTACCCCGTGTTGTTGCACTTGTTGCAGCCTTTGGGCCGGAAGAGCGTTGGCGCCTTCTTCCCCTCCAACGGAAAACCAGCCTCTTTCAGCCCTTCCAGTGGCGCCTCGTAAGCCTCCTTGCACTCCTTGCACAGACGCCGGGCCAGGCGCTGGGCCTGAACGCACTCCAGAGCGGAGGCGGTGAGGAATGGCTGTATCCCCATCTCAGTCAAGCGAGTCAGCGCCCCGGGCGCATCGTTCGTGTGCAGCGTCGAGAACACGAGGTGGCCGGTCAACGCCGCTTCGATACCGATCTGAGCAGTCTCCCGGTCGCGGATCTCGCCGACCATCACGATGTCCGGCGACGCGCGGAGAATCGATCTCAGCCCGCGGGAAAAGCTCAGCCCGGCCTTGGCGTTTATCTGGACCTGGTTGATGCCGGGCAGCCGGTATTCCACCGGATCCTCGATGGTCACTATGTTCTTGGCGTCGGTGTTCAAGACGTTCAGCGTCGCGTACAGGGTGGTCGACTTCCCGCTACCTGTCGGCCCAGTGATCAAGATGGCCCCGTATGGCCTGCGGAAGGCCGACTGGAACTTCTCCAGGCTCTCCTCCAGGAACCCGAGGTCGTCCAGCCGTAGCATGATGCTCTCTTTCTCTAGGATACGGAGCACCACCCGTTCGCCGTAGACCGTCGGCAGCGTAGAGACCCGGAAGTCGACAGCCTTGCCGCTCACGGTGAGGCCTGCGTGACCGTCCTGTGGTTTGCGGCGCTCGGCCACATCCATGTTGGCCATGATCTTGAAGCGCGAGAGGATGGCGGGCTGGATCGACTTCGGCGATTTCATCACCTCATGGAGAACGCCGTCGATCCGATAGCGCACCCGGAGATCCTTTTCCTGTGGTTCTATATGGATGTCGCTCGCTCGGTCACGAATGGCCCTGGTGATGATCAGGTTGACAAGCTTGACGATAGGCGCTTCCTCGGTGATCTCCTGGAGGTGCCTCAGGTCTTCGCCACCCTCCAGGTCGACCTCCGACATCTCTCTTTCGATTGACTCCCCGATCTTGAAGTACCGTCCGATGGCCGCCTGCAGCTCCGCCTCCGTCGTCAGTACGGGCCGAATCTCGTAGCCTGTGAGGATCCTTAGGTCGTCCAGCGCAAAGATGTTCGAGAGATCGGCCATGGCGACGACCAACCGGTCGCCCTCGAAATCAATCGGCAGGACCTTGTAGCGCCGGGCGACGTCCTCGGAAACGGTGGCCACCGCACCGCTGTTGATCTGGTAATCACTGAGGTCAACCATAGGGGTGTCGGTACCACGGGCCAGCAAGCCCGCCGCGATGTCTCTATCGATCAGGCCCATGGAGACCAGCACGTCGACGAACGCGCCCCCCTCCCTCTCCTGGGTCTGGCGAGCCTCGTCCAGCTCTTCGGAGGATATGATCCCCTTGCTCAGCAATATGTCTTCTATCGCGTCGTGCGAATCAGCCATGTCCGTCGCCTCTAGCCGGCGCTCCTTTCCGAAGCTCCCGGAACCCGGGAGTTAGATGGTGACCCTGACGATCTCCTCCAAAGAGGTCAGCCCCATGAATACCTTGCGCACGCCGTCCTCGCGCAGGGTCATCATGCCCTCCGCGATAGCGGCCTGCCTCATCTCTTCCGTCGTCGCCTTCTGGACAGTCAGCCGCTCGATTGTCTCGGTAATGGGCATGACTTCGAACAACCCGAGCCGCCCGTGATAGCCGGTGTCGCCGCAGGTCTTGCAGCCGACAGCCTTGTGCAGCTCCGACGTCTTCCCCTTCTGCGGTTTCAGTCCGGCGGCAGCGAGTTCCGCGTCCGTAGGCTTGTAGGCCTTCTTGCAGTTCTCGCACAGGAGTCGCGCGAGCCTTTGGGCGACCACACAGTCGATGGCCGAAGACGAAAGGAACGGTTCGATTCCCATCTCGGTGAGTCTGGTGAGTGAACTCGGAGCATCGTTCGTGTGGAGGGTCGACAGGACCAGGTGGCCGGTCAGTGCGGACTCCACCGCAATGAGCGCGGTCTCGTCATCACGGATCTCGCCGATCATCACGATGTCCGGGTCCTGGCGCAGTATGGACCTCAGCGCAGCCGCAAAGGTCATCCCGGCCTTCACGTTGACCTGGCATTGGTTCACACCCGCCAACCGGTATTCGACCGGATCTTCGACAGTGATCAAGTTCTTCTCGATATCATTGACGACATTGAGTGCTGCGTAGAGCGTCGTCGTCTTGCCGGAACCCGTAGGACCGGTGACCAGGATGGCGCCATATGGCTTCGTCAGCGACTTGTTGAACCGTTCGAAGGCGAGTTCCTCGAGCCCGAGATCATCGATGCCCATAAGAATGCTTTCCTTCTCAAGAATGCGCAGGACGATCTTCTCGCCGTGGATGGTCGGAAGTGTCGCCACCCGGAAGTCGACCGCCTTCTTGTCTACATGGGTGCCGAAGCGGCCGTCCTGGGGCAAACGACGCTCAGCGATGTCCATGCCGGCCAAGATCTTGATCCTCGACACCACTCCGTTCTGGATCTGCTTGGGGGAACGCATCACCTCATGCAGGACGCCGTCCACGCGATAGCGGATCCGCAGATCCTTCTCCTGTGGCTCGATGTGCACGTCATTGGCTCTGTCTCTTACCGCTTCCGTCAGGACGAGGTTCACAAGCTTGACGATAGGCGCCTCTTCGGAGTCACGCCCCTCGACGACTGCCTCGACAACTCCGACATCTAGGTCCTCGGCGGCGTTTTCCACCATCTGCTCGACATTCTGGTCCACCTGGCAGTACTTATGGATGGCGGCGAGCAGATCCGTCTCAGTGGCGACCACCGGCTTGACCTCGTAGCCGGTCACTATCTTCAAGTCGTCGATGGCGAACACGTTGGCGGGATCCGACATGGCGACGACGAGCTGCTCCCGGTCGAAGTCTATCGGCAAGACACTGTACCGGAGGGCCACGTCCTCGGACACGAGGGACGCCGCATTGGGATTGACCTCGTAGTCGCTGATGTCGACGAAGCTCAGGTGCATCCGCTTGGCGAGTGTCGAGGCGATATCGGCTTCGCTGACGAAACCGAGTTCGACCATCGTCCGGCCGAGCGAGCGCCCTTCTTGGGACTCGACGGCCTGACGCAGCTGATCTTCGGTGATCAGCCGCGCGTCCAGCATGATCTCGCCTATCAGCTCCTGCTTTACTTCCATGGCCTTCAACGTCGTCTCTGTCTGAGCGCCTTCTCCGCGGCGCTTCGCATCTCCTCGACCGGGGCCTGGGCACCGGTCAAAAGCTGGAAGGAGGCGGCCGCCTGCTGCACCAGCATCTCGAGTCCGCCGCAGGCCGTCGCTCCTCGCTGCCGGGCGGCTTGAATGAAGCGGCTCTCCCGAGGGACATAGACGAGGTCCATCGCGGCATGCCGGGGTCCCAGCGACAGAGCCAACTTGTCGGACAGCTCGTCGGTGGCGTCTCTCTCCTCGGGCACGGCTTTGACGACTAGCCGTGCGGCGGCCGCACGCTCGGCTATCTCCGGGCCCAGCCCCATAGCGGCCAGCCGGCACGCACCCGCGTGAGGCCGCAGGCCCTCGACCAATCCGACCGCCCGCGCCGCCGTACGGTTCGCGACCAGCACCGAGGCGGCCCCCGCCTGAGCAAGCGCCAGCACCACCGCCCGCGCCGCTCCGCCCGCCCCGACGACCAGCACATCGCCCCCCTTGGGGTCGAAACCGCAGGCCTCCCGCAAGCCCGCCAGGAAGCCTACCCCATCCGTGTTCTCCCCAACCAACCCATTCCCGGAAACAACGATGGTGTTGACCGCACCGCAGGCCGCGGCGAACCCGTCTAGGTCGTCCATCAAAGGGAGCACCGCCTCCTTGTGAGGCATCGTGACATTGACGCCACGCAACCCAAGAGCGCGGACACCGGCTACGGCCGCATCTAGGTTGTCCCGGTCCACCACCAGCGGTAGGTAGCGCCAATTGAGGCCGCAGGCGTCAAACGCCGCGTTGTGGATGGCGGGTGATATCGTGTACGTCAGCGGATGCCCGATGATGCCGGTCACCTGCGTGTTTCCGTCGATCACCGACAAGTCCGTCCCCCATCGCTGGACCGGCGAAGCTGCAAGCCCATGCTGTATCCTTTGCGCATGACATATCAGCCGACGCGAAAACCTACGTGGCCGGCCTGTTCCGCCCTTTCTTCTACTCTTGCTTCGTATACTTCGGCCAACCTGGGTCCCTGCTTGATAGCGGCCAGGAAGGCGTCTAGCTTCTCCGGTTCTCCATCGACGTCCAACACGACAGTCCCGTCGGCTCGGTTCACCACCCAGCCGGATATCCCGTACTCAGCCGCAGCGGAGCGCGCGAAGTAGCGGAACCCCACACCCTGCACTCTCCCCACCACGGTGATCACCCACCGCTTCACGCTCAACCCCTATGCAGCTGCCCGCTCTTGTCCAGCCGGCGCAGCACGACTCGTTCGAGTTGGCGGAGAACCCGCGTGTGCGGCAACTCGCGGTCGCTCAACGGGACCACCAAGACCGTGAAGAGGCCCAGGCGGTTGCCGCCGAACACGTCTGTGAAGAGCTGGTCCCCAATGACCGCCGTGTCTTCCGGCCGGGTGCCGAGTAGCGCCATCCCTTGTTCGAACGCGCGCGCCCGAGGTTTGCCTGCGCGAGCGACCAGTGGCAGTCCCACTTCGGCGGCCACCGCGCCGACACGCCGTTCGAAGTTGTTCGAGACGATCACGGCCCTCAACCCCAACTCCGTCAGGCCCGCCAGCCACGCCCTCAGATCATCAGGGATCTCACGGCTCTTGCGGGGAATCAGCGTGTTGTCCAAGTCCAGCACCAGGCCCGTGATGCCGACGGACCGCAACGTGTCCAGCGGAACGTCGAACACTGAGTCTCGATACAGGTTCGGCCGCAGCCGTCCAATGTCGCCGATATTCACTAGCGCTCCCCCAGCTGGAAATCCACTTCGCCTCCGCGAATCCTCGCCGATTACTGAGTCAGACCCCGCTTGTAGCGTGCCTTGGCCACCAAGAACTCGCTGTAGGACGCGGTGAAGAAGTGCTCGCCGCGCCGGTTCTTCAGCACATAGAAGATGTGGCCTACCTTGGCCGGCCTGAGTGCCGCCTTGATGGACGGCACCCCTGGGTTACAGATCGGCCCCGGAGGCAGTCCCGCGTTCAGGTAGGTGTTGTATGGCGACGGCACGCGCAGGTCTTCGGCCGTCAGTCTTGATCGGCGCTGTGGCAGCGCATACTGCACCGTGGCATCGTTTTGGAGACGCATTCCCTTCGCCAGACGGTTGTAGATGACGGCCGACACCAACGCCCGCTCTCTCGGCACGCGCGCCTCCTTCTCGACCATGGACGCGATGACCAGGATCTGGTGCAGATTGAGCCGCCGCGCCCGGGCACGCTTCCAGTCCAACGGGGCCGCCTCTCTCTCGAACTGGCGGAGCATCAACACGATAAGCTGCCGCGGGGTGGTCTTGTCGCTGACAAGATAGGTCTTCGGGAACAGATATCCTTGGAGGCTCGGACTCGGGTCTCCTTTGAGAAACGCGAACTGGGTGCCCATTTCGGGAGCGCTCTGCACTGCCAGGGAACGGAACTCCGTCCCATCGATGGGAGTCGACGAGCTCAACCTGCGGGAGATGTCGTCGATGGTGAACCCCTCCGGAATGGGAATCCGATAGGTGTGTTTCACGAGCCCCTTGATGAGTTTGGCTATGATATCGCTGTACTGCGCTCCCTGCTTGAAGGCGTAGCGACCGGGCTGGAGTTTCGCCGCCACGCCCTCCAGGCGGACGGCTGCTTTGAACGCCAACACACTCTGGATGATATCCTCGCGCGCCAGGATGTCTGCCACATCGTCAGCCGTCGCCCGTTTGGGGATTGTCACCGTGACCACCCTGCTGGGGTGCGGCCAGTAGTACTGCACCAGTCCGACAACCGCCACGACAAGCGCGACCAGTGCCAGAAAGCCGGCGCTGTACGCCAGGATCTTCTTCATGTACTCATCACTTCACCTCGTCGGAGGTGGACCGTGTGCTCTGTCGGTGCAGCCAAGTCTGAAGAATGAGGGCAGCCGCGACCCGGTGTGATGCCTCCCGGCGCCGGCTCTGAGACGTGTCGACCTCGCCGAGCACCCGATCGGCCTCCGCCGAAGACAGCCGCTCATCCTGGTACTCCACACGAAGGCCGCGCCTCGAAGCCAGGCGCTCCCCGTACTCCCGTACCAGTCGGCTCTGAGTGCCGGCCTCTCCGCTCAGCGTTAGCGGCAGTCCGATGATAACGCCGCCGGCCTCCCACTCCCGAACCAGATCAGCAATCCGCACCGTGCAGTCATCGCGCGATGTCCGCTTCAAGGTGGTGAGCGGCTGGGCCACTATGCCCTCTTGGTCGGACACGGCCACTCCGATCGCCCGTTCCCCAACATCGAGACCAATCATCCTCACCCGGATCCCAGCGCCTCCCGCAGTGTCCTTCCGGCTTCCGCCAACAGCTCGTCGACCCGCTCCGGCGCGGACCCGCCGGCCTGGGCGATATCCGGGCGGCCCCCACCCCGACCACCGACTATGGGAGCGAGGTGACAGACTATGCCGCCCGCGTTTATCGGCGCCGGCACGAGATCGTCCGTGGCTGCGCAAAGCACCAGCGCCTTTGACTCCGAGGTAGCCACGAGCACCACTACAGAGCTTCCCAAGCGCTCGCGGAGCTTGTCGGCCAGTGTGCGGAGCTCGTCCATCCCTCCCTGGGCAATAGCAGCCACTACAACCGAGGATTCGCCCATCCGTTCCGCTCGGGACGCCAGCTCGGCGACCTGTTCGTCGGCCTTCCGGCTACCGGCCGACTGATCCAGCCGCTTCTTCTCCTCCAGCTCCTCGAGCAAGGCCTGCAGTCTCTCCACCGCCTTGTCCGGAGTGGTCTTTAGCAGTGCGGATACACCGTGCAAGATGCCCTCGTCCCGAGACACTGACTCCAAGGCGCACCGTCCCGTCACGAACTCGATGCGACGCGTGTTGGCTCCGACGCTACCTTCGCTGACAATCTTCATGAGGCCTACCTGGCCCGTCGCCGAGACGTGCGTGCCACCGCACAGTTCCCTGCTGAACTCACCAGACTCGACCACCCGGACGGTATCGCCGTACTTCTCCCCGAAGAGCGCTACGGCTCTGGAGGCTCGGGCCTCCTCGAGACTCATCTCTCGCACTACCACAGGGTGGTTCTCCATCACACGCTCGTTCACCAATAGCTCGACCTTACCTTGCTCCTCCGGCGTCAGCGCCGTGAAGTGCGTGAAGTCGAAGCGGGCACGGTCCGGGCCGACCAATGACCCGGCCTGCTTGACGTGATCGCCAAGCACGTGCCTCAAAGCCCAGTGGACCAAGTGCGTCGCGGTATGATTGCGCCTGATGTCGGCGCGCCGCCGCGCGTCTATCGCCGGCTCACACGCGTCCCCCGCATGAATGACCCCTTTTGCCACCACGCCGCCGTGGACTGTCAGCCCTTCGACAGGCGACACACACGCAGTCACTTCGAACGTACCGTTCGGGCCTTTGATGACACCGACGTCGCCCACCTGCCCGCCCTTCTCCGCGTAGAAGGGGGTGCGGTCGAGGACGAGCTCGCCCTCGGCACCCTCGCTGAGTTCGGGGACGACGACTTCGCCCTGGATCAACGCCGCGATATTCGCGTCCCCTTGTCCGGAATCATAGCCGGTGAATCGTGTTGGACCATACTGTTCGAGAACATCAATGTAGACTTCCTTGCCCTGGCCTAGACGCTCTCCCGTCCAGGAGGCCCGGGCTCGCTCGCGCTGCTCCTCCATGAGCGACCGAACGAGTTCCTCGTCGATCGCCAGTCCGCTCTCAGAAGCGATCTCCCGAGTCAGCTCGATTGGGAAACCGTAGGTATCGTAGAGGCGGAACACAGCCTCACCATCCAGTTGCCGCAAGTCTCGCGACTTCGCTTGGGCAGCCATCTCCTCCATGATGCTAAGACCCTGGCGGAGCGTGCGCATGAAACGCTCTTCCTCGCTCTCCACGATGCGCAGCACGAAGTCCCGGTTGTGGACAAGCTCAGGGTAGGACTCGCCCATCGCTTGAGTGACGGAGGCGGCCAGCTCGCCCATGAACGGACGATCGGCCCCAAGAAGCCGGCCGTGCCGCACCGCGCGCCTGAGAAGCCGCCGCAGCACGTAGCCGCGCCCCTCGTTGGAGGGCAGCACGCCGTCGGCCACCATGAACGTCACCGCGCGGCCGTGGTCGGCCATGATCTTGATCGACAGATCCGACTTGTCACTCGCCCGGAACTTGACGCCGCCGATGGCCTCGGCGCAGGCCAACACCGGCCGGATCAAATCGGTCTCGAAGTTGTTGTCGACGCCCTGGAGGACAGACGCCGTGCGCTCCAGCCCCATCCCGGTGTCGACACCGGTCCGTTCCAGGCGATGCAGCTCGCCGGACTCATCGCGGCTGAACTGCAGGAAGACGAGAATCCAAAGCTCCAATACGCGGTCGCAATCGCAGGCGACCCCGCACTCCCGACTGCCGCCTCCGTATCGCTCCCCCGGACCGTAGATCAGCTCCGTGCACGGCCCGCACGCCCCTACCGGACCGGCCGACCAGAAGTTGTCATCGGCTCCAAGCCGGTAGACGCTGGCTGCGGCCAGCCCGACATCCTTGGTCCATATGTCGAACGCCTCTTCGTCGTCCTGGAAGACGGTGACGGAGAGCTTTGAGGCATCCAGCCCCAGGTGTTCTGTCACGAACTCCCACGCCCACGGGATAGCTTCCTTCTTGTAGTAGTCACCGAAGGAGAAGTTGCCGAGCATCTCGAAGAAGGTCAGGTGCCGTGCCGTCCGGCCGACATTCTCGATGTCGGTCGTCCGAACGCATTTCTGACAGCTCGTCGCCCGCGAGAAATTGGACCTGGTCAGCCCTTCGAATATTGGCTTGAACTGCACCATGCCCGCCGCCGTCAAGAGCAGCGTGGGATCGTCGGGCACCAAGGAGGAGCTCGGCGCCACCTTGTGCCCTCTCTCTTCGAAGAAACGCAGGTACTTCTGGCGGATTTCCGCACCCGTCATTGACTGACTCCCAGTGGCCCCGCTAGGCGGACTTGGTATCCGCTCCTGCCGAGGAGGCATTCGTGGTCAGATCGACATCAGGTTCATAGTAGTGCATGAGAACTGCCTTGCCGATGCCGGCCAACGGGATGGCAATCACCATCCCGACCACACCGAATAGCGCGCCACCGACCAGCAAGGAGAAGATCACGAGTGCCGGATGCAGCTTGACATGCTGGCTCATTATCTTTGGCGAGACGACGAGCGCGACGATCTGCTGTATGACGAGCATGCCGATGGCGGCCGTCGCCCCCAACTGCCATGAGTGGAACAACCCCACGACGAAAGCGATGATCGCTCCCACAATCGGCCCGAAGTACGGCACGATGTTCAACACACCCGCCAGCATCCCGATAGCTATCCCGTACGGCAGGCCGACGACGGTCAGATAGACGCTGCACGAGACACCGATGATGAGCGCGATGACCGTCTGTCCGCGCAGGAAGCCACCTACGACCAGATTGACCTTCTGTGAAAGCTCCGCCACGTCCTTGCGGTGGCGCCGAGGAACGATCTCAAGAAGCGTCTCTCTGATCTCGCGCAGGTCGTGCAACAGGTAGAAAGCGATAATCGGCGCCAGGATCAGATTGAAGACGGTGGTCACCGCACCGACTGCGCCCTCCGGGACGCCGGCCAAAACCCCCAGCGCATAGTCCCGCAGGCTGTTGACCGCCCGGCCGACCATCCCGGTCAGCGAGGGCGGGATCGCGATGCGCTGCATTTGGCCCTGATAGTCACGCACCAGGGCAACCACCTTGTCCACGTACCCAGGCAGCGCGACCAGGAAGGCCCGCGTCTGACTGAGGAGCGTCGGCACCAGTGACATCATGAGCACCATGAGGATGATGGCCACCAAGGTATAGGAGAGTATCACGGCCGGCAGCCGGGGGACGCCCCGCGACTCGATGAAGTCCACCACCGGACGCAAGACATAGACGATCACCGCCGCGTACACAAACGGGCTCATCACAGCCCTGACCTGGTAAATCAAGAAGAGCGAGATGGCTACGAGAACCACCACGCCGATGATGGCCCAGCTTACTGTAGCGATTCTGCGAAAGACCGCGAAATCGTCGCGCTCCGGCACTGCCGGCCACCTCCCCAGTCATGATCCGCCCGAGCCCGTTCAGGGGCCCCGACGCGAGCAAACCCGGCCGTCATTGGCCCCTGGCCGGGTCCTATCCGCACGCCTCCTGCCGACGTTCATCCCGTGCCGGCCGGCTAGACAACGTAGTCTGGTCCTTGGTCCGCCTTCGAGCTTGTCGGCTCCGTGCTCAGCTTCGAGGTAAGGTCTCGCTCCCGGTCCGCCGCCGCCAGTCGCCCTTCCTCGATGGCCTGCTGGAGACGGCTGCGATACCCCGCAGCCGTGCCGGCCAGATTGGAGGCCCACAGCTCGACTTCGGAGAGCAGCTGTTCCCGAAGCTTCGGGTTCGTGGTCAGCACTATCCCCGCACCAACGACGAAGCCCAGCCCGACTATCAAGTAGCTACCCTTGCGGCTCATCATTCATCGGCCTCCACGCGGCTCCGATTGCCCCCTTCGAAACACGCCCTAGCGGGGTCCCTTGCCCACTAGACTACTCCACGCCTTCTTGGTGCCGGCCGACAGACTGGCCAGCTTTATCAAAGGCGACGAAACGACCTCTTGGGCCACCTCCATCGTCACCTGCACTTTATCGGTGACTTCCTGCACGGTGCGCGCTATCTCGTCCACCCGCCCCAGCTCCACGTTCACCTCGTCCACGGTCCGCTGGAGCTTCGAGAGGATGGGCGGCACCTCTCTTCCGAGATCCGAGATGAGCCTGTTAAGGTTCCCGAGTGTCCGGAACATCTGGATGAGGATGAAGACCACCGCGACCGTGAGGATGACGAGGGCCGCGGTCAACACTGCATTCATGCGAACCGGACCTCCCTTCTAGTAACAGGCTTCCGCGTGGTGGCCGGTTGTCGGGCAGATTCTACCACAAGCCCCAGATAGGCCGCTATTCCAGGGACGTTACTCGCATCCCCCCTTGCCCTTCGGGCGCCCCTTGGCCCGCAGCCGGGCACGCCGGCTTTGGCCGGCCAGGGTGGACTCCTGCCGGCTCCCGCCAGGCTCGTAGTAGGTCCGGCCCTTGAGCTCGCTCGGCAGGTACTCCTGCTCAAGTGCCTCGTCTTCCCGGCCGTGAGGATAGATGTAGCCCACGCCGTGACCCAGTTCGGCCGCACCGCGGCACCCACCCTCGCGCAGGTGGGCCGGGACGTCGTATGAACGCGCGCTTTCGACCTCAGTCGCAGCCGACGCGATCCCCCGGTAGCTGGAGTTGGTCTTCGGCGCTAGGGCGACATAGAGGGCAGCGTGCGCCAAGTTCAGACGGCACTCAGGCAGCCCCACGAACTCGACCGCCCGCGCGGCGGCGACCGCCACCTCGAGGGCGTGGGAATCGGCCAGTCCGATGTCCTCCGAGGCCGCGATGACGATGCGGCGGGCGATGAACTTGGGGTCTTCCCCCGCATATAGCATCCTCGCCAACCAGTACAGCGTGGCGTCCGGGTCCGATCCGCGCATGCTCTTGATGAATGCCGAGATGACGTCGTAGTGGGCATCGCTCTTCGGCCCGTAACGCACGGCCCGCTTCTGGATGGCGTCTTCAGCCTCCGCCAATCGGACACGGCGTCGCCCATCCTCACCCGGCCGGACGGCCAGCACCGCCGCCTCAAGGGCATTGAGCGCGGATCGTGCGTCTCCGTTGGCGACATCCGCGATGTGCCTCAGGGCGTCCGCAGCCACTTCCGCTCCCAGTTCGCCTAAGCCCCGCTCGCCGTCCGAGAGCGCCCGGGTCAGCAGCTCCTCAGTGTCATCCAGGGTCAGCGACTTCATTACGAACACCCGGGAGCGCGAGATAAGCGGAGCGTTGATTTCGAAGTAGGGGTTCTCCGTGGTGGCCCCGATCAGAGTAACGAGGCCCTCCTCGACGGCCGGCAACAACGCGTCCTGCTGCCCCTTGTTGAACCGGTGCACCTCGTCCAGAAAGAGCACGGTCTTCTGGCCGGACACCTGGAGGCGCTGCCGAGCCCGTTCCGTGACCTTGCGGACATCGGCCACCCCGGCACTCACTGCAGAGAGCTCCTCCCAGGCGGTCCGGGTTTGGGACGCGATGACGTGGGCCAAGCTGGTTTTGCCGCTCCCGGCGGGTCCGAACAGAATAATGGAGCGCAGCTCGTCCTGCTCGATCATCCGGCGCAACACGGTCCCGGGTCCGACGATCTCAGACTGACCGAGCAGTTCATCGAACGTTTCCGGGCGCATGCGAAGGGCCAGCGGAGCGGTCAGCCCCGCCGCCCGGGCGTCAGCGTTGAAGAGCCCTTCCTGGGCGGGCGTGTCAGATGCCATTGGTCATCGAATGAAGTCTAGCAGAGAGCGAGTTCGTTCGGGGCTACCCTGCGCTGCCGCTATGGTGCGGGTGTGATCGGCTGAAGCCCGCCGCTCGGCGCAGCGCCCTCCTTGGCGGGCGTGTGCCGATAGTTGACGGCGTCGTAAACCGCATTCTCCATCGTCTTCGCATCGATGAAACCGGACATGTCAGAGGTGATCAGACCACCCCGGTCGAACACGAACAGATGAGGCACGTAGCCCACCTGCAGCTGCCCGGCCAGGTTCGCCCATTTGCCGAGCTTGTCGATGTTGACCTTGCGGAAGATAACGCTCGAGTAGTCAGGGTTCGACTCGAGTTCCTCGATGTCGACCTTCACCTGCTGCGAGACCGAGTCGTAGTTGGAGTAGAACCAGAGAAAGATGGGTCGTTCATATCCCAAGAGTCGGGAGAAGAACTCGGGCGTATTCTTGTCCAGCTTGAACTCCCGAGGAACTGGGAGTTTCTGGACCGGAGCGGGGCCGGTAGGTGTGGCCGTGGAGGAAGCCGTCGTCGTCGTCCCGCCGGCTGTCCCCGTGGTCTCCCCAGTGGTGCCGCCCCCGCCACCGCAGCCGGCGACCAGGATCACTCCTGCGCACAACGCCATAACCAGAGCTCTGCGCAACGCCCGCCTCCTATGTAACGAAAAGCCCCGCCTTGCCGTGTCCGCCTCCACATTGAACCCGCTGCCCGCAGGTGGGTTACCTCCCGGCCGGTTAATGATTCCCCGCGTTGGCGGGGCATTCACCCCGCGGCCGGAGCCGGAGTCCCGATGTGGAAGTGTTGGCTCAATTAAGTTGCGAATCACGCGCAAGGCAGAGCTTTTGACTGCACCAAGTGTAGCAATAGGCATATCCAAAATCAAACGCGCCTATCTGGGGCGAATGTGCAACTCACGGAGCTGCTCGTCGGTCACTGTGCCCGGCGCGTCGGTCATCAGACAGGTCGCCGATTGCGTCTTCGGGAAAGCTATCACGTCCCTGATGGACTCACGCCCGAGCATCAGCATCACCAACCGGTCGAGCCCGAAGGCGATTCCCCCATGGGGCGGCACACCGTATTCGAACGCCTCCAACAGGAAGCCGAATTTCTCGTTGACGTCGGCGTCATCCAGCCCCAGAAGAGCGAAGATCCGTCGCTGCATCTCCCGGTCATGAATCCTGAGACTCCCACCGCCGACCTCGATGCCGTTCAGGGCAAGATCGTAGGCACCGGCGCGGCAGGCCAGGGGCTCCGTTTCCAAGAGCTCCGCTGACTCCGGAGTCGGGCTGGTGAACGGGTGGTGGTTGGGACTCAGACGCTTCTCCTCTTCGTCATACTCGAAGAGAGGGAAGTTCCGCACCCAGACAAACCGGAAGACGCCCCCCTCGATCAGGGCCTCTTCCCGGGCCACGCGCTCACGGACGTGGCCCATGAGTTCCTGCGCCATGCGGGTCCGGTCGGCCACCATGACGATCAGGTCGCCGGCAGACGCCCCCGTTGCCGCAACGATGCCCTGAGACTCCTCGTCGGATAGGAACTTGGCGATGGGCGACTTCACGCCCTCGTCCCGCACGGAAAGCCACGCTAGGCCGCCCCCGCCGATCGACGCCACCCATTCGGCCAACGCGTCGATGCGACTCCTGGGCCAACCGGCGCCGCCGGGCACGGCCATCCCCATCACGACGCCGCCTGCCGCCAACACCCCGGCGAAGACCTTGAAGGAGGTGTCGCCCAGAACACCGGAGAGGTCGGACAGCGGGAGCTCGTAGCGGAGGTCGGGCTTGTCGGTTCCATAGCGAGCCATCGCGTCTTCGTAGTCTATGCGCTCGAATGGAATGCGGACCTCCTCGCCGATCACCGAGAATGCCGCGACCATCATCTCTTCCATCAAGGAGAGGATGTCGTCCTCCTCGACGAACGACATCTCGATATCGATCTGCGTGTGTTCCGGTTGCCGGTCCGCTCTCAGGTCCTCGTCGCGGAAGCACCGGGCAAGCTGGAAGTAGCGCTCCACGCCGGCCACCATCAGTATCTGCTTGAAGAGTTGCGGCGATTGGGGCAGCGCGTAGAATTGCCCGTCGTGCACGCGACTCGGCACCAGGTAGTCCCGCGCACCCTCCGGCGTGCTCTTCGTAAGGATCGGCGTCTCCACCTCGACGAAGCCCCGGCCGTCCAGGAACGCTCTCACCGCCTGGGTCACCTTATGCCGGACCAACAGGTTCTGCAGCATCTCGGGCCGCCTAAGGTCCAGATAACGGTACTTGAGCCGCAGGGACTCGTCCACAGAGCCGGCTTCATCAAGCTCGAACGGAGGTGTCTTGGCGGAGCTGAGGACGCGGACGCTGTCCCCCAGCACTTCGATCTCCCCGGTCGCCATCCTAGGGTTCTCTGTCCCCGGGGGTCGCGGCCTCACCACTCCCTCAACGGACACGACGTACTCCGGGCGAACCTTGTCGGCCGCCTCGAGGGCTCCCGCGTGCTCAGGGTCGGCCACCACCTGCACGAGTCCCGACCGGTCACGCACATCAAGGAAGATCAGGCCACCGTGATCGCGGCGACGGTTCACCCAACCGGCCAAGCGGACCGGCCGGCCCCCGTCCGCCTTGCTGAGCTCGCCGCACCCGGGCGGCCGCATGCCCGCTATCTGCGGGCGATCGTTTTCATCCACAACGCGCTCCGTTTCCTTACACGCTCCCGGCGGCCCATGCTTCCAGGCCGTCTATTCGCACCTCTTGCTCAGAGCCGCTCGCCATGTCCCGCACCCGCACGACTCCCCGCTTCTCCTCCTCGGGACCGACGATGATCACGGCGACCGCACCCAGACGGTCGGCGTTCTTCATCTGTGCCTTGAGGCTCCGCCCGACAAGGTCCAGCTCCGCGCATCGGCCGGCCCGCCTCAAGCGCTCCGCCACCTGAAAAGCCGCGCCGCGCCCGCTCTCGTCGACCGCGACGACCGCCACCACGGAACGGGTCTTCGCACCCGGCGGGACGAGCCTGTGCTGCTCGAGCACCAGCGCCACGCGGTCGGTGCCGACAGCGAACCCGATTCCGGGCGTCGGCGGTCCGCCATAGAGTTCAACCAGCCCATCGTAGCGACCGCCGCCCCCTAGGGCGTTCTGAGCCCCCAGATCCCCTGACGTCACTTCGAAGGTCGTCCGGGTGTAGTAGTCGAAGCCCCGGACCAGCGACGAGCGGACGGTGAAGGACAGACCGGCCGATGTCAGTAGCTCCCGGACCTCCTGGAAGTTCTCGCGGCAAGGCCCGCACCACGAATCGCCTATCTTGGGCGCCTGAGTCAGCGCCGCCTGGCACGACTCCTTCTTGCAGTCGAACACCCGGAGCGGATTGGTGGCTAATCGAGCCCGGCACTCCCCGCACAACTCCGGCGCGGCGCCCAAAGCCTCTCGCAGCGCCTTCACGTAGCCGGGACGACACTCAGGGCAGCCCATGCTGTTTATCTCGGTTGTGAGCCCGGTGAGACCCAACCCGCTCAGGAAATCGTACAGCAGCAGCACGACTTCCGCGTCAGCGGCCGCCTCGGCCGAGCCGATGAGCTCGATCCCCAGCTGCCAGAACTGCCGGTACCGGCCCGCCTGGGGCCGCTCGTAGCGGAACATCGGACCGGCATAGTAGAGCTTGACCGGCTGGGGCCAGCCCGACATATGGTGTTCCAGGTAGGAGCGCACGACCGGGGCCGTGCCTTCCGGACGCAGCGTGAGACTTCGGCCCGAGCGGTCCTCGAAAGTGTACATCTCTTTCTGGACGATGTCGGTGCTCTCCCCGATGCCGCGCCTGAAGAGCTCGGTCTGCTCGAAGACCGGCGTCACCAGCGGCCGATAGCCGTAGCGCTCGAATACCTCGATTGCATGCGCCTCGATAAGCCCCCACAGCTCGGCACGCTCCGGAAGCAGGTCCGAAGCGCCCCGCGGGGCCCTGAATGTCTCTCCGCTCAAACAGCTACCCCCAAGTCCTACGTCTCCCCGAGCGAGACCAAGTAAGGATTGTGCCGCCGCTCCTCGCCCATCGTCGTACCGGGACCGTGGCCCGGGTGCACACGGGTGCCGTCGGGGAGGGCCATGACCTTCATGAGCGACGCCTTCATCTCATCCCACGAGCCGCCTGGCAGATCTTGACGCCCCACTGAATGCTGGAAGAGCAGATCCCCCGTGAACAGGTCGTCTCCGACCTTGAGCGAGATGCTGCCCGGCGTATGGCCGGGAGTACACCACACTTCCGCCCGCACTCCGCCAGATTCGAGCGTCTCGTCGCACTCCAGCAAGCGGTCGGCCTGGACCGTGCCCGCTCCGCCGCCCATGACGAGCGACAGGTTGCTCTCGGGCTGCGCCAGCATAGCAGCGTCCAGCCGATGAACGCAAACCTCCGCCCCGGTGGCCGCAGCGACTTGTTGGACAGCGCCGACATGATCGTAGTGGGCGTGCGTGCAGACGATGTAGCGCGCCTTGAGGCCCTCCTCACCGAGCAGCGCCAAGATGCGTTCACCATCTCCGCCGGCGTCGACAACCACCGCCGCTCCGGTAGATTCGTCGCCCATGACGTAGCAGTTGGCGGCCAAGGGGCCTACTTCCAAGCAGCGGAGGATCACGATTCGCTCCTAGTATCGAACGCCACAGTGACCAGTATGACCGCTCTCATAGCTTTCCCACGGCGGCGGGCTACCGGCGGGCGCCGCCGTGCGGCACCACACGTTGCGCCTCGAAGACGGAGTCGACCTTCTTCACGGTGGTGAGGATGCTGTCCAGATGGGCCATGTTTCCGATCTCGAACAGGAACCGGAAGATGGCCACGTGGTCGCGCGTCGTCGTCACGGTGGCCGTTAGGGTGTTCACCCCCGTTACGCCCAGGACGGCGCAGATGTCCCGCAAGTGCCTGGTCCGATCAAGGGCCTCTTCCTGTGTCTCCACATGGAAGGGCGCAGGGCGCGCGACATACCATGCCACGTCCGCCAGCCGGACCGGGTCTTCAGTAAGATGCCGCGCGTTCGGGCAGTCGCCCCGGTGGACCGAGATGCCCCGCCCATGTGTCACGAAGCCGATGATCTCATCACGCGGGACGGGATTGCAGCAATGGGCCAGACGGACCAGGACCCCCTCGACACCCCTGACGCGGACTCCCGTGCCGAGCGAAGGCAGGCGCCGCCGCGTGGGGAACTCGAGGATCTCGGCGCCCTCAGCCGGCTCCTCGACCGACTCACGCGCCAGCTCGTTGATGATGCGCGTCGCCACCTGCTTCGGTGAAGTGCGCCCCGCGCCGATGCTGGCAAGAAGGTCCTCGCCCTTCTTGAAGTTGAAGTGCTTGGCGACCTCGCCCAAGAGCCTCGGCTCAAGCGCGCCGGACAGCTTCCGGCCGTGTTTCCTGAGCGCCTTGATCAGCTCTTCGCGTCCGACGTGCTCGCTATCGTCGTGGCTCTCCCGGCTGAACCATTGCCGGATCTTGTTCCTCGCCCGGGACGTCCTGGCGATGGCCAGCCAGTCCTTGCTCGGGCCACCTGCTGTCTTCGACGTCAGGATCGCGACTATATCGCCCATTTGTAGCTTGTACTCGAGGGGCACGATCTGCCTGTTTACCTTGGCCCCGATGCAGCTGTTACCGACGTCGGTGTGGATGGCGTAGGCGAAGTCGATCGGGGTCGAGCCGTTGGGCAGACCGCGCACGTCCCCTTTGGGTGTGAAGACGAAGACCTCCTCCTGGAAGAGATCGATCTTCAAGGACTCCATGAACTCGCCCGGGTCTTGGACTTCTGACTGCATCTCCATCGTCTGCCTCAGCCAGGCGATATGCTTGTCGAACCCCTCGTCGGGCCGGCTCGTCTCCTTGTATCGCCAATGCGCGGCGATGCCGTATTCGGCCTTCCGGTGCATGCCCGGTGTGCGGATCTGGATCTCCAGCGGCCGCCCCATCGGCCCGATGACAGTGGTGTGCAGCGCCTGGTACATGTTTGTCTTGGGCATCGCTATGTAGTCCTTGAAGCGCCCGGGAACCGGCTTCCAGATCGCGTGGATCGCCCCCAGCGCCGCGTAGCAGTCCTGTTCGCTGTCCACCAGCAACCGGATGGCCACCAAGTCGTGGATCTCATTGAACTCCTTCCCCTTCTGGATCATCTTGCGATAGATGCTGTAGAGGTGTTTCGGCCGCCCGCTCACCTGGACTTTCAGCTCGTTCGCCTTGAGCTCCTTGTTCAGACGTCGCACGACCCGCCGCACGTAGCTTTCCCGCTCTTCCTTGCGTTCAGCCACCATCCGGGCAACCTCCGCGTACTGCTTGGGCTCCATGGTGCGAAACGCCAGATCCTCCAGCTCGCTTTTGAGCTGCGTCATCCCCAGCCGGTGGGCTATGGGGGCGTATATCTCGAGCGTCTCCAGGGCTTTCAGTTTCTGCTTGTCCCGCGGCAAGTGTTCCAGCGTCTGCATGTTGTGTAACCGGTCGGCCAACTTGATCACGATGACGCGCAGGTCGCGGCTCATGGCGAAGAGCATCTTGCGCATGTTCTCGCTCTGGTGCTCCTCAGCGCTCCGGAACTTGATCCGGCCCAGCTTGGTCACGCCATCGATCAAGTCGGCGATCTCCTGACCGAACTGCTTACGCACGTCGGAAAGGTCGGCCGCCGTGTCTTCCACGACGTCATGGAGCAGCGCCGCGACGATCGTCGCGGTGTCCATCCCTAGATCCGCGAGGATGTCGGCCACACCCAGCGGGTGCTGGATGAACTCGTCACCCGACTCCCGGAACTGACCGGCGTGCAGCGCCTTCGCGCGCTCGTACGCGCGCTTGATCAAGGCCGTGTCGGCCTGGGGATTGTATCTCTTGACCTTGGCCACAAGCTTGCCGATATCGCGGACCATCTAAGCGCACCTCTACCTGGAACGATTGTCCGGAGACCTGTCGAACAAGATTCTAGCAAAGCGGGGCACGCGAAGGTATTGCGCAGGGACACCTATTCCCGGCGGCGGCGTCCCGCTAGGATTATGACCAGCATCGCCGCAAGCACCAAGCCGCCGAAGACAAACGCGGCACCGGAGCCGACACCCGCCGTGAGCAGCACGGCCGCACCGACCAACGCGCCGGCCAGTAGCACGGCCACCGCAAGGCGCCCCACCGCGCCTTCCAGCCGGCGCATGATGGACTCCCAGCCCACCGGACGCTGGCGGACCTCGAGGTTCCCATCGCGCATCGCGCGCATCAACGCCTGGGCCTGCTTAGGGATATCCAGCAGAGCTCCCCCGGTCCGCAGGATCTCTTGATAGACATCCTCGGCCGCCATCTGCCCCGAGTACCTCTCTCTCACCAGGCCCGCAGCGAAAGGCTGGGCGACCTCCAGGATGTTGATGTCGGGGTAGAGTTGCTTGGCGGTCCCTTCGATGGTCACCAACGCTTTGGCGAGCAGCGCGTAGTTGTCGGGGATGCGGATGTGGTTCCGGTAGAGCATCCCGAGGAACTCCCGTCCGATGATATCCAGCCTGAGTTCCCTAAGCGAGCTGTCGCGGTATCGGCCGACTATCTGACCCATCTCACGGGCCATGGCCTTCCTTTTGTCCGGGGGGATGGCGGCGCCGACCCGTTCCGCCTGAATGACCACCTCATCCATGTCCTGCCGGATGATGCCCAAGAGCATCCGGGTGATCGGCTCCCGATGTTCCGGGGAAATAGTCCCCACGATACCGAAATCGAGATAGCCGATGCGGCCGTCCGGTGTGACCATCATGTTCGCCGCGTGCAGGTCGCCGTGGAAGAACCCGTCGACCAGAACTTGTTTCATGAAGGCCTCGGCACCGTGCCTCGCCAGCTCGAAGGTATCGATGCCGGCCGCCTCCGGCGTCGCCAGGTCGGAGAGCTTGGTCCCCTCGACGAACTCCATAGTCAGCACGCGGCGGCCCGTGTACTTCCAGTAGACGAGAGGGATCTTCACCAGAGGATCATCGCGGAAGTTGAACCGGAAGCGGTCGATGTGCTTTCCCTCGACGCGATAGTCCAGCTCCCGGAGGATCCAGGCCGAGAACTCGTTGACCAGCGCAACCGGGTCGACTCCTGTCACCCGGTCCTTCACCAACCGCGCCAGCGCCGCCAGGAGGTCCAGGTCCGCCTCGATCGTCTTCTGGGCCTCGGGACGCTGCACCTTGACCGCAACGTCCTGGCCGGTTCCGAGAGTCGCCCGGTGGACTTGCCCGATCGATGCCGATGCGACTGGCTCCGGATCGACGCGCTCGAAGTCGGCCATCAGCTTGGGGCCGAGCGCCCTCTCCATTTCCTTCAGGACGACCGCGAAGGCAAAAGGCTGAACTTCGTCCTGGAGCTTCTCCAGTTCAAAGACGACTTCCGGTGGCGCGATATCCGGACGGACACTGATCAGCTGACCGACTTTGACAAAGGTCGGGCCGAGGTCCTGGAGCATGAGGCGAAGGGTACGTGCGAGCTTCTCCGGCGGCAGGTCTTCGACCCGTTCGGCGGCGCGTTTCCAGGGCAGGTAGTGCGAAAGACCCAGCCGTTCCACCCAGTAGCCCAGGCCATGGGCGGCCGCGATCTCCACGATCGAGGCGATGCGAACCGCCCCACGCTTGCCCCGGGCAGCCTTGCCCATCTGACCTAACTCTGTGCTCTGCGAAGGCACGGTCTTCTCACTCCCCCCGGAGAACGGCTTGAGCTCTGACGACTCTCACGATCACTTGCGCGAGCGCCGGCCGGCCTCATCGCCGGAGAGAGCTTCCACCCTCGAATCGAGGACCGCCATCTGCCCCTCCAGTCGATCCAGTCGGGCCAGCAGTTCCTCCATCTCCACCTGATCCGCCCGGGCAAGCGACGTGGTCTCTCGTGCACCGCCCGCCCCGGGCAATCGGCCCTTGGGTCGCGCCCCGTCCGTCTTCAGCCACGCCTTGAGATGGTCTCGCTCTTCAGCTACCTGTCGGGATAGGTCCCGCATGAAACCGTCGCCTTCGCCTGACTGAAGGGTACCCTTCTCCACGAAATCCTCGATCACCTCATGGGCCGATTCATGGAGAAGGAGCCAGGCGGAGAGGAACGTGACAAGTCCACGCTGGACGGCATCGGTCAAGGTGAGCGCCCCCTCTTGCGGATGACAGTCGGCTGCCTGATCCCGGCATTCATTCTAGTCATTATGAGATGGCCGGTCCATCCGAGTATAACGTGACATCCGAGTATAACGTGGATTGACCGCAGATAGGCTGCGGAGAGAGCCACGCATGGAGAGGAGCCGGCCATGGAAACTATACACATCTTGGACTGGACGTGCACAAGGATAGATTGCGGTAGCCACGCTTCGCCCGGGAGGCGATCGGGCCGGACGCTAGGAAGCGCTCTCGGTCCCGTACTTCTCGCGCAGGGTCCGGTAGCGCGGCTCGATCTCCTTCCACGCCGCCAGAATCGGTGACGCGAAGAAGATCGATGAGTATGAGCTCGATGCCATGCCGACGAAGAGCGCGAACGCGAAGTCCCGCAGGGTTTCGCTACCCAGAGCAATCAAAGCGACCACCGGCAGGAGGGCGCTGACGTTGGTGTTGATCGACCGGGCCAGCACTTGGTTGACCGATTCGTTGACCATCTGCGAGTAGGTCTTCTTCACCAGCCGGGCGGAGTTCTCCCGCACGCGGTCGAAGACCACGATTGTGTCATAGAGAGAGTAGCCGAGGATTGTAAGGATCGCCGCCACGGTGTACGGAGTCACCTCGCGCCCGACGAGCGAGTAGATGCCGGCGGTGATCACAAGGTCATGGAACAAAGCCAGCACGGCGGCCACGGCCATCTTGAACTCGAACCGGAAGCTCACGTAGAGGAGGATCGCCACCAGCGACAAGAGCAGCGCCTTCAAAGCCGCGTCCGTGATGTTCTTGCCCCATCCGGGCCCGACCGTCTGGACGTAGTTGTAGGCCCTCACGCCGAACTTCTTCTCCAAGACCGACTTCACCTTGGCCTGCTCGTCCTTGCTGAGCCCCCGCATACGGATCAACATCTCGGTCTTGCCGGCCGGCTGTATCACGCCGCCCGCCAACCCCAGCGGCTGCAGCGCCGACCGCACCTCCCCGGCCGAGACCTGCCGCTCGAAAGTCACGTCGAAGACCGTGCCACCTCTGAACTCGATCCCGAATTGGAGACCGCGCGTGAAGAAGGACGCCAGGCCGACCACCATGATGCTGCCGGAGATGGCGAACCACAACCACTTGCGGCCTATGAAGTCGAAGCTGAACTGGCCCCACATCGCTATTCAGCCTCCCTTACACCCAGGAGCGCCGAACCCGCCGGCCACTGCTGGGCGATCAACCCCAGCACGCAGCGGGTGAACATCGTGAACGTGAACACGTCGATGACCACCCCGACCATAAGGGCGAGCGCGAAACCGCGCACCGGCCCGATCCCCACGATGAAGAGTGCCGCCGCGGTCACGAAGGTCACCAGGTCCGCGTCGATCAGCGTCCGGAGCGCGTGGGTGAATCCGGTATCGGCCGCCGTGCGCAGCGTCTTGCCGTTGCGGACTTCTTCCTTGACACGCTCGAACAGGATGATGCTGGAGTCTGCCGCGACGCCGATGGAAAGGATCACTCCGGCGATGCCCGGCAGCGTCACCGCCCACAGGTCCTTCCAGCCGAGTACCGCGATGACCCCCCAGAAGATGCTGGCAAAGATAGCCAGCGCCGCGGTGGTGATGAGACCCATACCCCGGTACATCAGCACCATGAACAGGGCCACCACGATGAGCCCGATGGCCCCGGCCCGGACGCCGGCCACCAATTGGTCCCGCCCCAGCGTCGGCCCCACGGTGCGCTGCTCGGAGATGTCCATTTGGACCGGCAGATGCCCGGTCTCGAGCACCAATGCGATGCGCTTGACCTCTTCGATCGACTCGATCCCCGTGATAACGGCCCGGCCGTCGGTTATCGGCTGCTGGATGGTCGGTGAGGACTCGATCTTCTTGTCGAGCACGATAGCCAGCCGTTGCTTGACGTTCTGGCTGGTCACCTCCGCGAACTTCTTGGTCCCCTCGTCGGTAAACGTGAGCGCCACTTCGGGCCGTCCGTTCTCGTCGTAGCCGGGCTTGGCGCCGGCGATGGATGTCCCGGTCATCAGGGGCTTTCCAAGCTTCAACTTCCCATCCTTGCCCGTACCGGTGACGATCTTGAACTCAAGAAGGGCACGCTCTCCGATGATCTTGAGCGCCCGCTCGGAGTCTTTTATGCCGGGGAGTTGGATCAGGATGCTGGCCTCGCCTTGGCGTTGAATCTCCGGCTCGGCGACGCCCAGGGCATCCACGCGGTTGCGTATGACGAGCTCGGCCCGGGACATCGCATCCTGGGTGACCGGCGCGATCTTCGTACCACGGGCCGTGAGCACCACGCTCATGCCGCTTCTGAGGTACAGACCCCGCTTGGTCGTCTTCATGCCCGCGACGAAGTACAGGGCCCCCGCGGCCACCGCGAGGACGATGGCTATAAAGGTACCGTGCTTCCGCTTGGCCGTCCACTTATTGCTTTCTCCAGGGTTCCTGCCGGACGACAGCCTCCGGCGTCCGCTAGAGCAGTCGTTGGCTGTTGATCACCAAGCCGAACCGGCAATCCAAGTACTCAGCGGCCCGACGGCACATCACCATCCGCGAAAGGAAAATCTCGAAGTATTCCATCACCCGGGAGATATGGGTGTCAATCGAAATCTCCAGGAGGATCTCTTGGCTCTTCGCGTCAACCCGAAGCTCGGAGCGCTCGGCGGCGTAGTTCACGCGGTCGTGGATGTCGAACGTCGCCGGGTCCGGATTGACCACACGATCGCGGTGGACGTCCGATTTGTCGCCCAGCATCAGCGCCGCGGACACATTGCTGGCCGCGTATCCGTAGTCTTCGTCGTGGTTGCCGATAGCGTTCACGACGACGGCTATCTCCTCCGGCGGCATGCCCAGCCGCTCGAGGAACGTGTAGGCGATGATCCCGCCGGAGACACCGTGGTCCTCGCGGCTGATGACGTTTCCGATGTCGTGCAGGTAGCCGGCGATGGCCGCCAGCTCAGCCTCGCGTCCCGGGAACGATAGCTCCGAGAGCACCTTGGCGGCCGTCTCGGCGACCAAGCTGCCGTGACGCAGACCATGTTCGGTGTATCCGACTGCATCCATGAAGTGGTCGGCCTTCTCAAGGTAGGCCTGCACGCCGGGGTCCGCCTCGACATCGTCCAGTCTCACGCGCTTCTCCGACAATCCATCCTCCTACTCCAGGCGCTCCACTCTCTGAACGACCACTATGAAATGCCCGCGATACCTGAATCCGATCACGTCGCCTTCGCGGAGACGGGCGTACTCCTCGACAGGGACGAAGTATTCTTTGACCCGGCCGGCCTCGAAGTCCCAGACGGACACGCTCGCGAACCGACCGAAGAAGAGCCGCGACTCGCTGCGCCCGACCACTTTCCCGCTTGAGAGACGCGCGGGGCTGAACGCCTGCTCGGCGGGCACATAGACGTAGAAGAACGTGCCGGCCGAGAGGCAGCCGGCCAGCACCGCACCAACAGCGGTCAGAATCAGATAGCGCTTTACGAGGCCCACATACTCCCCCGGAGGGTTTGACGACCCTCCCCTAGCTCTCCAGCTTGCGCCCCACGGCCGACTTCGAGACCGTCACGCGGACACCGTCGGCGATCTCCAGCACCACTGAGTCGTCGCCGATGGACTTCAGCGTTCCGTGGATGCCCCCGATGGTGACCACCCGGTCACCCGTGGACAGGCTTTCGATGAGCTCGCGGTGTTCCTTGGCCCGCTTCTGCTGCGGCCGCAACAGGAAGAAATAGAAGATACCTACCAGCAAGACCAGGTATCCGATGGTGACTATCTGGTTGGGATTCAGGGCCCGTCTCCTTTCCACCGTTTGTCCGGCCGAGGGCGAGATCCATGCCGCCGGCCGAGAAAGACCTACCCGCAAATCCTAGACAATAGTCCCCCGCGCTTCAAGCTAGACTTCGTTCTCCCAGCATACGGCCGGTGAATCAAGGAATCCGCGACTGAATTCCGCGAACCCACCCGACCGCAAAGCGTCACGACATCGGCTCATGACCTCTGCCAGATACGTCAGGTTGTGACGGGTGAGCAGCCTGATGCCGAGTATCTCAGAGTTCTGGACCAAGTGATGCAGGTAGGCCCGAGTATGTTCCCGGCATGCTGGACAGCCGCAGTCGCTGTCCAGCGGTGATCCGTCCCCGCGGTGCTTGGCGTTGCGCAGATTCACCCGGCCGGTGGATGTGAACGCCAGTGCGTTCCGCGCCGTCCGCGTGGGCATCACGCAATCGAAAAGGTCGTAACCTAGCCCCACGGCCGCCACCAGAGCACCCGGGTCCCCGACCCCCAACAGATGCCTGGGCATCTCCACGGGGAGTTCAGCCGCCGCGACCGCGGCCATGTCCAGCATGATGTCCCGGGGCTCTCCGACGCTTAGGCCCCCGACGCAGAACCCGTCGAAAGACATGTCGGACAGGGCGCGGGCGCTCTCCCGGCGCAGCTCCCGGTAGGTGGAACCCTGCACCACGGCGAACAGGGCCTGCTGCTCCTGTAGGCGGCGCGCGTCGAGAGACCGGCGGGCCCACTCCAGGGTGCGCTTGAGCGCGTCTCGGGCCACCCCTTTGTCAGATGGATAACCCACGCATTGATCTAGGACGACGGCGATGTCGGACCCGATTACCTCCTGCATCTCGACAACCCGCTCCGGCGTGAAAAGGTGCCGTGAGCCGTCGTACACCGACGCGAACTCTACGCCCTCGTCGGTGACACGCACGCCCCCGGAGAGGCTGAACACCTGGAAGCCGCCGCTGTCGGTGAGGATCGCCCCGGGCCACCCCATGAACTCGTGCAGACCGCCGGCCTCACGCAGGACCTCGAGACCGGGTCGCAGATACAGGTGGTAGGCGTTGGCCAGAATCAGTCTGTAGCCCATCTCCTCGAGGTCCCGGCGGTCCATCGCGCACACCGTCGCCCGCGTCCCGACCGGCATGAGGGCCGGCGTCAGAACTTCCCCGTGCGGTGTGGTGAGCGCTCCGCACCTGGCACTGCTGCCGCGGTCACTCTGTTCGATCCCAAAGAGCACCCTAACGCGTCCTTTCCTTCGCTACACGATCAGCATGGCGTCGCCGAAGCTGTAGAACCGGTAGCCCTCCGTCACCGCCTGTCGGTAGGCATCCAGGATCAAGTCCATCCCGGCGAAAGCGCAGACCATCATCAGCGGAGTCGATCCCGGAAGATGGAAGTTCGTGACCACGGCCCTCACCGCCCGAAAAACGAATCCGGGCAGGATGAACAGCTCTGTCGTCCCATCGCTCGCCGCCACCTGTCCGTTGCCGGAGCAGGCGGACTCGAGAGCGCGGGTGACGGTGGTCCCTACCGCGATCACTCGCTGCCCTCCCGCCAGCGCCTGATTCACGTGCGCGGCTGTCTCGGCATCGATCGAGAAGCGCTCGCCATGGATCTCATGATCCTGCACCCGCTCCTCGGTAACCGGCCGGAAAGTGTCCACGCCGATCTCAAGCGTCATGCGCGCCACGCGCACACCGGCCCGCTCTATCTGGTCAAGCAATCCTCTAGTGAAATGCAGGCCCGCCGTCGGTGCGGCCACCGAGTTCGGCCGGTCCGCATAGACAGTCTGGTAGTCGGACAGATCCGCCGGCTGTCGATGCACATACGGGGGTATCGGCAACTCACCGGCCAGCCCCATGAGACGTTGTGCGTCGCCGGTTTCCGGGAAGGTCACGACCCGCCTACCTCCGTCTAGCACAACCCCGACTTCCGCGCTGACGCCCGTGCCCGGGAAGTCGATGGTCGTGCCGGGAGGCAACCGCTTCCCCGGTCGGACCAGCGCCTCCCACGAGGCCGGCCCGTGCTCGCCGAGCAGGAGTACCTCGACGCGCCCGCCCCCGTCGGCCTTGCGAGCCCGCAGACGCGCGCGGCGCACCGCCGTGTCGTTGACGACCAGGCAGTCGCCCGCCCTGAGGTACTCAGGCAAGTCGCGGAACTTTCGGTGCGATACACGTCCGCTGTTTCGCTCCACGACCATCAGCCGGCACGAGTCCCGGGGCTCCGCGGGCCGCTGTGCGATCAGAGCGTCCGGCAGCTCATAGTCGAAGTCCGCTGTTCGTATCAAGCGGGCCCGCGACGCGCGCGCGGGCCGCGGCGCGTCCGGCGCTCCTCCACGCCTTCCAGCTCGCTGAAGATGCAGCCGCAGTACTTCTGGCGGTACATGCCCAGCTCGCGGGAATGCTCTACCCCTCGGGAGTACCCGTCGCGGAAGTCCCGATAGAGGAACGGTACGCCGTGGCGCACGCCGGCCAGCTCGCCGGCCTCGCGAATGGCGTCGTGATCCTGGTGTGGACTGACCAGCATGCTGGTGGAAAACGCCCCGTAGCCCATGCGCCTTGCTCCGGCGGCAGC
>CAYWVN010000003.1:4025-45402 GCA_964461725.1 uncultured Coriobacteriia bacterium | reverse complement strand
CGTTCCCGACCAAGTGCATAGGCTATGCTAATCTACCCAATAATAACTCCTCATCGCCGATTCGGCAACCTTTTCTTCCACGCCTCCTCTTCTACGACGTCTACGCCAAGGAACGGGCAGGTGCTGACTGTACTCGACCAGCGTCGAACGGACTGTCGCCACTGCGGGCCGGCAGTAGATGCCCTCGAACCGGGCAGTCTCAATCGAGGCCTCGGGGGCGCGGCTGGACCGACCTCGGGGGTTTGGCTATCATAGCCGGTAGGCGGACGGCCGGCGCCGGCGGGTCCCCGAAGCAGGTGGTTTCCGGTGCCGCCATCACCCCTAGGAGGACGATAGATGGCTGAGCGGGGCTTTGGATACGAGGAGTTCGGGCTCGGCGTGCTGCTGGGCTTCCTGCTGGGAGGCGGAGTGGGCCTGCTGATGGCCCCTCAGTCCGGCGCGGATACGCGCGACCGGATCGCGCACAAGGCCGGTGACATCCGCGACTCGGCGGCCGACCTTGTGGACCAAGCCAAGCACAGTATCGAACAGGCGGCCGACAAGGTAGAAGGGCTCTTCGGCGCCAAAGACAAGAACATCAAGCAGAAGCTCGAGGAGCTTCGGGCCGATCTCGAAAAGTACAGCTTGGAACAGGTCTAGCACCGGGGTGCCCGCGGGCGTCGCGGGCGAGGAGGCGCGAGCAGTCACAGGATGGCCACGAAGCCCACGGTAGCCGTGATAATGGGAGGGCGCTCGGCGGAGCGTGACGTCTCCCTCGGATCTGGGGAAAACGTAGCAGCCGGTCTCGAAGAGGCCGGCTTCACCATTGTCCGCGTCGAGATAGCTGCCGACGGGCGGTGGGTAGCCCGCGGGCCGTCCGGCGGCGACGCGTCTGTCGAGCTCGCGCCGGGGGACATGCGCGCCGCGGGGCAGAAGGTCGACCTCGCCTTCATCGCGCTGCACGGGCCGTTCGGCGAGGACGGCTGCATCCAGGGCCTCCTCGACGTGTTGGGGGTTCCCTACACAGGGTCCGGCGTGCTGGCCAGCGCGCTGGCGATGGACAAGCTCGCCTCTAAGAGGATGTTCCGGCAGACGGAGATCCCGACGGCGCGCTGGGTGGCCGTCGACGGCCGTGCGTGGCAGGACAGCCCGCCTTCCCTGGCCGCGCGGGCGGCCGAGCGCCTGGGGTGGCCCGTCGTGGTGAAGCCGTCGGGACAGGGCTCCAGCATAGGCGTCGCCATCGCCAAGGGCGAGGACGAGCTGGTCGAGTCGGTCGACCAGGCGCTCGAGTTCGGGCGCACGGTGCTGATCGAGGAGTATGTGCAGGGTCGGGAGATACAGTGCGGAATCATCGGCAATCGTGAGCCCGAGGCGCTGCCGCTGGTCGAGATATGCCCCAAGAAGGAGTTCTTCGATTTCGAGGCTAAGTATGACCCGGCGTTGGCCGACGAGATCTGCCCGGCGCCGGTGGAGCCGGAGTCCGCGGCGCTCGTCACGGAGCTGTCGCTGAAGGCCTATTGCACCTTCGACTGCCGCGGGTTCGCCCGCGTCGACACTTTTCTCAAGGAAGACGGTCGCGTGCTTGTGTCGGAGATCAACACGATTCCCGGAATGACGGGGGCGAGTCTCTACCCCAAAGAGGCGGCCGCGGCCGGAATCGAGTTCCCCGATCTGGTCGAGCGCATCGTCAGGCTGGCTCTCGAGGAGGAGTAGGCCGCCGGGCTATCCGATGGCTGGGCTATCCGATCGCGAACACGACTCCCTTGGTCACCAGTGTCACGATGATTCCCGCGCCGATCACGCCCAGTCCAACCATGGGTATGCCGGTGCGCGGCGGAACGCCGAAGACGAACGCCGCCAGAGCTCCACTCCATCCCCCAGTCATCGGTAGCGGAATCGCCACGAAAGCTATCAGTGCAAGGCTGCCCCAGCGATCGAACATCTTGGAGTGCTTTCGCCGCGTGTAGCCGAAGAGCCACTGGAAGAAGCGCCGGAACAGGACGCTGCGGCTCGAAAGCGCCTCCTGCACAGGGTCCAGCAGGTAGGCAATAATCACGACCGGGATCATGTTCCCGACGACGCTGGCGGCGAAGGCGACCGGCAGGCTGAGGTGGTAGTGGGTCAATGCCAGGGGGAGGGCGGCCCGCAGCTCCCCGACGGGGGTCATGGCCACCAGAATGGTCCTCAAAATCGGCGAATCGAGCACGCTTGCCTCCTGCTGGATCGATGGGGCACGGCCGGCGGCCGCAGGGGTTCATGTTAGCAGCCGCCAGCCTCAAGTGCGAGGGCCGACCGCCTCCTGAACCACTTCTCTGCCTCGACGGCGAAGAATACGATGGCGGAAAGGGCCAAGGTCAAGCCCAGGTCCGCGGCACTGAGGGGCTGTGTCTTGAACACCCGGTTAAGGGCGGGCACGTAGATGGTGGTCAGCTGTAGGCCGAGCGTGAGCGCGGTCGCGCCGAGCAGCGCTTTGTTCGAGAGGAGCCCTTGCGAGAAGACCGACTCACGCTCGGACCTGATTGCCAGGACGTGTCCCATCTGGCTTAGGCAGAGCACGGTGAAGGCCATCGTCTGCCAGTGGGCGTTGCCGGTCTTGAGCGCCCATGCCTGTGTGAACAGGGTGACGGCGCCCATCAGCAGCCCGACCCACACTATATGAAGCCCTAGGCCGTGGGCGAAGATGCTCTCGTTCGGCGCCCGCGGCGGCCTTTCCATGAGCCCCTTCTCCGCCGGCTCCGGGGAAAGAGCCAGGCCGGGCAGGCCGTCTGTCACGAGGTTTATCCAAAGGATATGAATCGGGAGCAGCGGAATCGGCAGACCCATAAACGGGGCCAGAAAGATCGACCAGATCTCGCCGGAGTTGCTTGTCATCGTGTACTTGATGAACTTGCGGATGTTGTCGAAGATCCTTCTTCCGTCACGCACAGCCTCGACGATGGTCGCGAAATCGTCATCAAGGATGACCATGTGGGCCGCCTCCTTGCTGACGTCCGTGCCGGTAATGCCCATGGCCACTCCGATGTCGGCTCTCTTGAGAGCCGGGGCGTCGTTGACGCCGTCTCCGGTCATGGCCACGAACTGCCCTCTGTCCTGGAGGGCCTTGACTATGCGGAGCTTCTGCTCGGGCGCTACCCTTGCGTAGACGCGGATATGCTCGACCCGCTCCTCCAGGTCCTCAAGAGAAAGGTCGTCCAGTTCGGCCCCTGTCATCACGGCCTCAGCGCCGCTCTCAAGGATGCCCAGCCGGCGGGCGATCACCTCCGCGGTCAGAGGGTGGTCTCCTGTTATCATGACCGGGACTATGCCGGCAGTCTTGCACCTGGAGACCGCCTCGATGGCCTCCACTCGCGGGGGATCCATCATGCCCACGAGGCCCAAGATAACGAGCCGCTTCTCCACCGTATGCGGAGACAGATCATCCGGCAACGCGCCGTCCCAGCGCCTCATTGCTACGGCGAGCACCCGGAGGCCGTCGCGGGCCATCCGCTCGCCGGTCTCGAGGATCTCCCCGGATGCCGCCTGATCCAGCGGGATGTCAGGGAAGACAAAGGCGGAGTGTTCCAGGAGATGGTCAAGGGCGCCCTTGGTGAACGAAACCATGCCGTCAGGGCCCTCATGGAAGGTGGTCATGCACTTTCTTTCAGAGTCGAATGGTATCTCCGCGACGCGCGGAAACTGCTGCTCGAGCTCCCCTTTCTCATAACCCGCGTCTCTGGCCAAGGAGAGCAGAGCGATCTCCGTGGGGTCCCCGATGTTCTCTCCCTTCGAGGAGGTGCGGGCGTCGTTGTTTACAGCGAGCGCCGTGAGGAAAACCACCCCGGCCACGTCTCCCGTTGGGGCCGCCAGCAGCTCCGCCCGGGTCATAAGCCTCCCGGCGACGAACACCTCCTCGGCCGTCATCCTGTTGAGCGTGAGGGTGCCCGTCTTGTCCGAACAGATGTATGTCACCGACCCCAGGGTCTCCACCACCGGCAGCTTCCTGATAAGGGCCTTCATCCGGGCCATTCTCTTGGCGCCCACGGCCAGGGAGATGGTGACCACCGCCGGCAGCGCTTCTGGAATGGCCGCTACGGCCAGCGAGACCGCCGTAAGAAGCATCAGCAGGGCCGGCTCGCCTCGCCCGACGCCAAACACGAAGACAACCGCGCAGATGATCAGGATGGCTATCGAGAGCCTCCGGCCGAAAGCGGCCAGTCTCTTCTGGAGAGGGGTGCGCACCTCCTCTTCCTCCTGGAGCATGGTGGCGATGCGGCCGAGTTCCGTCCTCATTCCGGTGGCTACGACGACTCCGACCCCTCTTCCATAGGTCACGACGGTGCCCTTGTAGGCCATGTTCTTTCGGTCGCCCAGCGCAGCCGCTCCCCCATCGAGAGGGCCTGACTGCTTCTCAGACGGGACAGATTCCCCAGTGAGAGCCGCCTCCTGGATCTTGAGGTGCCCTATCTCCAGGAGCCTTAGGTCCGCCGGCACGATGTTGCCGGCCTCCAGAACGACTACGTCGCCGGGCACGAGCTCCGATGCGGGGACGGTTGCGGCGGCGCCATCCCTGACCACGGTCGAGGTCTGTGCGGCGATCTCCTTGAGCGCGGCGATGGCGCGGTCTGCACGGTACTCTTGGACGAACCCGACTATGGCGTTCAAGATGACGATGATGACTATCGCGATGGTGTCGGACGGCTCTCCGATGATGCCGGAGATGGCGGCGGCGGCAATGAGAACAAGGATCATGAAGTCCTGGAATTGGCCGAGGAACATGACCAGCAGGGTCTTCTTCGCTCTTTCCTCCAGCTCGTTCGGGCCGCGCTCGGCCAGCCGCCGGGCCGCTTCCTCTTTGGCTAGGCCGCGGCCGGCGTCCGTGCCCAGCCGGGCGGCCGTCTCCTCGGACGAAAGAAAGTGCCAGTCGACCTGCTGCTCGGATTCTCCGGTCACGCGTCTCTCCTGTCTTCCGGCGGTCTGCTCCAGACGGTCCTACGTTCCTCCATGGGGCCGCCGCAGAGGCGTCTCGCCGCCGACGATCCGACGTGATGGCCATAGGAGGAAATCGATGTTCGACGTAGAATGCACAAGCAGTATAATACTTGCACGCAATAGAGGCCTATCCGGTACCGCTATTCCAGAAGGGGGAACGCGCATGAAGTTGACTTTGAGCGTCATCAAGGCCGACGTCGGCGGGAACGTCGGCCACTCTTCGGTTCATCCGGAGATGCTCGCCAAGGCGGAGGAGGAGCTCGCCAAGGCCAAGAAGTCGGGGCTTATCATCGACTTCTGCCGCGGCCGCGTGGGCGACGACATCGCCCTCATCATGACCCACCAGCAGGGGGTCAACAACGAGAAGATCCATGAGTTCGCCTGGGACACGTTCGTCGCCTGCACCGAGATCGCCAAGCGGCTCGGGCAGTACGGAGCGGGCCAGGACCTCCTGGCCGACGCTTTCTCCGGGAACGTCAAGGGCATGGGTCCCGGTGTGGCGGAGATGGAGTTCGAGGAGCGTCCCGCCGAGCCGGTGCTCATCTTCCTGGCCGACAAGACCGAGCCCGGGGCCTGGAACTTCCCGCTCTATAAGATATTCGCCGACCCCTTCAACTCGATCGGGCTGGTCATCGACAGCAAGATGCACAACGGATTCCTCTTCGAGGTGAACGACTTATTCGCCAAGAAAAAGGTCGTCTTCTCCTTGCCGGAAGAGATCTACGACCTGCTGGTCTTCATCGGCGCGCCCAGCCGGTACTGCATCCCAAACGTCTGGCGCAAGGACGACAAGGAGATTGCCGCGACCACCTCGACGCAGAAGCTGGCCCTGATCGCCGGGCGCTACATCGGCAAGGATGATCCGGTCATGATCGTCCGCGGCCAGAGCGGGCTTCCCGCAGTGGGCGAGATCCTCGAGCCGTTCTCGTTCCCCTACACGGTGGCCGGCTGGATGCGCGGCTCGCACCACGGGCCTTTGATGCCGTGTTCTCATGCGCAGTGCAACCCGACGCGTTTCGACGGGCCGCCGCGCGTGGTCTGCTACGGCTTCCAGCTCAAAGACGGGGCGCTCGTCGGGCCGAACGACCTCTTCGACGACCCGGCCTACGACAAGTGCCGCGACGACGCCAACGTCGTCGCCGACTACTACCGGCGGCACGGGCCATTCGAGCCGCATCGCCTGCCGCTGGATGAGATGGAATACACGACGATGCCCGAGGTTATGGAGAAGCTGCAGGACCGCTTCGAGGACGCGGAGTAACATCAGTCTGACGAGTATCGAGGGCCGCCGGCGGGGGCGGCGGGCCGGTGCGGGATTCCGGCCCATCGACCGTGTCGGCGGCCCTGTGCGTAGTATGATTGACTAGACGATGGAGCCGATCGCCACCGAGACGGTGTGCGCTGCAGGACCGCGGGAGCTTGCCCAGTGAGACAGACGACCAGACGCCTCATCATCCAGCTCCTGATGGCCACCGGAGTGGCGCTGGGCGTCGCCATGGCGGCGCGCTTCATGGTGGTGAGCGGCCGCCTGGACTCCGTCGGGGAGATAGTTCGATACGGGCTGGTCGTGCTGACGCTGGGCGTGGCTGGTCTGGGCTCGTTCATCAGCTACTACGAGTACCACGGCATCGGCTGTCAGGCCGGCGTCTTCCGCCGCGGGCCGCATAGCCACCTGGCGTCGATCACTTTTGACGACGGCCCGAGCGCGACCTACACACCCCAGATACTCGATGTCCTGAAGGACAAGGGGGTCAAGGCCACCTTCTTTGTGGTGGGCGATCACGTGCGCAAGTACCCGGATGTGGCGCGCCGCATCGTGGCCGAGGGACACGACATCGGTAACCACACCTACTCGCACCGGGACCTCGTGGGCGTCACCCGGCAGTTGGTGTTGAACCAGCTGGGCGCCGCCGACAAGGCCATCCGCGAGGTGACCGGCGCGGAGACGAGCCTCTTCAGGCCGCCGCGAGGTCTGTTCTCGCAGGCCGTCCGGGGCGTTGTCGTGGATGAGCTGGGGTACCAGATCGTGATGTGGACGGTGAGTTCGCTCGACTGGCGAAGCCCTTCGCCGGCCCGCATAGCGCGGCGCGTGCGCCACCACATCCGCCCCGGGGGGATCGTCCTTTTTCACGACAGCGGCTCCTGGATCCGCCGCGAGGGTGGCACACGGGCCAACACGGTGGCCGCGCTGCCGGTCGTCATCGACGAGCTGCGGGCGTCCGGCTACCGGCTGCTGCCGGTCTCGGAGCTGATGGCGATGTCGGAGAGGATGGTCGTCTCAGAGAGGGTGGATGACGTGGTCCAGCCGGCTTCGACGCCGCCGCCGGCCGCGGTTGGCGCCGAGACGGACGAGGCGACGCTGTGAACCGGCGTACGTTGGGGGTGAGGCGGTGAGTTCGCCTAACGCCGCCGCGGCGGTCGCCCAACTCGGCATCTGGGGAGACCGTCTGGACCGGTTGGGAAGGTACGCCCTGGAGCACGGTCCGAACGTGCTGGTCATCCTGATCGTCGGCCTCCTGGTCTACCGCGCCGGCGCGTACGCGCTGGACCGTCTGGTCGGGCTGCAGGCCCGGCTCGGCGCGGAGGGCGAGCCCACCCACGATCTACTCGCGGCGCGCAAGCGCACCCAGACGGCGGCCGCCCTCTTGCACAACGCGCTGAAGTACCTCGTCTTCTTCCTGGGCTTCTACCTGCTCCTGGCCGAACTGGTGGGACCGGGCCGCCTGGGGCCGTTGGTGGCCGGCGCCGGGATAGCGGGGCTGGCCATCGGCTTCGGCGCTCAGAGTCTGGTCAAAGACTGGGTGTCGGGTTTCTTCATCCTATTCGAGGGTCAGTACTCGGTCGGCGACATGGTGCACTTGAAGGCCGGGCCGTACGAGGCCTTCGGGATAGTGGAGGAGCTCGGTCTCCGGAGCACGACGGTGCGCGATTTGCACGGGAATCTCCACTACATGCCCAACGGCACCATCCTAGGCGTCGACCGATACGCCAAGGGGTACCTCCGCTTCCACGTGGAGCTGGTGGTGAAAGGCCAAGTCAGCGATGCGCAGGTCGCCGAGATGCTGGACTCGGTCGGCCGGTTCTTCGAGCACCAACCGCTCCTCTTGGTGCCGCCCAGGCTGGTCGAGATAACGTCGCTCCGGCCGACGCGCAGCGTCATCACCCTGGAGGTCTTCGTCGTTCCCTTCCAGGACTGGCTGGTCGAACGTGTGGGCGACTTGTGCGCCGGCCAGCTCCAGGAGATGCTCGGCCTGGAAGACCCTCCGCCGCACGCGCAGTACCTTATCTGCGAGCAGACCCTCGATCGGTATCGCGAGTCCATCATCCTACCGGCCGGCGAGGGCCGGCGTTAGGAGCCTAGGCCGACCTGCTGAACTGGGCAGGAAAGTCAGGTGCCCAGGCAGGAAAGTCAGGTCTCCCGGGAGAATAGTCAAGCATGAGGATCGTACTCGCCCCCGACAAGTTCAAGGGCACCCTGACTGCCGCGCAGGCGGCGCGGTCGATGGCCCGCGGCGTGGGTGCCGCCCGCTCGGACGTCGAGGTGGAGCTGTGCCCGGTAGCCGACGGTGGCGAGGGGACCGTGCCTACGCTGGTGGCCGCCACGGAGGGCGAGACCCGTCGCGTCCACGTGACCGGCCCGATGGGCGGTCGAGTCGAGGCCGAGTTCGGTCTTCTTGGCGACAAAGCGTCCGCGGGGGGCCCCAGAACAGCAGTGGTCGAGATGGCGACCGCCTCCGGGCTGGAGTTGGTGCCCAAAGCCGAACTCAACCCTCTGCGAGCCTCCACCTACGGGACCGGCGAGCTCATCGCCGCCGCGATGGATGCCGGCGTCGAGCGCGTGATAGTTGGTATCGGCGGCAGCGCGACGACCGACTGCGGGACCGGGATGGCCCGCGCCTTGGGTGTGAGGTTCCTGGACCAGGCGGGAGGCGAAGTGCCGGAGGGAGGGGGCGCGCTGGGTGACGTCGCGCGAATCGACGCCTCGCGCCACGACCCTCGGCTGGCCCACGTGGAGTTCCTCGTCGCCTGCGACGTTGACAGCCCCCTTTTCGGCCCGGAGGGCGCCGCGCACGTCTATGCTCCGCAGAAGGGCGCGTCACCCGAGGATGTCGAGGTGTTGGATGCGGGCCTGAAGCACATGGCGGCCGTCATCCGGCGAGACCTTGGCGTGGACGTGTCCGAGCTACCGGGTGCGGGAGCGGCGGGCGGGCTGGGCGCCGGTCTGGTGGCGTTCTGCGGTGGTCGGCTCCTCCCCGGCGCCGAGTTTGTGCTGGAGGCGGTGGGTGCGGGCGACCGGCTGGCCGGAGCGGCGCTCGTCATTACCGGAGAGGGACGGATGGACGGCCAGTCCCTCCGGGGAAAAGCGCCGCTGGCCGTCGCGCGGATGGCCAAGAGGATGGGAGTCCACTGTGTGGCGATCGTCGGTCAGACCGGGCCCGAGATCGAGAAGGTGCGGGAAGCGGGCGTGAGCTACGTGTACTCAATGACCAGAGAAGCGGACCCTGATGAGGCGATGGCCCACGCCGACGAGCTGGTCGCTCGTCTGGCCGAACGGGCCACGCGGGAGTTCCTCTCGGGCTGCGCCTAGCGGCCGGCGTGAGCCCCGGCGCTCGGCCCGCGCGCCGTCAGTCGGAGTTCAGCAGGAAGTGTATGATTTCTGCCCAGCCCACCCCCATCGCGTGGTCCGCGATGAAGATGTTGTCTTGCTCCCCGATCTGCAGAAGCCACTCCCCGTCCCCACGGAAGGGGCTGCGTACCAGGAAGAAGGCGCCGACCTCCGGCGCGATCGAGATGTCGGCCTCCGAATCGCCGATGGCGATGCATCGGTCCCTCGCGATGGAGCGGCGCGCGCGATCGGCCGCCACGCCCTCCGGCTTGCCAGCCTGCTTGGGCAGGAGGTGATAGACGTGGGTGCGCGGCAGATCGGGTAGGAGCTCACCCTTGCGCTTGCGGATGGCCCCGTTGTCGACCAGTTTGAGGTCGTGATGGCCGGCCAGACCCAGCACTTGCTGCGCCTCTTCGACGTCGATGAGGCCGCGCAGCACGTGGGTGGCCAGGCGCTGCTCGCTCCAGGGTTTGTGGTACTCGATTCGCCCGGCGAAGTGCTTGAAGAGCAACGTTGGCGCGCCGGATTGGGCGATGGTTTCGTAGACGGTGTCATGTGTCACCGGGAAATCGCCGACGTTTAGGACCTGCCGGTCACCGAGGTTGTAGACGAGCAGGCATCCCAGCTCGGCGATGTAGTTTCTAAAGCCCATCAGCCGCGCGTCGCCGTGAAGCTGGCGCGCATGGCGGCCGGAGATCATGACGATGTCGATCTCGCGCTCCAGTGCGGTGATGATGGCCTCGGCGGCGGCCAGCGCGTAGTTCTCGTCGGGGCCGACCAACAGGCACCCGCCCGGCCCGAGGAGCGTGGCGTCGACGTCCGTGTAGACGACATCGACACCCGAGACGAGCTCTCGGATGCGTGACCGGTTGTCGAGCATGCGGCGCTCGCGGACGAGCCGCCGGACGCGACCTTCAGTCATCCGACCCGCCTGTGTCCGGAGCCGGGCTGCCACGGAGTGCCGCGTATTCGGAGAGCGTCGCCAGCGGTGGGCGCCGCTTGATGGTGACGTCGACCATCTGGAACGATGTGTGGCCGTCTCGCTCGACCGGCTGAGCGAGCTCGATGGCCGGCTCTTCCGAGAGCTGGATGCGGTCCTCATCCTTCAACAGGACGACAGTCGCCTGCATGATGGCGTCCGACATCCTGCACAGGTCTTCGATGGGCTGGTTGTGGTGCACGCGCTCCTCGAGATCGACCTGGGCCATCCCGAACAGGCCGTACTTCCGGAAGATCTCTACAGCCAGCCCGATCTCCACCGCGTATCCGGTGAAGAAGGGCACGTTCTCGAACACCTCGCGCCGCCCGGCGTGCTCTCCCGCCAGCGGCTGGATAAAGCCGGCCAGACTCGGGAAGAACATGTTGATGAGCGGCCGGGCGCAGATCTCGGTCACGCGGCCGCCGCCCGTCGGCACCAGCGCGGTCCCGCTGTGGAGGGGCCGGCGATAGAACGGGCGGACGTACTGGATCTCGGGTTCGGTCAGCAGTGGCCCCAAGAGGCCGTAGACGAAGCGGGCGTCGAAGTTCTCGATGTCTGAGTCGATCCAGATGATGATGTCCCCGGTCAGTGCCGCCAAGCTCTTCCACAGCGCCTCGCCCTTGCCTTTCTCGGCGCCGGCGCCTGGGAGCAGCTCGTCGTCGAAGTACACCTCGACGCCCATCGAGCGCGCGACGTCCAATGTTTCGTCCTCCGAGCGGCTGTCGACGATCGCCAGCTGGTCGATGAGCGGCGTGTCCGGGCCGAATGACTCACGCAAGGAGGCGAGGATGGGCCGGAGCGTGGGCGCCACGTTCAAGGTCGGCAGGGCGACGCTCACCGTCAGCCTTTGAGCGCGCTTCAGCTCGACCAGGGCGTCCAGGTCGGCGAAGTCCTTGTGGTGGTAGGTTCGCGTTTGGAGCCAGGCCTCGTCCATGGATACCCCGTTGTCGGGTGGTCGGCCGGATGGCTGCCCGGGCCGGACCACGTTCGCGAGTGCCCCGTGTTGCAGGCCAATTGTCGATAGTTTACCATTGGCCCAGGTACCTAGCCATTTGTGTCCCTCCTGCCTTAAGGGGGCCTTCGCTTGTCCGAGATCCGCAAAGACCCACTGAGCGGCACCTGGGTCATTCTCGCGACCGAACGAGGCAAGCGGCCGTCTGATTTCTCGGAAGCACAGAAGCCGGGCGGGTCCTCCAAGGTGCCGGCGAAACCGGCCCGCCCCTGCCCGTTCTGTGGCACCGGCGCAGAGATGACCATCGAGATCCCGGACCACGAGATCTGGCCCGGGGAGTTCGACGAGGTGGCCAAGTGCTGGCGCACGCGGGTGCTCCCCAACCTCTACCCGGCTCTGGCGCCCAAGATCGAGCTGACGCAGTCCCGCGTCGATCATATCTATCACATGCTCTCCGGCGTGGGCGGCCACGAGGTGATCGTTGACTCGCCTCATCACGACGACGGCCTATTCCGCATATCGCAGGACCAGATGGAGTCGGTCATCCGCACCTATATGCAGCGGTTCAAGTACTGGCATGCCGATCCGCGCATGTCGTACGTGCTCATCTTCAAGAACTGGGGCGTAGCGGCCGGTGCCTCGCTGGAGCACACTCACTCTCAGGTGGTCGCAACGCCGATCATCCCGACCCGCGTCTACGAGGAGCTGGAGGAGGCGCGCGACTACTACGACCGCGAGGACGAGTGCATCTACTGCCGGATGATTCAAGACGAAGCCGGACACCAGGACGGGCGACGTGTGGTGGAGAACGCGACCATGATGGCCATGTGCCCATTCGCCGCGCGCTCTCCCTTCGAGCTGAAGATCATGCCCAAGAGACACATGTCCGCCTTCGAACACATGTCGCCTGCTGAGGTGACCGACCTGGCGGCCGTCATGCGCGAGGTAGGCCAGCGGATGTACGCACTTGTCGGTGACGTTCCCTACAACTACATGCTCCACGTGGCGCCGATGAAGACGCCGGGGTTGCTCTACTATCATTGGCACATCGAGATGATTCCGCGGCTCACGGTTCCGGCCGGTTTCGAGTGGGGCACGGCGATGTACATAAACGTGCTCTCGCCAGAGGATTCGGCCAAGGGCCTGCGCGAAGTCGACATCTCGGCCGTAGAGCCGAGGCCGGACGCCAAGGGAAAAGCCGGTAGCCGCAACAGCGGCAAGAGGGGATAGGGTGCCCATGCTGGACTCGGGAGGACCGCAGCAGGGCCTCAGCCCGGACCTGTTGGCGGAACTGGAGCGCATAGGCCAGGCCGACATCGTCGTCGGCATCCCGTCGTTCAGGAACGCCGACACTATCGCGCACGTGGTCCGCGCGGCTTCCGAGGGAATGGTCACCTACTTCCGCGACCTGAAACCGGTGCTGGTGAACTCCGACGGCGGCTCCGAGGACCGCACCCGAGACATCGTCCTGCAGACGCCGGTGCCACAGGGCGTGGACAAGATTGTCACGCCGTACGGCGGGCCGGCCGGCAAGGGGAGCGCATTCAAGACCATCTTCGACATCTCAGAACGCCTGAACGCCAAGGTGTGCATCGTTGTCGACAGCGACCTTCGTAGCATCACGCCCGAGTGGATACGGCTGCTGGGCGACCCCATCTGGCGGCACAACCACGGGTTCGTGGCACCGTACTACACCCGCTACAAATACGACGGAACGATCACCAACGCGTTGGCCTATCCCTTGACGAGGGCGCTGTACGGTCTCGATGTGCGCCAGCCCATCGGCGGCGATTTCGGACTGTGTTGGGCGCTGACCAAGATATTCTCGCACCAGGCGATCTGGGACACGCAGTACATCTCGAGGTTCGGAATCGACATCTGGATGACGACCACCGCCATATGCGAAGGCTTCCGTGTCTGCCAATCGCAGATGGGTGTCAAGCTGCATGACCCGAAGGACCCGGGCGCCGACCTCGGTCCGATGTTCCGCCAGGTGGTCGGCACGATGTTCGCCATGATGCAGGACTACGAGGTCAAGTGGAAGGCGACCCGGGGTAGCCAGCCCGCTGAGGTCTGCATGGGCCGGGAGGAGCTGCCCGCGGAGGAGCCGGCTCGCGTGAAGGTCAAGGCGGCTGGGCTGATCGCCGCGTTCCAGCAGGGGTTCGAGGGGCAGCGCGGGATGCTCCAACAGATACTGCACGAGGACGTGTTCCGGGAGTACCTGAGGTTGTCAAGGACGTTGGTCGAGAAGCGATTCCGCGTGGAACCCGACACATGGGTCCGCACGGTGTACGACTGTGCCGCAGCCTACAACTTCGGGATGTCCTGCACCCCCGAGCAGGTCATCGATGCCCTGCTGCCGCTCTACTACGCCAGGACGGCTTCTTTCGTCCGACAGGCCTGGAAGATGACGAGTGATGAGGCGGAGGAGCTGGTCCAGGGGCTGGCCCAGGCTTTCGAGGACGACAAGCTCTATCTGGTCTCGCGCTGGGACCATGACAAGCGCGAGGCCGAGCTGTCCGGGGCGACCTGCCGGCTACCCTGGAGGGAATGATGGCCAAAGACGGGAAGAAGGCCGCGGATGACCGCGCGGCCGGCGGCAGGGAACAGGCCGCAACCGACCGCGACGCCCGCGGCAGGGAGCTGCCGGAGGACCTTGAGCGGGCGATCGAGTTTCACGGGCACCTCTGCCCGGGGCTACTCATCGGGTACCGGGCGACGAAGGCCGCGCTGTCGCGCCTCGGCATCCCGGAGGAGCGCGCGCGCGACGAGGAGCTGGTGGCGCTGGTGGAGAACGACTCCTGCTCGGTGGACGCGGTCCAGTACTTGGCCGGCACCACTTTCGGCAAAGGGAACCTCGTCCTCCGCGACTATGGCAAGCAGGCCTTCACCTTCTACGACCGCGGCAGCGGACGCTCGACCCGGGTGGTGCTGAAGGCAGGCGCGCTCTTCGAGCCGCAGCGTGACGAGGCCCGGCGCGAGCATACGGATGAGGCTTCCGCCGAACTGCGTGACCAGGTGGCAGACAGATTGCTGACGGCCGAAGACGCGCAGTTGTTCGACTTCAAGGAACCCCAGGAGCACGCGCCTGAAAGGGCCCAGATCAGGACCACTGTCACCTGCGCGCGGTGCGGGGAGGGTGTGATGGAGACCCGGGTACGCATGCTGGAGGGCCGCCCGCTATGCCTGCACTGCTTCCACGATTTCGTGGAGGGCCGCCCCCAAGGCCGCTAGGGCAAAGCCGGCCCGCTAGGACTTGATCATCACCAGCAGCATCTTGAAGCGCTCGGGTGCGTTGAGAGCGTGCGGCTGGTTGGCCGGCATGATGACCATCTCTCCGGTGCCTACCCTCATCGACTTCCCCGAGATGGCGATTTCGGCCAAGCCATCGAGGACGCATACCATCGCGTCGAACGGGGCGGTGTGCTCGCTCAGCCCCTCTCCCTTGGCGAAGGCGAACAGGGTAACGGTGCCGCTCGGGCGCTTGACCAGCGTCCGGCTGACGACCGAGCCCTCCTGGTAGTCGACCAGCTCCGCCAGGTCCATCGGCTGTCCCATAAGCTGCGACGCATCCGGTTCCTGTTGCTCCATGACCGTCCTCCTGGGCCGCGCCATCGGCGCGAGGTGGCCGCGTGGCGGCCTCACGCGGCCTCTCTGTCGGAGTCTAGCGTAGTCGACGGCGCCGGCGCACTCAAGGTTAGAACGCACTCGGGTTTTCGCCTATACTGGGCGGTAGCCGCGGGCCGTCCGTCCGTGTGCTTGGGGCCGTAGCTCAGTAGGATAGAGCGGCTGCCTCCTAAGCAGCAGGCCGCAGGTTCGATTCCTGCCGGTCCCACCATGAAACAGAAGTCCGCAATCCTTACTCCCTGCGCTCCCTGGTCGCCGGCCGCCCGGCAGGCGATCGTGTGGCGGGCCGTCATCACCTTGTCCGTTGTTCTGTTGGCCGTGGTCCTTCCGAGCGCCATGTCGGAAGCCGCTGCTTCGCGAGGCATCGTGTCGGCCGGACTGGTCCATCGGGTGGCCGCGGAGGCCGGCCGGGCCTGTCGAGCGGCCCTGGAGGCTTCCGTCCGAAACGAGCTTCCCAGTCGAGCCGTTGCGCCGGTCCTCATCACGCACGGTCCGCGAGACCGCCGCGAGGTCGCTCTCACCTTCGACGCGTGCGAGACGCCGGGCAAGCGGGCCGGCTACGACGCGCGTATCGTCCGCATCCTAGCGGCGAGCCGGACTCCGGCGACGCTCTTCCTGGGAGGCCTCTGGATGCGCTCTCACCCGGCCGTCACGCGCGAGCTGGCCGGAAACAATCTCTTTGAGCTGGGGAGTCACTCATGGAGCCATCCCGACCTCACCAAGATCTCCAACTCGCGTATCTCAGCTGAAGTACTGATGACCCAGCGAGAGATGCTGCGCCTGACCGGCCGGCAGGCCCGCGTCTTCCGGCCGCCCTTCGGCTTCTACGACGAGCGCGTGCTCCGCATGGTGGCCGCGCGGGGCCTGCGCGTGATCCAGTGGGATGTCGTGACCGGAGATCCGGACCCGAACGTTTCGGCGGATGACATCGTGGGTGCGGTGCGCGGCGGCGCCAGAGACGGCTCGATCATCATCATGCACATGAACGGGCGGGGATGGCACACGGCGGAGGCGCTGCCCGGAGTGATCCGGGTGCTGCGTCAGAAAGGCCTTCGCCCGGTCACGGCAAGCCGGCTCCTCAGCCGGTAGAGTGGCGCGTGTCAGTTCGGGCAAGGCACCCGGACGATCGGGAAGACTGCGCGAACGGTCGTGCCCTTGCCCGGGGCACTCTCGATGGTCAGCGTTCCCCCGATGAGGCCCGCCCGCTCCCTCATGGTGAGCAGCCCGTAGCGGCCGACGGGTCCCCGGGAGACCGAATCGGCGTCGAAGCCGGAGCCGTCATCGGCGATCTGCACCACCAGCCGGTCGGTGTCGACGGCGATGTCGACCGTGACCTTACTGGCCCGCGAGTGCTTGCGCACGTTCATCAGCGCCTCCTGGACGATGCGCAGGATGTTGATGTCGTCGTGCAGGGAGATCTCGTTCAACGCGTCCGGATGGTTGAATCGTGCCCTGATGCCGCTACTTGCCAGTGAGATGTCGATGGACTTCTGGACGGCCGGAATGAGGCGCATGCCCGGCTCCCTGATGGGCTCGATCTCCGCGATCAGCGTCCGCCCTTTCTCGATGCACGCCTGGACGACCTCTTCCAGGCGTCGTTTGCGCTCCCCGAGCTCGGAGTCGAGAGGACCGAGGTCCATCGATTGCAGGAAGAAGGAGGTGGCCACGAGACCCTGCAGGAAGTCGTCGTGTATCTCGGCCGCCAGGTACTGGCGCTCCTGCTCTTGGGCGTCAATGATTTTGCGCGCCAGCTCCCCCATCCGGCGCCGCTGTCCATCGAGCTCATCGAAGGACTCCCGGAGCGTCTCCTGGGCCAGTTTGCGTTCCGTGATGTCAGTGAATACCGCCTGGACCGCGGGCTCGCCCTCAAACACGGTCGGTACCGCTACCAGCTCGACGTCGATGGCGGAGCCGTCGGGACGGACCAGCCGTTCCTCCAGCGGAGCCGCCGGCCGGCCATCCAGGCAACGGTAAACCCGGTGGCTATCAGCAGGAACAGGAAACCGAGCCGCTCGTATAGGGCATGCGCGTCCGGGCTCCCGGTGAGCAAGAAGAGGAAGCTCTCCCGTCCGCCCGACAGCGCGAAGTCAAGCACCGCCCCGTATACCCACCCGGCGGCGGCCAGGGCGATGGCGAGCACGGCGAACCGAGCGGTCGGTCAACCTCGTTGACCGGTGCGGGTTCCCGGCGGCCCTTGTCGGGGTGCTCCGGGTGCCATGATGTACTCCTCGTCGCTTGTCACAATTGTTACAATTTGCGTCTCAAGTAGGGTTTCGGCAGCTCGGGTCCAGGGCTCTATCCCCTAATGAGTGGTCCCCCGTAAGGGGCCCGTAAGGGGCCCGGTTGACACTATTCCGACCACGGGTATACCATCACGCCAACAGGGGCCGGCGGCACGAACCCGGACCCGCAAGACGCGAAAGGCGCTGACGGGAAGAGTACGCGGTGCTGGTCGCCCCAGAGAGCCGGCCGGAAGTGGTGAGAGGTCGGCGGTGGATCACGGTGCGGAAGGCCCTCCCGGAGCTGCCCGCTTGAAGAGCCGGATGGCCAGTAAAGCGGGCCGGCAGGCAACCGTTATCAGATGCCGGAGTGTCAACCGGCCGCCGCGCGGGGCCCCAGGCCCCGTAGCCGGGCGGACAGGCGCACTTGCCGAGGTCGCGTGCCGTGAGGTGCGCGGCGAACTAGGGTGGTACCACGACGGAGTCCCCTCTCGTCCCTGGACGATGGGGGATTTTGTGTTCGAAGAGGAAGAAGGGGTAGAAGGGGTCGCCATGACTGAACTCATCTTCGACAAGTGGCAGCACCTATATGCGACGCGCACCGAAGGGATGAAGTCCTCGGAGGTCCGCGAGCTCTTCCGCTACGCCTCGCGCCCCGACGTCATCTCCCTGGCCGGCGGCATGCCCTACACCAAGAACTTCCCCTTCGACAAGGTGATAGAGGCGACCAAGTCGGTCATGCGCCACCAGGGCGCAGCGGCGCTCCAGTACGGCGTCTCCGAAGGCCACGACGGCCTGCGCACCCACATCCGCCAGCTGATGGAGCTGGACCGGGTCAAGATCGATGAGGAGGATATCATCGTGACGGCCGGTGCCCAGCAGGCCCTGGACCTGGTCGGCAAGGTCTTCATCGACAAGGGCTCTAAGGTCCTGGTCGAAGCGCCCAGCTACGTTGGCGCGCTCAATGCCTTCTACGCCTTCGAGCCCGAGATCATCCACATCCCGATGGATGACAGCGGTCTCCGCGTGGACATCTTGGCCAACACGCTGGAGGAGCTGGAGAGGAAGGGCGAGAAGCCGAAGTTCCTCTACACCGTGCTGAACTTCCACAACCCGGCCGGCGTCACGCTCTCGGCCGACCGGCGCCTGCAGCTCATCGATATCGCGCGGAAACACGATTTGGTGATCGTCGAGGACAACGCGTACGGGCGGCTGCGATTCGAGGGCGAGCAGCTGCCGGTCTTGAGGGCGCTCGACCCTAACATCATCCACCTGGGGAGCTTTTCCAAGATACTGGCGCCGGGCCTGCGCCTGGGCTGGGTCATCGCGCCACAGCCCATCCTCGACCGGCTGAACTATGCCAAACAGGCGGCCGATCTCTGCACCAGCAACTTCTCGCAGTTCGTGGTCGAGGAGTACATCAACAAGAACCTGGTTGCCAAGCACATCGAGAAGATCATCGCCACGTATACGGCCCGCCGCGACGTGATGCTCCAGGCCCTCGAGGAGTTCTTCCCCGATGAGGCCACCTGGACGCGCCCGCAGGGCGGTATGTTCCTCTGGGTGACGCTGCCGGACTTCATCGACACGCGGGAGATGCTGGCCGAAGCAGTCCAGCACAAGGTCGCCTACATCTCGGGCCGCGGCTTCTACGCGGACGGCCGCGGCGGCTGCTGCATGCGCCTCAATTTCTCGTTCCCTGAGGAAGACGCCATCTACGAGGGTGTCAAACGGCTGTCCAAAGTGATAAAAGACCAGATGGTGCTTTACACGAGCGTCCAATCGAAGCTCAAGCTGTAGGTCCTGTCCGGCCGAAACCACTAGGAGAGCCCGTTGCCCTTAAGTCACCGGGATTCCGTCAAGGTCAAGCAGGTCGACGCCTTCACGTCTACTAGGGGCGCGGGCAACCCGGCCGGCGTCGTGCTCGAGGCCGAGGGCCTGACCGACGAGCAGATGCAGTACGTGGCCCGCGAGATGGGACTTTCCGAGACCGCGTTCGTGCTGCCCGCAAGCCAGGTGGGCGCGGATTTCCGGGTCCGCTTCTTCACGCCGCGGGCGGAGGTGCCCCTGTGCGGGCACGCGACCATCGCCAGCTTCCATCTGCTGGCCGAGGAGGGGCGCGTCTTCCTCCACGAGCCGGTCACCAAGCTGGTGCAGCAGACGGGCGTCGGTCAGCTCCCGGTGGAGCTCAAAGTGGACGAATCGGCGGTCTCACGCATCATGATGACTCAGGCGCTCCCAGCCTACCGCGACAGCGCGCTCACGGCGGCCGAGGCCGCGGACCTGTTGGGCGTCGACGCCGGCGAGATCGAAGCGAGCGAGTTGCCGGTCCAGACGGTGTCGACCGGGGGCGCCACGCTCATGGTCCCGGTCAAAAGCCTGGACTCCGTGCGGGAGGCAGCGCCGGACCTCCTGGAGCTGGCCAAGCGCAACATCATGGCCTACCTCTTCAGCTTCCAAACGGAATCCAGCTTCGCCATGGCCCACGCGCGGTGCTTCGCGCCGGGGCTGGGGGTGCCGGAGGACCCGGTCACCGGCGTGGCGGCCGGGGCGCTCGGCGCTTACTTGATCCACAACGGCATAGTCCATGGCAACTCGCCAGTCACCTTGAAGGTCGAGCAGGGCGCGGAAGTTGGCCGGCCCGGCGAGATGGTGATCGAAGTGCACTTCGAGGACCGCACGGTCAAGCAGATCAAGGTCGGCGGCACGGCGGTCACGACTCTGGAGGCGGAGGTCTACCTGTGATGGGGAGGTGCGAATGAAGGAACGCATAGCAGTCCTGATGGGGGGTCGTTCCCTGGAGCGCGAGGTGTCTCTGAAGAGCGGGCATCGCGTGAGCGAGGCGCTGGAGAGGCAGGGTCACCCCGTGGTCAAGCTTGATGTCGACGAGAACGTGGTCGACCGGCTGCGGGAGGCGCGCCCGGACCTGGTCTACATCGCCCTCCATGGCAAGTACGGTGAGGACGGGACCATCCAGGAGTTGCTGGAGATCCTCCGGCTGGCCTATACGGGCCCGGGTGTCTACGCCAGCATGGTCGGCTTCGACAAGGCCCTCTCCAAGCTCATGTTCGTCGATGAGGGGATCCCCACGCCGGACTTCTTTGCCCTCTCGTCCGGGGTGTTCAAGGAGATGGGGGCGTCCGGAGCTCTCCATGAAGCGATCCAGGGCATCGGATTGCCGATCGTGGTCAAGCCTGCCTCTCAAGGCTCCGCCCTCGGGATCAAGATCGCCCGTACGGCCGAAGAGCTCCCGAGCGCCTTGATCAGCGCGCTCTCCTACGACGAGCGCGTGCTGTTGGAGCGCTACATCGAGGGCACGGAGGTCACCGCGAGCATCCTGGACACGGGCGAGCCGCGGGCACTGCCGCTGGTGGAGATCGTGCCCAAGAAGGACTTCTTCGACTTCGAGTCGATGTACACGATGGGCATGACGGAGTACTTCGTGCCGGCCCGCCTGGACGAGAAGGTGGCCGAGAGGGTCCGGGAGACCGCCGTCAAGGTCCACCGGCTGCTCCGGTGTCGCGACGTTTCGCGCATCGACATGATCGTGGGCAAAGACGGCACGCCCTACGTGCTCGAGCTGAATACCGGACCCGGCATGACAGAGACGAGCCTTCTGCCAATGGCCGCTTCAGCCGACGGCATCTCGTTCGAGGAGCTGGTCGAGCTCCTGGTACGGACCGCGCTGGGGCGTCAGTAGGAACGTCTCCGTCGGCCATAGCCAGGTTGTTCCAGACGGGCCACCTTGAATCACGTCCGGCCAGTGATACAATGAAAGGACGCCGTTTCGTGGCGTTGGAGGGGCAGAACAGGAATCTTCTAGGGAGGTGCACTCCGAGATGGCAGAACGTCGTGGCGGTGGTTTGATAGGCCTGATGGGCTTCATGGTCGGGACTGTGGTGGGTGCGGTCGGGGGGCTGCTGCTCGCGCCGAAGTCCGGCAAGGAAACGCGCGAGGAGCTCAAGGCGAAGACCGACGAGATAGTCGAGCAGGGCAAAGAGACCTATCAGGTCCAGAAGGAGAAGGTGCAGCAGATCGCGACGGAGAAGAGCGAGGTTCTCCGGTCGAAGATCGAGGAAGCCAAGGACAAACTGCGGTCCCAGGTCGATACGGCTACCGATCTCGCGAAGGAGAAGTTGGAGCGGGCCAGCGAGAAGACCGAGGGCGCTGCGGGCAAGGCGGCCAAGGCCAAGCCGGGGAAGTAGTACTTGTCTCTCCTCCGAGTTACAGAAGACACGAGAAGGGCCAGCCGGGGGCTGGCCCTCTTGAGTTGACGAGATGGCTGAGAAGCGTGATGTTCGCCGAGCTACCCGCATAGAGGGCATGAGAGTCTGGGTCAAGGAGCGCGACGAGGATGTCGGCCGCGTCAAGGGGTTGGTCTTCGACGCCACCGGTAGCCGTCTAGTCGGCGTATGGGTGAGGCCCTGGGACGTCATGCGCCGCCGCCGGGGGCTCCTCCTGGCCGACGTCGCGCACTTCGGCAAGTCTCAGCTCAAGGTGCAGTCCACCAAGGCGCTGATGGGTGCGACGCGTTTCGGCCGGCTTAGCGACAAGAGCGGCCGGTTCGTCGAGTTGATAGGCCTGCCGGCCCGGGACGTGGGCGGCGAATCCCTCGGGAGCGTTTGCGACGCGACGCTGGCGGCCGGTGCCTGGACGGTCCTGACGCTCGAGGTGAGCCAAGGGCTCATGGCCGATATCACCAGCCGGCCGATGCGCTTCCGGTCGTCGGCGCTTGTGGAGATTGGCCCGGATGGGGTCATCCTCAAGGCCGATAAAGCTCTTCCGGCGCCCAAGAAACCGCGCTCCCAGATGGCGAAGCGGGCCGAGGAGGTGGCCGGCCTGGCCGGACGGGCCGCCGGCAAGGGATATGTGAAAGCGGTGACGGCCTGGCGGGGGTGGGCCGGGGTCGGCTCGACGAAGAAGGCCGGAGCCGCCAAGAGCTCCGGGCAAGGGGGCAAGGCCAGGCGAGGGGTCGGGAAGTAGGCGCACCGTGGCCAGAACGGTTGTATCCATCACCATCAGCAACCTGGACATCCTGCCGGAGAGGTGCGGCGCATGCCGGCGCTGGTGCCGGCCGAACGAGCGCATGTGGGCCCCGGGGGGCATGGCCGACTGGCTGGACGGGGTCGTGTCCCATTGGGGCGCCTGCTGGAAAGCGCTTCGCACGGACGACGTGACCACGGCTGCCGCGCTGTACGCACCGCCGCGCTACTTCTCCCAGGCCGGTTTCGCTAGGGCTTCCAGCATCAGTGACGATGCCGTGATGCTCGCCTGTCTCTATGTGGCGCCTGAGTATCGTGGCCGCGGGCTGGGCAAACTGCTCCTCCAGGTGGTCGAGAAAGACCTGCTGAGAAGGGGAGTTCGTGCCATCGAGACGTTCGCGAGGCGCGGTGGCGCGGAGGAGCCTTCCGCGCCTGCCGACTTCTTCCTGGGGCAGGGGTTCTACGTCATCCGCGACGATCCGGAGTCGCCACATCTCAGGATCGAGCTGCGTTCGCTGGTGACCTGGCCGGTCAGCATCCAGACCGTCCTGGACACGGTCCGGCTTCCCGCGCACGGCAACGCGCCGGTGGCCCAGAGCCCGTGATGGGCCTTCTTATGGCCTGCACCCTGTGGCCAGAAAGACAGAAACCTGGGCCTCGGAGCCGAGAGCCTCGGACTGGGCGTTGCAGCAGGAGTCAGTGCAGGCGACCCTGACCTCATCGAGCCCCGCGTCGTGCAGCCACGACTCGACCTCGCCCCGAGCGAAACCGAGCCACAGGTCGGCCATCTCGGCACGCATCCACTCGTGATCGTGCTTGTCGAGGTCGGTGAGGAGCAGCATGCCCCCAGGGGCGACCACACGAGCCATCTCGGCAATCGCTTCGGACGGCTCTATCGTGTGGTGCAGAAGCATGTTCGAGAAGACGCGCTCCACCTGCCCGTCTTTGAGGGGCAGGTGGTCGGCGGTACCTTGTCTCAGGGTTATGTTGTGGATACCGGCCTGTCTGATGTTCTCACCGGCCATTTTCAGCATTCCGCCCGACGTGTCGATGCCGATGACGTGGGCTACCAGCGGCGCCAGCCCGATGGCCATGAAGCCGGTCCCGGTCCCGATGTCGGCGACGGTCATGTGCGGCTCCAGGCAGGCCGCTTCGATGGCGGACTCCCGGAGGGAATCGTCGAAGTAGACGGTGCGCATGGCGTCCCAGTCTTCGGCCACGTCGTCGAAGTACTGCCGAATCTCCTCTTCCACGGGCTCACCTTCGGGGCTATGTGGGCGGGTTCTCCGCCTGAGTCTAGCACGTGGGCCGCGACCCGTCAGGCTGGGCGAACGGGACCCATCAGACGCGCGGACCGGCCGGTCCGGTCCTACCCAGCCGTGCTGGTCATCTGCTAAGATTGCGATGCGTGGCGGGGCGCGCTCGGCACGCCCGGCGGTATATGTACGGAGGAGTCGAGGATGGCGAGGCCCAATCGGGGACGGCGTAGCCGGAACCGCGAGAGCGCGCGGGCGCGAGAACCCGAGCCGGAGGAGCTGGAGTGGACCGCCGAACCGTGGGAAGAGCCCGAAACCGAAGACGGTGATGTCGGCGCGGTCGTAGGCGGACCCGCGGCCGAGAAGGCTGCCTCCGAGCCGGCCGTCCCGGAGCTCGGCAGCGCGGAGCCCGGTGCGTCTCCGGACCAAGATCGATCAACGGTGCCCGAGGAGGATGTCGACCGGGCGCCGGATAAGGACGCGCCGGCGACGCCGGAAGCACCCGAAGACGAGGCCCCCATATCCGATGATGTGCCGCGTGAGCACATCGATATCCCACCTTATCTCATCCCTGATGAGGCGGCCATCGAGGAGCACAAGGCGGCCCGAGCGCGGCGTGGCCCGGTGAGACCCCTCTGGGTGTTGCTCGCCGTTCTGATCGCCGAGGTGCTGATCTACGCGTTCTATCTGTACGTGCCGGCTGTCGTGAACGGGCAGAACGTGCGCATCAGGCGCGGATCGACGGTGGCCGAGGTGATGCGCCAGCTGGGTATCTCGGCGCGCGCCGGCGACCTGTTGGACGTCAGGGGCCGCGTTTTCAAGAAGGGTGGCGGCGAGCCGCCGGTCTACCAGGTCGACGGAGATGCGGTGAACCTGGGCTACGTGGTTGAGGGCGGCCAACGAGTTCGCTTGGCCGACGGCAAGACGTTGCGGGAGCCAACTGTCCGGCGCATCGAGCTCATCGAGGGCGGGACCAAACTTACCGGCAGCGGCTCATTCGTGGTAGTGAGTGACCCCGGCCGACCGGGAATCCGTCGCATCGTGAGGGGGAAGCTGAGCCACATAGTCGCGGAGCGGCGCATCATTCGGAATCCGCGGCCGATGGTCCTACGCCGGACGAAGCAGCACCCTACCAAGGTGGTCGCCCTGACCTTCGACGACGGACCCGCTCCCGGCTACACGGACCGAGTGCTGAAGATACTGAGCAATCGGCACGTTGTCGCCACGTTCTTCGTGCTGGGGCAGAAGGCCCAGCGCTATCCCGCGCTGGCCAGGCGGGAGGCCCAGGCAGGCCACATCGTGGGGAGCCACAGCTTCAATCATTTGAACCTGGTCAAGCTCTCCCAGGAGGCCCTTGAGAGGGACTTTGACGTCACGACGCGCTCCATCCAGACGGCGACCAAGCGGCGCCCGCACTGGTTCCGTCCACCGTACGGCTCTACGAACATGGCCGTGCTGAAGACGGCGGCCGCGCAGCACTACCGCACGGTCATGTGGGACGTCGACCCCGGTGACTGGCGGCGTCCCGGTTGGAAGATCATCTACGGCCGCGTCATGGCCGCGGCCCGCCCCGGCGCGGTGATCCTGCTGCATGATGGCGGCGGAGACAGGTCGCAGACGGTCATGGCGCTGCCGCGGATCATCGACGGATTGCGCAGGAAGGGGTACTCGTTCGTCACGGTGTCCCAATTGGGCGTGAAGTGAGCGGTGCGTTCCTAAGGATGCAGCGGACGGCAGTCGATGACGCGGTCCTCGGTCACGACCTTGTCCACCGGGACGTCATGGGGGCCCGTCGGCACTTCCTCGACGATCTGCGTCTCGAATGCCAGACCAACTAACGCGGCCCGCATCCGCACATGGCGCAGGAACCGGTCGTAGTAGCCCCCTCCATAGCCCAGGCGGTATCCCCGTAGGTCGAAGACGGTGCCCGGGACGACCACCAGGTCGATGCCCGAGAGCGCCACGCGATCGGCTTCTTCCGGTGGCTGGAGTATGCCGTGCGGTCCGGGTGCAAGCGCCTCCATCTTCCCCAGCGCTGCCGGCCAGATCTGGTTGTTCTTGATGACCGGGGCGACGATGGACTTGCCCTGGGCCATGCTTTCCTGGATCATCTCGCGGGTCTCAACCTCGCTGCGGAATGATACGTAGTACATGACCAGCTTGGCGGTCCTGTACTCGGGTAACGCGAAGAAGTGCTCCTTGATGGCGGCGGTCTTGCTCTGCGCCTGTTCCGGGGCCAAGGCGTCTCGAGTCGCGATGACCAGGTTGCGTAGCGCGCGCTTCTCCTCGCTCATCTGAGAGGGCTCCCGGCATAGGGCGCGGAGGTTACCGGTACAGGCGCAGGCGAAGCCTCGGCACCGTGCAACCTTCTCAATTATACTATCAGAACTCGGACGCGCGCGCCGCGCCGCGCTGTGCCCCCACGGCGCCTTCATGGTAATCTCGGGGCGTCTGGACCCTTGGACATCCGAGGTGAGAGATGGCTACCGACTACCTCGACGAACTCCGCAAGACAGCAGCGACCGATCCGGGGCGGCTCGTGCGGGTGATCGTTCGTCTAGGCCGAGAGCCGGCTGAACTGGAAGCGCAACTTACTGCGCGCGGCATCAGGGTGCAGCGCGTGTTTCGGCTGACGTATGCGGTGGCCGCCGAGGGTACCGTGTCCGCGGTGTTGGCGCTCTCTGCGGAGGGATGGGTGGATGCCGTCGAGGAAGACCAGGAGGTTCGAGCCGGCGACGACGCGGAATAGCATCCCTCGCCTGCCCCGGCTATCTTCAGTGATAAGATACGTGAGGTCGTACCAACCCGAGGTCAGCCCGTGGTAGGTCGTTTCGAGTGAAAGGGGCCGCTGGATGAGCGTTACGCCCTTGCTGGAAGAGAAGCTGCAGGGGAGAGACCCTGAATCGCCTATCCACGTCATCGCCCGCATGACGGCGATCGCGCGTGAGCTCATATCGCCCATGCTCGCCCGTCCCGACTACAGCGTCAGGCACCAGATACAGATGGGCAACTATGTGTCGATGGCGATTCCCACCCGGGACGTCCATCGGCTGGCGCGGGAGGACTGGGTCGAGCGTCTAGAGCTGGATCGCAAGGTCTACGCCAGCCTCGACCGATCCTTGCCGATCATCGGCGTGCCGCAGATGCGGGATATGGATTTCGATGGCCAGGGAGTTACCGTGGCCATCGTAGACACGGGTGTGGATCGCCACCACCCGGACATCCGAGGCCGCATCGCGGCGACGAAGGACTTCACGCTCGACGGTTTCGATGACCGAAGCGGGCACGGTACGCACGTGGCCGGCATCATCGCCGGCGACGGCATGTCATTCGCCGGCAAGTACGCCGGCATCGCCCCGGCGGCCACGCTGCTCGTGGCCAAGGCTCTGAGGTCTGACGGCACAGGGCGCATGAGCGACTGCATGGCTGCGGTGGAGTGGGCCGTCGAGCTGGGTGCGGACGTGATCAATTTGTCGCTCGGGACAAAGGGGCCCGCGGATGGTGAAGATGCGCTGTGCGACATCTGCAACCGAGCCGTCGGCGCCGGCGCGATCGTGTGTGTGGCCGCGGGCAACGACGGCCCGGACCGGAGCACCATCGGCAGCCCGGGGGCGGCCCGTTGGGTCATCGCTGTCGGCGCCTGCGACGATAACGACCAGGTCCCGGACTTCTCCTCACGCGGGCCGACCGAAGACGGACGGATGAAACCCGATGTCGTGGCTCCGGGCGTGGACATCGTGTCGTGCCGGGCCGGCAACGCGGGCCTGGGGCAACCCATCGGCAAGGACTATACGTCGGCGACGGGGACCAGCATGGCCGCTCCCCACGTGGCCGGGCTAGCGGCGCTGATCAAGCAGGCCAAGCCGGACGCCACGCCGCAGCTGGTCAGTGAGGCGTTGACCTCGACGGCCAAGCACCTGAACTACGGTGAGTGGATACAGGGCGCCGGGCGCGTTAACGGCTTCGAGGCGCTCACCCACGCCCAGACACACGAGAACCCCCCGGAGGCGGACCACCCTTCGCTTGAGGCCCCGGGCTGCCTGCATGTGTTCCGTGAGGCGTGGGATACTTTCAGTGACCTGTGGCGCAAGAAGAGACCGGCCGCTCCGCCGGCCGGGGCGGGTACGCAACCGGCGACTGCGGAGGCCACCGGCCCGGGTGCCGGTGAGGCCGAGGCGCCGGCCGCCGAGAGCGCCGCTGGAGTTCCGGGCGACGAATCGGAGGCCGAGGCGCGGCGTCGGGGGCGCGAGAGTATTGGCATCGGTGACGCCTTGGGGGACTGGTTCTCGGAAGACGACTGGGTGGAACCACCCAGCCCTCGTACGCCCCGCGAGCCGGACGATTGCCCGCGTGGCCGCCGGGCGGAGACCGAGGGGCCGGGAGAGGACGAGTCCGGGGGTCGGCCGTCCCGCTAGACCAGCGCCAGCAGAAGTATCGCCAGAGCGGCGCACGCGGATCCGAAGATGAACGTGGCGGGCGCGCCCAGCGCCTGCCAGAGCGCGCCGCCGATCACACTGGCCGGTAGCAGGGCCAGCGCGGTCACGAAGTTGAACGTCCCGAGCGCGCTGGCGCGCATGTGTCGTGGCACGAGGTCCACGATGAAGGCCCGCTGTACCCCCTCAGTCAGCGCGTAGTAGACGCCGTATCCGGCCAAGAGCGCCCACGCCTGCCAAGCTTCGGTTGAGAGCGCGAACCCCAGGTAGATGATGGCGAAGATCAGCCATCCGGCGGCAATCACCGCCCGTCGGCTGACCCGGTCCGAGAGCGCGCCGAAGGGCGTAGAGAGCGCCGCGTAGACCATGTTGAAAACGAAGTAGGCCAGCGGCACCATCGCGATCGGCACGCCCAGGCCCTGGGTCCGCAGGATGAGAAACGCGTCGCTCGAGTTGCCGATCGAGAAGATGCCGGCCGCCGCGCAGAACACGGCGAAGCGTTTGCCCAGATGGGCGAAGCGGATCTCAGGCGCGTTCTCGTGATCGTGGGGTCGGCGTTCCTTGAGCCAGATGGCGAGCACGATGACAGCCAACACGCCCGGTATGGTCGAGATCCAGAACACCCACCGGAAGCCGGCCGGGTTGCCCGCGGCGACGGTCAGCACACCGGCGGCGATGAGCGGCCCCAGGGCCGCGCCAAGCGTATCCATCGTCCGATGGACCCCGAATGCCTTGCCCCGGACTGCGTCGTCGCAGGAGTCGGCGATGATGGCGTCGCGCGCGGCCGTCCGGATTCCCTTGCCCGTGCGGTCGGCGAACCGGACGGCTAGAACCTGCGGCCAGGCCGTGGTCAGCGCGAGCAGCGGCTTCGTCAGTCCGGAGAGCGAGTAGCCGGCGAACACGAGCGGCTTGCGTCGCCCCAGCTTGTCCGACAGCCACCCCGAGAAGACCTTGAGCACGCTCGCGGTGCTCTCGGCGACGCCTTCGATCAGCCCGATGGCGGTCACCGGCGCGTGGAGCACGGAGGAGAGGAAGAGCGGCAGGACCGGGTAGATCATCTCCGAGGAGATGTCGGTCAGCAGGCTGACCACGCCCATGACGACGACGTTCCGCCCGATGCCCCGGGGCGCCGGTTCCGGGGTCCGCCCGCTCGGCGTATTCTCCGCCGGCTCGCACTTCTCGCCCGGGATTGGAGCGGCCTGCTCGGGCTTGCGGCTGTCTTCCATACTCGCAGGATATACCGTCTCCCGCCCAAGCTCTAAGACGCGTAGGGCGGAAACGGGCCGAATGCGGCCCCCCGGCGCTTGCGGTATGATATTGGGCAGCTGAGGCTGCGGCGAGAAGCAGCACGGGGGCCGGTCATCGGTTGGATCGCGCGCCGGTGCCCTATCGGCAGCACCGGAGGCAGCTTTGACGGACGACAACATCATCTCGGCGCACGACTTGGTGCGCGATTTCGACGGCCTGCGCGCTGTGGATGGCGTCTCCATCGACGTCCGGCGCGGCGAGATCTTCGGGTTCCTCGGGCCCAACGGGGCCGGCAAGACCACCACCATCAACATGCTCTGCACCCTGCTTAGGCCGACCTCCGGGACGGCGCTCCTCGCGGGCTACGACATCGTCACCCAACCTTCGCTGGTTCGGCTCTCCATCGGCCTGGTCTTCCAGGACCCGAGCCTGGACGAGCGTCTCACGGCGCGCGAGAACCTCCAGTTCCATGCCATGATCTACGCTGTGCCTCGTACCGAGCGGGGTGACCGCATCCAGCACGTGCTGGAGATGGTCGAGTTGGCCGACCGGGCCGACGACATCGTGCGGACCTTCTCGGGCGGCATGAAGCGGCGTCTGGAGATCGCCCGGGGCCTGCTGCACTATCCGCGCGTCCTCTTTCTGGACGAGCCCACGCTGGGGCTGGATCCGCAGACGCGCAAGCACATCTGGAGCTACATAGTCGACCTCAAGCAGAAAGAAGACATCACCATCTTCATGACCACCCACTACATGGATGAGGCGGAGAACTGCGACCGGCTGGCCATCATCGACCATGGCAAGATCATCGCGCTGGACACGCCGGAGCATCTGAAAGGGCGGGTCGGTGGAGACGTCATACGTCTCAGCACCGCCGACAATGACGCGGCGAAGCGGGCGCTCCAGGAGAAGTGGCAGCTGGAGGCGCGCAGCGAGAACGGCGAGCTGGTGCTGGAAGTCGCGGAGGGCAACAAGTTCGTCCCTAGACTCATCACCCAGCTGGGAATCGAGGTCGATTCGGTGACCCTTCGCCGCCCGACGCTGGACGACGTCTTCCTGTCTTTGACCGGGCGGGCCATCAGGGATGAGTCGGCCGGCACGACGGAGCGATGGCGCAGCCAGGCCCGGATGTGGCAGCGGGGCCCGCGCGAAAGGGGGCATGGCTAGATGACGCCGTCCGAGAGCCCGGGGACGCTCAGAGCCGACCAGCTCCAGCGCAACCTGCTCGCCGTTTACGTCATCTGGCTCCGGGAGCTCAAGCGCTTCGTGCGCGACACCTCGCGTGTTACTGGGGCCCTGGCCCAGCCAGCCTTGTGGCTGTTCGTGATGGGGACCGGCCTTGGAAAGGGGATGATGGCCCTCAGGGGCGGAGCTGCGGGTGGCGCGGCGGGTGCGGCAGCCGGCGCGGACGGCTTCAATTACCTCGCCTTCATCTATCCGGGCATCATCGGCATGACGATCCTCTTCACATCTATCTTCTCGGCGGTCTCCATCGTATGGGACCGCGAGTTCGGCTTCCTGAAAGAAGTGCTGGTCGCGCCGATCAGTCGCTGGGCGGTGGCTCTCGGAAAGGACCTGGGCGGGAGCACTGTGGCCCTACTCCAAGGCATGATCCTCCTGCTCTTCGCGCCGCTTGTCGGCGTCTCGCTCACTCCGCTGAAGGTCATACAGATGGTCGCGGTCATGGCGCTCACGGCGTTCTCTCTCACCTCGCTCGGCATCCTGGTGGCGGCGCGCATGCGCACCATGGAAGGCTTCCAGATGATCATGAACTTCATGATGATGCCGCTCTTCTTCCTTTCCGGCGCCATGTTCCCGGTGACGAACCTGCCGGGCTGGCTCTCGTCGCTGGTACACATCGACCCGCTTGCCTACTCCGTGGTGGCGTTGCGCTTCATCGTGCTGGCCGATCCGAGACTCCAGGCGTATCCTCTGCACATCGACGTATTGGTGGTGGCCGTGTTCGGGCTCGTTGCGATGACACTGGCCGTCTGGATGTTCCAACGTACGGAGTAGCGCTCATCTATGGGGCGCCACGCGGCTGTTGACACATCCATCATCATCTCGAACAGGAACGGTCGGGACTACCTGGTCGAGTGCTTGGCGTCGGCACTCGACTACTCGCCGGGCCGCCTCGAGGTCATCCTGGTCGACAACGCCTCAACCGACGGCTCAGTCGAGGCTGCGGTCGCCCTGTTCGGGGACGATCACCGGCTGCGCGTGATCTACTCCGACCATGACATTGGCCGAGCGGCCGCCTACAATCTCGGCCTCCGACAGGCGCGCGGTTTCTACCTGGTGCTGCTCGACGCCGATACCCGGGTGGCTCCGGATTGGCTCAAACACCTGCTGTATCCCCTGAAGTCCGGCAACGTCATCGGCGCCGTCCAGGCCAAGCTGCTCTCATATGACAATCCGGATGAGCTCGATAGCGCCGGCGGACAGACCGACATCGTCGGAACGCCGCTCGAACGAGGGCGCGGCCGGGGAGACGCCGCCGAGGCGGACCGCGGTCAATACGATCGCGAGGAGGCCGAGGAGATCTTCTGGGCGTCGTCGGCCGCCATGGCGGTGCGTAGCGACGTCCTGGTCCGCACCGGCTACTTCGACCCCGAGTTCAACGGATACCTGGAGGACCTGGATCTGTGCTGGCGCATCCGCCTGGCCGGCTATCGTGTTGTGCTCGCGCCGCGTGCGGTCGTATATCACCGCCGGCGCGCCTCGCCGGGCCCGGACGGCTCTCCCGACGCCTTGTCCGGGAGTGACGAGACGGCGTTCCATCTCAACAAGAACCAGCTGGCCTGCGTCGTCAAGAACTATCGACTACCCACACTCATCATGGTATCTCCGCTGGCTGCCGCCGTGTACTTAGCCCGCGCGATGAGGGGCTTCTCTCAAGGGGGCTCGGTGCGCGCCTGCGCTCCCCTGCGCGCCGTATGGTGGGCGATCAGGAACCGGGCCTACCTGCGGCTGGAGCGCCGCACCATCCGCCGGAAGGTCCGCAAGATCACGGACCGCGAGGTCATGCGGGCGATGATGACCCCGGGCGTTTCGCTGACTCCCCGGGTCCGATACACTGAGCGTGCGAGTAGCGCCGATTCGACAGGCGGCTGACTTCGGCGGGGTGACTGCGTGATCCGACACATCCGGGACATGATGCCCGATTTTCTGACCGCGCTCTCCGGTCACGGGCTTACCGCGTCGCCGTCGCTCGACTGCTGGATCGAGGCGCAGGGAACGAGCGATGACAGCACCGTCAAGATCGACGAACGGCGGTGGACGGGGCCTGTCACCGAGGCTGGGCTGGTCGGTTGGCTGGAGGAATTGGGCGGGGCGGACCGGTTTCTCCTGATAGTGAGCGGCACCCTGACGGCATCCGCGCTAGACCGGGTGGCGGGCGATGAGAAGATGCGCTCGAAGGTAGCGCTTGTGTGGCTGGGCGTGGAAGACTGCTTCGGGCCGGAGCTCAGACCCATGGCCCTGGATCTGTCCGACGGACAGGTCTTGACGACGGCGTTCGACGAGGCACTGGCGGTTCACGGCCTGGTCTTGCGCCGGGTGACCGAGATGCGCCGGGGCGGCCCAGACGAGGTGGCCGATGACGCAATCGACTGATGACACGGCTGTTCAGCTTGGGAGTGGTCCGCCGGGTTGGCCGGTGGGTATCGAGCGGGTGCTGCTGGTAGCTGCTGTCGCGGCGCCTCCGTTCGTTCCGCTGTTGCATCGCCTGAGCCTGCCGTACGTCAACGATGCCGCGAAGCTCTTGGTGCTGTCTCTGGTGGCTGTGCTGATGGGCGTCCTGTGGGTGGCGGAGTTGTCCGTTGACCCACAGGCGGCCGGTGGGCGGCCGTTCCTGCCGGCCGGGCGCGGCGCCCGTGCGGTTCTGGTGACATGGGCGACCTGGCTTGCTGTCGTGGGCGTCTCGGGCCGTATGTCGATATTGCCGTCGTTGAGCGAGGCAGGCGCACCCCAGCCCGCCATGGGGGTCCTGACGGTAGCCGTCTGGGGTCTCTTGTTCGTGGCGGCGCTACGGCTGGCGCGCCGCAATCTGGCCCACGGCGTGCTGCGCGCGCTCATTTGGTCCGGCGTGGCGGCGGCGGCCGTCGGCATCGCCCAGTATCTCAACCTCTGGCTCGTCACGTTCGAGGTCCTCCAGCACGGCCGGGCGACCAGCGTCTTCGGATCCTCCATCGTCTTCGGGGGCTTCCTCGCGCTATCCGCGCCCGCGGCCGTGGCGTACTCCCTGCATCTCCGCGACGGCTGGGAGCAGCGGGCCGTTCTTGTGGGCGTCTTCGTCATCGCGGTCGGGTTGGCCGCGTCGGGAACCCGCGGGGCCTGGATAGCCGCGGCGGGCGCCTCCGCCCTGGTAGTCGTGCTGTCGATGGTCCTCTCAGGGGCCGCGATCCGCCGGCGCGTTGCCTTGCGCGCGCTGGCGCTCGGCCTGGTGCTGGTCTCAGCGGCCGCCGCCGCCGCCGTGATGCCGGCCGGCACGACGGGGACGATCACGGAGCGGGCCGCGACCATCGGTCTCAGGGAGCCCAGCCTGGCGGCGCGGTCCCTCATCTGGAAGACGGTCTCTTCGGCTGCGCTTCAGCGGCCGTGGCTCGGCTGGGGGCCGGACACGACCTTCTACGTGATGCCGCGCTTCCAGCCGCCGGCATGGCAAAAGGTGTTCCTGAATGGCGGCACGACGTCTTCGGCACATAATCTTGAGCTGCAGATCCTGATCGAGTACGGCCTCATAGGCCTGGCTGCTTTCCTGCTGCTGCTGGCGACGTGCGCCCGGCATATGGTGCGGGCTCTGCGCACGGCCGGGGGGGGCGAGCGAGTTCTCCAGATCGCTCTGGTCGGGTCATTGGCCGGCCTCCTTCTGCACGCGCAGCTGGCCTGGGTGACGCTGGACGTCGTTGCGATAGCCTGGATCTTGGTCGGGCTGGCGGTCGGCCTGGACTTGGTCGATGAGACGCGGGGCTCCGGTGGTGCCGATGACGCATCGGTGGCCCCGTCTCGTCGCTGGGCGGCCGTGGGTGCCGGGACGGCAGTCGTGACAGCGGCCGCCCTGCTGGTCGTTCCCACCGCGGGCCGCGCGCTGGTGGCCGACTACTACGTGACGACCGGCCGCCGGGCGTTCTACTCGGCGTCGACTTCCGAGGTCCAGGCCGCCGGTATCGAGTACGTGGAGAGCGCTCTCAGGGTCTACCCGGAACAGGCCGACGCTCGCGGCCTGCTCGGCCGTTTCTATGGCGCCGAGTACCTGTCGACCGGACCGTCCTCGGGTTCCGTGGCGCAACGCCTGCGCCGCCTCACGGTGAGCGCGCTCGTCGGGGCGGTCCGGCGCAACCCGTACGACGCACAAGGCGTCAAGGACTACGTGGACTTCTTGTGGTCCGAGCGCCGGTTGTTGCAGCGGCGCCCCGACAACAAGCCCGACCCGGCCGCGCTCTCAGAGATCATCGCCTACAGCCTTCGGGGCACCGTGCTGGAGCCTTGGGGCGCCGGCTTTCGGCGGAGCTTGGTGGAGGCGTATCTCAGCTCCGGCAATCCGGCCGCGGCACGTCGCCAGGCGCGGTTCCTGCGCCGGATCACCCCGGACGACCCGGTGTTGGATTCCCGGGAACTGGGCCTCTAGCTGGAGGAACGCTGAGCCTCGGGAGTCGCTTGACACGCTTAGTGGCCAGCAGTAAGGTCGGGCTTATGTTGCCGGTCCGAGCGGACCGGCGGGCTCGGGGCGCCGTGGCGCAAGAGCCGACCGATCGGGCCCTCCGCGCGCCAGAAGGGAGCACCGGCAAGTGCACATCATCGTAGTGGGATGCGGTCGCGTCGGCGCTCAGTTGGCCACCATGCTCTCGCGGGACGGCCACGACGTCGTCGTTATCGACCGCGAAGAGGACGCCTTCCGCCGTCTCGGCGAAGCCTTCAACGGGGTCACGCTGCGCGGCGTCGGGTTCGACGAGGCGACCCTGAGAGAGGCGGGGATCGAGAAAGCCGACGCCCTGGCTGCGGTCACCGACCTCGACAACACTAACATGATGACAGCCGAGGTGGCCGTGGAGCTGTATGGTGTGCCGGTCGTCGTCACCCGTCTCTACAACCCCGAGCGTGAGGAAACCTACCGTCGTCTTGGAATGAACTACATCTGTGGGACCACTCTTGTCGCGGAACGCGTGCTGGACAAACTTCTCGGTGAGAAGATCGGCCATGTATCCGTGACCGCCGACGTCGATGTGGTCGAGTTCTACGTCGGCGAGGACATGGACGGCAAACACCTCTCCGAGATCGAGATCAAGGACGAGCTCCGGGTGAGCGCAGTCGTCCGAGGCGGCCGTGGCCGCATACCTTCCAGCGACACTGTGATCAGGGCCGGCGACCGGCTGATCGGCGCTGTGGCCGGCCGGGGCGGGGAGAAGGTGGAGCGGATGTCGTCGACGGGTCTTGCCGCGATGCGGGGAGCTTCGGCGGAGGCTGACGCCGCCGCCGCCGCCGCCGCCGCCGCCGCCGACAAAGCCTCCGTGGCTGAGCCGGACGATTCGGCTACCGAACCGGACGACGCGCCGGACCAGGCGCCCCGGCAGCGTGAGGCCGACGACGGCGACAACTGGGCCGACGGATTGGACGAGGAGGAGGGGTCCTAGATGTATGTCGTCATCAACGGCGGCGGGAAAGTCGGCTCCTTCCTGGCCAAGACCCTGTCTGAGCGCGGCCACGACGTGGCCGTCATCGAACGCAAAGAGGGCACCCTGGAAATCATCGGGCCGGAACTACCGGCCGCGGTGCTCATCATCAAGGGCGATGGCTGTGATGTTAGGTTCCAGGAGGAGGCCGGCGCCGGCCACGCGGACGTGTTTGCGGCGACGACCGGTGACGACGATGACAACCTGGTGTCGTGCCAGATCGCCAAGACCTTATTCCACGTGCCACGGGTCGTGGCCCGGATCAACAACCCCAAGAACGAGTCGATCTTCCATCGTCTGGGAATCGAGGCCATCAGCTCTACCACCATCATCTCCAACCTCATCGAAGAGGAGGCCAGCATGGGCGACCTGGTGACGCTGAGGAGCCTCAAGAAAGGCAAGCTCTCGTTGGTCGAGGTCGAGCTTCCCACCGACTACTGCAAGGTCTGCAACAAAAGCATCCGTGAACTCGGGGTTCCAGTGGACTGCGTGTTCGTGGCCGTCATCCGCGGCGACAACGTGCTCGTCCCGCGCGGCAGTACGATGCTCCACCCGGGGGATTCCGTCATCGCCATCACTTCGGTCGAGAACGAGGCCAAGCTCAAGGAAGCCCTAGTCTAGCACCGCGCCGAACGGCGGGAAGGACGCTACGTGGACCAACCCCAGCGCAAACCCAGCGGCCTATCTGACTATCCCAGCTATGCGAAAGGCATGGCCGTCGAGGTGGCCGCCATCGTTGTCATCTCTGGAGCCGCGTACCTGATAATCGGCGCCATCGTGAGGTGGTGGTAGGTGCTCGTCCGGCCTCGCTTCAGCGACCACCGCGTGATCGGGTTCTACACCGGCAAGATCATCGTCGGTATCGGCATGCTCATGATCGTGCCGTTGGCGGTGGCTCTCGTATCGCAGGAGTGGAACACCGCGTTGGACTTCCTGATCGGAATGGCCGCGTGCTTCCTGTTCGGTTTCACGACCTATCTACTGTTCCGCACCGGGCGCGACCTCTCCTGGGGGCAGGGCATGGTGGTCGCTTCCGGCTCCTGGATCCTGGCGATGCTGTTCGGCGCTATCCCGCACTACTTGTCCGGGCACTTCGCGAGCTATCTGGATGCCAGCTTCGACCTCATGAGTGGCTACACGACGACCGGCCTCTTCCTTCTTCAAGACCTGGATCACGTCTCCAACGGGCTCAACATGTGGCGCCATCTGCTCACCTACGCCGGAGGCCAGGGGATCATCGTCGTGGCGCTGACGTTCATGATCCGGGGCACGGCCGGCGCCTTCAAGATGTACGTCGGCGAGGGCAAAGATGAGAAGCTGATGCCAAACGTGGTCCAGACCGCCCGCGCCATCTGGATGGTCAGCCTTGGCTATCTGGTGACCGGTTCGTTGGCCCTGTGGGCGGTCGGGTTGTACGAGGGTATGCCGGTCGTCCGGGGCTTGCTCCACGCGGTGTGGGTCTTCATGGGCGCTTGGAGCACCGGGGGCTTTGCGCCGCAGTCGATGAACATCGGCTACTATCACAGCTTCCCCTACGAGTTCGTGACCATCGTCATCTTCATCATCGGGTCCTTCAACTTCGCCCTGCACTGGGCCGTTTGGACCGGCAACCGCCGTGAGATCTTCCGCAACATCGAGACGCAGTCCTTCACCATCACGCTTCTCGGGACCACTGCGTTGGCGACTATCGGAATGGTGAAACTCGGTGTCTACCCGGACACGATGGCTTTCATCCGCAAAGTCTTCTACCAGGTGGCGTCCGGTCACACGACGACCGGCTTCAGTACCATCTATGCCCGGGAGTTCGTCACTCAGTGGGGGTTGGTCGGCATGCTCGGGACAATCATAGCGATGGCTTTCGGGGCCAGCGCGGCATCCACCGGCGGCGGCTTCAAGGCCCTGCGCATCGGTATCACCTGGAAGGGCTTCATGCAGAACGTGCGCGAGCTCGTTTCGCCTGAGTCTGCCGTCATCACCCAGAAGTTCCACCACATCCGCGACACCGTGCTCGAGGACAGCCACGTTCGCGCCGCCATGTTGATAATCCTGGCCTATGTCTTCATCTACACGTTCGGGGGAGTGCTGGGGGCATACTACGGCTATCCGCTCACCCAGGGCCTTTTCGACTCCGTCTCAGCCGGCTCCAACACGGGACTCTCGAGTGGCGTCACCGCTCCGGCCATGCCTTGGGTGATGAAGGCGTACTACATCTTCGCGATGTGGGCCGGCAGGCTGGAATTCATGTCGATATTTGCCCTGGTAGGCGTAGCCGTGGCTATTGTGAGGGGACGATGATCGGCCGCCGCGTCATCGCCGTCGCCTGGTCCCTGGTGCTCTGCGGGCTGGTGCTCGCGCCGGCCGCGCCGGCCACGGCCGCGTCGACGGACTCCCCCTCCGTCTCGTCCACCAACCTCATCGAACACCCCAGGCAGTACGACGGGCAGCAGATCACCTTCCAGGGTGAGGTGATCGGCGAAGCTCTTGCCCGCGGCGACTACGCTTGGCTGACGATTAATGACGACACCTACCAGCACCGGAGCGCGGAAGAGGGGCACAAGCTGGAGGGCTACAATTCAGGGCAGGCGGTGTGGCTGCCGACCGATCAGATCGCCGGCATCACCCACTACGGGAAGTACTTCGAGGCCGGGGACATCGTCAAGGTGACCGGCGTGTTCAATCGCGCCTGCGCGGTGCACGGCGGCGACATGGACATCCATGCGGACATGCTCCAGGTCGTTGCCCGAGGGCACGACACCCCGCACCCCTTCCAGACGGGCAAAGCCTCGGTCGCGGCCATCATGATCGCCATCGCGCTCACGATGGGGATGTTCATTCGCCAGATACGCCGGCATCCGCCGACCGACTACAGCGTCACCACAAGGCCCCCCGCCCGAAGGACGTAGCGGCCGGTCCTGTCTGCCCGCGTCCCGGTGCCCACTGGGTCGACCCCGCCCACCGTGCCTAACGCGCCGACAGCGCCGACCGCCGTTCTGCCGCCCCGCGGGTCAGCCCCTTTGGTATAATACGGAGCGTTTCACGCGGGCATAGTTCAGTTGGTAGAACGTCGGCTTCCCAAGCCGAAGATCGCGGGTTCGAGTCCCGTTGCCCGCTCCATGACAGCCACAGCGTTCTGGTCCCACTGGGTCTGGCCGGCCATGACGGCGGCCGTGGGCTTCACGTTTGCCGGCCTGGTGTTCAGGCAATACCTGCGCCGCCGCAGGCTGCACCAACTGTGGTGGGGCGTAGGGCTGTTCTTCTACGCGTTGGGTGCCGCCTTCGAGACCTACTCCGAGTACACGGGCGTGTGGGATCCCACCGTGTACCGCATCTACATCGTGGTCGCCGCCTCGCTGGTCGGCTTCCTGGGGCTTGGCTCCCTCTACCTGGTCGCTCGGCGCCCCATCTGGGGTCACCTCTACGCCGTCTTCAACCTGGTCTTCCTGGCGCTGTTCCTCTACGGCGCCTTCACCACCTCGCTCGTCGCCGAGCAGCTGGTGGCCGGCATCACGGTGGGCGGCAAGGCGTTGGGCCCGGCCGGGTCGTTCCCGAGGCTCTACTCACTGTTCTTCAACATCCCAGGGTCCCTCTTCCTCATGGGAGGCGCCATCTACTCGATCATCATCTTCGCTCGGCGTCCTGAGTACCGGTATCGGGCGTGGGCCAACGTGTGGATACTGCTCGGCACTATTGTGATCGCTGGGGCCGGCAGCATGGCCCGGACGGGCGCCACGGTTGGCCTGTATCCCGCTGAGATGGCCGGTGCCACGCTGCTCCTGGTCGGGTTCCTCCAGGCGAGCACTCTACGCAAAGGTGTGGAGGTGGCCAAGCATCGCCCGAGGTCCGAGGACGGCTCTTCCGGGGGCGGCTAGGCCGCAGGATGCTATGATGAGCCGGTAGTCGAGGTTCCGTACGACCGCCTGGTCGACGGTGGCCAGGCCGACATGGTGGGCCGAGCACAAGGGGGTTGAACTCCGATGAGAGTCTGGCGCTGCCGAATCTGCGGTGATCCGTATCTGGGTGATGAGAAGCCCACCCAATGTCCATTCTGCGGGGCCCACTCGCCCTGGATGGTGGATGCGCACGAGTGGACAGACGAGAACCAGGGTGTCGAACTCACCGACACGGGCCGAGCGGCCCTGGAGAAGACACTCGAGCTGGAGATGGCCAACGCGAGCTTCTATATGTGCGCGTCTGATGCCGCCCCGGATTCCCTGCTGAAGGGTATGTTCAAGGCGCTCTCGAAGGTGGAGGCGGAGCACGCAACCGTGGCCTGCAAGCTCTTGGGTCGCAAGCGCGATAACGTGACTCCGGGAGAATGCGACACCGACGGTCTGACCAACGTCAACACGGCCCACGATCACGAGGACCTGGCAATCGGTTTCTATACCCAGTTCGCCGCCGAGGTGACCGAGCCTCGCCTTAAGGCTCTCTACTCGGCGCTGATCGAGATCGAGACCGACCACCTCAACCTGACCTCCGAGGTCAGCGGGGAGCTGAGCTGACGTTTGACGTCTCAAGCGGTCGGCCGCGCGGCGCTGTCGGTAACGTTGGTGGTGCTGGTGTCGGCAGTGCTGGTGTTGGCGGGGACATCATGCGCCGGCCGCGAGTCGCGGGCGCCCAGCACCCCGGCATACGTCGTTCCCCGCCCCGGTCGCGTTGCCACGGTGAGCTTCTCCGACACGATGCCGCCCAAGTCCGCGCGGTACCCGCGGATGAAGGGCACGCTTCGCATCGCCATTCCCGACTACGCCGCCGCGCCGGATGATCTCAGGATGCGGCTGTCCTTCGACTTCGCCCGGGAGCTCGCCTGGACGATGGGTATGTACCCTGAGTACGTGCCGACCGCGTTCGAGGGGGAGTCGGCGGAGAACCCCGCGTCGCCTGCGGGTATCTTCGACCGCGTGCTAGAGCGACGGGCCGAGATCGGCGTCACGGGAGAGTACTACGGCTCATCTGAGAATGCGCGGCGTGCCTTCCCCGGACTGGTGATGAGCGAACCCTACTACGACCGAGGGTCGTTCCTGGTGGCGCTGGCCGACAGCGAGCTTGAGTCGCTGACCGACGTCAAGGGCCTCGTCGTCGAGACCGACGGCTACCAGGACCGGGCGCTGTCCCGATTGGTGCCGGGCGTCCGGTTGCGGCGGGCGCACGTGGCCGGAGGACGGGAGTGGTTGTCCGCCAAGCTGGCGGACCTCCGCGCGGGCCGCGTGTCGGCGGTCACAGTGTCGAGCGACGAGTACCTGTTCGCCTATGGTAGGCAGGGTCTCTCTGACCTGAGGGTGCTCACGCCCACCGTCGAGACGCAGCCGGTGTCGATAGCCCTGCGGGCCGACTCGCGGCTCGTGGAAACGGTGAACCAGGCCATCCGAAGCATGCGGAAGCGCGGAGTCCTGAGAAGGCTGGAGCTGAAGTGGCGCGTTCCCGCGTTCGACTAGGGAACGGGCGGCACGGGGATTT
>CAYWVN010000003.1:0-4015 GCA_964461725.1 uncultured Coriobacteriia bacterium | reverse complement strand
GGGTGATTCACAGTGTTGCGGGGAGCACCTGGGGGCTCAAAGGGTACTCGGACGGTCCATTTTTCGCTCCCGGTGGCCGATTGACCACCCAGAGCTACCAAGCGCCTACTTTCCGAGGTTGCTCTCGGGGTGGCGAATGTGATAGAACCTTTAATTACAACGTGGCGCTTGATAGGAGGCGGAGCACTATGTCATTTCAGGAGACAGTGGGGAGACGTCTGCGTAGCGTCCGGCTCCAGAAGGGCATGAGCCTGAAAGACGTCGAGCAGAAATCGAAAGGGAAGTTCAAGGCCTCGGTCCTTGGCGCATATGAGCGTGGCGAGAGAAGCCTTTCAGTACCGCGGCTTCACGAACTCTCTGCCTTCTTCCGGGTTCCCGTCGAGTTCCTCCTGGCTGAGGAGGGGCGAAAGGCCGACGTGGCGCCGCGCCTCGGACAGGTCCAAATCGACTTGCGGAGTCTCGACAAACTGCCCGTGCGTGAGCGCGGACCCATCAACCAGTATCTCGAGCTGATTCGGTCACAGCGGGGGGATTTCACGGACGAGGTCATGTCGATCCGTCGGGAAGACCTCCGTCCGATTGCCTGTCTCTACAACAGCACCCCTCAGGGCATCTCGAGCAAGCTCGAGGACCTCGGCATCCTGGTAGTCCACTAGTCGAGCTCGCGCAGCTTCTGCTTGACGCGGTAGAGCGCGTTGTCGATTACTTTGGTGTGCCGGTGCAGCGAGCCGGCGATCTCCCGGTAGGACTTGCCGTCGACGTAAGCCAGCAGTACCTCCCATTCCAGCTCCGAGAGGGCTCGCCGCATGGCCTGCTTGATCCGATCGATCTCCTCATCGACGATGAACATCTCCAGCGGGTCTGCCGCACCGGCGGCCGACATCGTCTCGGTCAGGTTCGCGGATAGCTCCGTGTCGAAGTCAGAGTACGCGAGTGGGGTGTAGGTGTTCAGCGGACTGTGCTTCTTGCGGGTGGCGGCCTTGATGGCGGTGATGATCTGGCGGGTGATGCACAGTAGCGCGAACGAGCGGAAAGAGCATAGACCGTCCGGCTTGTAGTCCCTGATTGCCTTGAAGAGGCCGATCATGCCCTCTTGGAGGGTGTCCTCGCGATCGGCGCCGTGCAGGAAATACGAACGAGCCTTGAACTGAGCGAGGTGGCGGTACTTGGTCAGGACGGCCGCCTGGGCCGTGTCGTCGCCGGCCTGAGCAAGGAGAACGAGGCGGTCGTCGTCCAGGTCCGCATATGCCGGAGCAGAGGCAAGGGGCGCTACTGTCGAGCTGGCTACCCTCATCGGCATCCCCTCCCTGAGGCTATGGCAACCTCACTATACCACACCGGTCAGACGACACTAGAGGAAGAAAGAGGGAGCGGCGTCGAGGCTAGGACTTCTCCCCGAGCATCGTGGCGAGCTTCGGGACCAGGTCCTCACGGTTGGCGAAAAGCATGACCAGCTTGTCGACTGCCTGGCGGATCTGGTCATTGGGCTCGAACGAGTAGATGGGTGGATGATCCTCTCCCTGGGATATCTTGGCTAGGACTCCGAGTTCCACCAGAGTGTCGATGGTCTTGGACACCTCGTCCGGGCGACGTCCGGTGAAGGTCGCCAGCGAGTGCGTGGTGTGGAGCGCAAAGGGGTTGGAATGGTAGAACCTGATCAGGTCCCACTTGAGCGCCGAGGGCCCCACGGCCAGAAGGAACTTGCGGGTGGACTTGTCCAACCCGCCGGCGATCTTCTCCATGGTTTCCGAATCGGCTGCCATGCGCTCTCTCTCCCCCTACCGCCGGGTCAGACCGGCAAACAGCTTGAACTGACTCCATAGCCCTAGGCAGACCAGCACCAGGAAGCCGAACTCGAGCACCGCGTGGATCCCGGTGAAGGCCGCAATGTCGAACTCCTCGAGCACCTTGGCCACCGCGGCCAGGAAGTACAATATGATGCCCGGGAAGATCCACCGCCAGGGTATCGCCAGCCGTCCGCCGACACGCCTGGATATGTTCATCGTGACCAGAGCCGTCAGGCCGGATAGCACCAGCGCCATCATCATCACGATGCGTTCCGCCAAGTCCATCAGTTGCCCGACTCCCTTAGGCGGTTGATCAACGCCACCTGCTTCAGGAGCGACACAAGAATGAGCAGCATGGCCCCCACCTGCACCGCTATATACACGGCCTCCGAGCCGCCCCAGGTAGACAGGCGGACCAGCCGGAGGCCCTCGATGAACTCCGAAGCGGAGAACAGCAGGATGCCGCCCAGGAAGTAGCGCCAGCAGCTCGCCAGCTCACCGGCGACCACGTAGAGGGTGGCCATGGCGAGCCCGGCGGCCAAGAGCCCGGCAGCCACGTTCAGGAACTCAACGGCCGTTTCGATTCCAGCCATCTCTATCGGCCCTGCTTTCCTCTTATCAAGCCCTTGTCCAGCAGAGTGCGCTCTGTGACGGTGCTTCTCGGCGTCCCGGAAAGCAGGCCTTCCCGCCCCAGGAACTTCGTCTCGATCGCAATGCCGTGATCGCCGATGTGGTAGCGGCGGATCTCCTTCACATGATCGCTGCCGCGGACCTTGAGCGCGATGATCGCCTGCTGCAGTTGGCTCTCGATCTCGACGAACTTCAAGAGCAAGATGTTGTCGACGACGAAGGCGATGGCGCCGTCGGTGAGACCGAGCGGCCCGAGTATCTTGGGCACCTCGCACGTGAGGATAGATGTGAGCCCGAGGCGCTTCAGGCCGTTCACCAAGGCGTTGTTGATCTCGCGTAGCTTGAGCGGGTCAGCGGTGAGCTGGTTGAGATGGGTGACCGGATCGATCACTATGCGGCGCGCGCCAATCTCCTGGACCAGCCGATTGAGCAGCCCTGATTCCTTCTCCAGCTCGCCCTTCAGCACCGCCGGCGAGGTGAACAGAACCCGCAGCTGTCCGGACTCCTCGCACCGCTTGAGGTCCCACCCGAAATTGTGGGCGTCCCGGTAGATGGTCTCCGGGAATTCCTCGAAAGTGACGATGATCCCGGACTCCTGGCGCTCGACGATGCCCTGGTAGATGAACTGGAGGCCCAGGGTCGTCTTGCCGCTGCCCGGGGGGCCGGTGACCAGCGTGCAGGTACGCTCGTAGAGGCCGCCCCCCAAGAGCTCATCCAGTCCCGGAATACCAGAGGCTATTCTCATCTGGCCCCCTTGCGCAAGAACGCCGTCAGTATCTGGAGCCGCTTCTCTCTCGTCTCGAGGGCCGCGACGAACTCATGGACCATCGATGATAGGTGTTCTGGCGTCGAGAACCGATACTCGGAATCCGTGTCAGCGGCTTCGCGGGCCAGCAATCCGTCCTGCGCGAGATCTTCGAGCGCCCGCGAGACGTCGGAGGGCTTACGCCCCAGACGGTTCGCCAACGCCGTCGCCGTGTTGGCCACGCCGGGGTTCTTGCAGAAGAATACCACGAGGTCCCACTTGACGAAGGACGTGATGTACTTCCGGATGAAACCCTCTAGCTGCGGGCTGAGCTTCGGTATCATCCTGCCCCCGCTCGTCCGTCCGCACCAACCAGTCACCCTGTATCCTGCATTATCCTGCGCCAATTATCAAGGTCGCCCCAGACAGGTTGCCCCAGAGAGAGTGCTCCAGACAGATGGAAGGGCGATGTGATTCTGCGCCGCCTCGTCTGAGCTGCGCGGGGGATCTCCACGTGCCCGCCCGCGGGACCGCCGGGCCGTGGCGCCGGGCGACCGCCTGCCGCGCCGTCTTGCCGCGTCGTCCGGTACGTGCGGCCGCCTGGTTGTCGGACGCGACCGCAAACCCCCGTCGCCACTCTTCGGTGCCGGCCGGCGGTGACTTTGCGGTGACTATATGGCGCGGTCAGGGGGCCTGGTAGTGAAACGTTGACAGTATGGGACTCAACTTTTATAATACGCCTGTACTCATCTGAAGGAGTGATGGAACATGGCAAAAGCTTTGGGTATCGATTTGGGCACCACCAACTCGTGCATGGCGATCATGGAAGGCGGTGAGGGTACCGTCATCGCCA
>CAYWVN010000002.1:0-46061 GCA_964461725.1 uncultured Coriobacteriia bacterium | reverse complement strand
CCGCTACGGCAACCATGGCGCCCCAGGCGCCCCCCGGATTCGGCCCTGAAGGGCCGCCGGGCGCGCTCACGGAGGAGGAGGCGAGGCAGCGCTCGGAGGCTTTCCTGGCGTTCCTGAAGGGGATGTCGCAAGACCCTGCGGCGGCCGAGGACCTCGTGCATAACCCCGAGGAGGTGGCGGGGTTACTGAAAAGCATGACCAAGCGACCCACGGAGATGGCCGCCGGACTCGAGCGTGTCGCTGAAGCGGCCCCGGAGGATCCGGAGCTTCGCAAGGCCCTCTCCGGGAAGTTGAGCGAGATGGTCTCCTCGCTGGACCCGTCGTCGCTCGCGTCGCTCCTCACACAGGACCTGTCGCGTGAGGCCGGCCGCATCAGCGACCGCGATGAGATCGTTCGTCGTCTCTCGGAAGATGGTACGGCGCGCCTCGTCGAGGAGATCGCCGGCCGCTTCCAACTGCTCGCCAGGAAGGGGTTGGTGGGGCCCATTGCCCAAGATCAGGCGCGACGCTTGAAGAAGCTCTTGAATGAGATCATGACGGGTCCGAAAGGACGCACCGTGTTGCCCAAGGTCTACGACCGGCTAATCGACTCCGGCATCGTCAAGCGCCCACCGGCCCACAAACCGTCCGAGCATGATCCGGCGGCCCGGGAAGCCAGGCGCCTGGACGAGAAGGACCGCCTGAACCTCCTCGATGAGGGCACGGTGGCCAAGCTTCCACCGCTCTTCCGGAAGCTCATCGACACCGACCGCGTGGAACTTGCCCGCAACATGGTCGAGAAGTTGCTGGCGAACCTGGGCGACAAGTTCCCATCCATCAGGCTGCAGGCCGCCAAGGCATTCTGTTCCCTGTGCGAGGAGGCCATCCGGGCGGACAACTTGGAAGCGCTGGCGCCGTTCGAGGAGACGATCATCGGCGCCATGAACAAGGAGGGCGACATCGAGGTCTACGGCGTGCTCGCGGACGCCCTGACCCAACTCGCCATCTCGCATGTCAATCGCACCGAGCTGGACCCTGTGCTGGTCGCGCTCGGGTTCTTTCGGCGACACTTGAGCGAGAAGTCCGAGCGCCCGGTCAGACAGCATGAGCGGATCGAGATAGCGCTCTCCGAGTTCACGCGCGAGTGCTCCAAGTCGCTGATCGCCGACTTCGAGTCCGATGACGCGGAAGTCCAGTCCAAGGCGGCGACCGCGCTCTCCCGCATCGGAGACGGCGCGGTGGACCCGCTGCTTACGACCTTGCGGGAGACGGCCGATCCCCGTATCCACAAGAACGTCGTCCAGGCGCTAAGGGGTATCGGGCCGAGTGTGTCCCAGCGCCTGGGCGGGGAGCTCAGGCCGGACACCCCGCCTCAATTGGCTGAGAGCATCCTCATGGTGCTGGGGGAGGTCGGCGACTTCACGGTGGTCGATGAGATCCTCTCCGTGATGGAGTCGCCGGAGGTGCCGGTGCGCCGGCAAGCCGTGCGCGCGCTGGCCCGCATCCGGTCGATGAAGTCGCTGGCGTACCTGGTGAAGGCCCTGAGGGACCCCGACCTGTCCATCCGGCTGGATGCCGCCCGTCTCCTGGGCGACTCCGGCGAGAAGAGCGTGGCTGGGGCGCTGGCGGTGTTGGTCACCAACAAGTCGCGCCGGGCCGACGACGAGCACCCGTCGCTGCAGCTGGAGGTGGTGCATGCGCTGGGATGCCTGAAGAACTCGGAGGTCGCCCCGACCCTTGTCGACGTCCTGCGCCGGGAAGGGATGTGGTCGCGCCGGCGTACCAAGCCCGATGAAGTGCGCACCAAGGCCGCCTGGGCGCTCGGCGAGCTTGGCAGCCGCTCGGTACAGAACGTGCTGGTCGAGGTTTCGCGCGACGCGTCCCCTGAGGTGGCGAAGGCGGCCGAGGCGGCCCTGAAGAAGCTCACCGGTGAGTAGCAGACCGGGGGCGGTTGCCCGCCACCATTGTTTTCCCTACACTCATTACGCCTGCCCGCCTGTGCCGCGTGGGCCTGAGCGCGTAGCGCATAGGCGCGCTTGGCTCGACGGGCGGGTGGTCTAGTCGGGGACGTAGCTCAGTTGGGAGAGCACCGCCTTTGCACGGCGGGGGTCGTCGGTTCGAATCCGATCGTCTCCACCAAGGTAGATGCTATTCCTGCGGCATCCCGGAGAGATGCAGCGCCTGCGGGACGGCGACCATCGCGCACGAGCCCGCGGGCGCGTACCACCACGCGCAGTCGTCCCGCGTGCAGGCCGCCTCGGCCGGGAACGTTCGGACGACTTGGCCTGAGCCGTCCACCAGCTTGGCAGACAGGAACGGGCACGTCTTGGTCCTCTCGTTCTCTTCCATGGCGCTACCCCCGTGTGTGACGGTTCGGCCTTACAGGTGTGCTATCGGCCCGTCGGCCCGCCTAGTTGAGCGGCGGCTTTGACACTCCGCGGCGCGTTGCCTAACATGGGCGCATCATGGCAGAAGACGCTCCACCCAGCAGCAGTCCGTCGAAGAAGACTCCGCCCAGCGAGAGACTGTCCAAGAAGACGTCCTCCAAGAAGGCCCAATCCAACGGAAGTCCATCCGTGAAGGTGTCGCCCAAGGGGGCTCCGCCGAGGAAGGCTGCTCCCGGGACGGCTTCACCCAAGAAGGCTGCCCCCAGGAAGGCACCGCGCAGGAAGTCGGTGCCGGACGAGTTCGTCATGGACGATCTGGCGGCCGTCGAGCTTCATCCGGCCGACGAGGATGTGACAGAGGAACCGGAACTCGAGGTCTCGGAAGAGGCCCCACGCGAGACAGTGTTCGTGACCGGCTTCCCCGGCTTCGTCGGCTCGCGCTTGCTGGAGTGCCTCGTCCGCAAACGTCCCGGAGCGCGGTTCATCGTGCTGGTGCAGCCCAAGTACGAGGGCGTCGCGGGCCGGATGATCTCGGGCATCTTCGCCCGCCACCAACAGCATGCCGGCAAGATCAAGATGGTCCTGGGCGACATCACGGAGCCCGGCCTTGGCTTCCCGGACGACTCGTTCTCCGTTCGCGGGAAAGTAACGGAGTTCTTCCACCTGGCGGCCGCGAACGACCTCGGAATCTCTGAGGCGACCGGCCAGAAGGTCAACGTCGAGGGCACCATGCACGCGCTGGACCTTGCCGCGCAGTGCCCGCGGCTCAAGCGCTTCCACTACATGAGTACGGCCTACGTTTCCGGCTGGACGACAGGGACATATCGGGAGGCCGTGCTGGACATAGGGCAGGGCTTCAAGAACCCGCTCGAGAAGACCAAGATGCTGGCCGAGAAAGAGGTGGCCGAGAAGGCGGCGAACCTCCCCGTGACCATCTACCGCCCCGCCATCATCGTAGGCGATTCCGGCACCGGTGAGGCCGAGCGGTTCGACGACGCATATCGCCCGCTGCTCTTCATGAACAAGCTGCCGTCCTATTTCTTCATGGCCCGGGCGGGGAATGGAGCGGCCGAGCTGAACGTGGTTCCGGTGGACTTCGTGGTCGAGGCCGTCTCGCACCTCTCGACCCTGGAGCAGCCCTCAGGGCGGACCTACCATCTGGTCGACCAGGAGCCGCTCACGGTTCGCGAGATGCTGGAGCTCTTCGCCCTTGAGCTGGGCAAGAACATGGTCTTCCTGCGGGTGCCGGGGGTCGTCATGAAGGCCGCGCTCTCGGTCGGGCCGATCGAGAGCTTCATCCGTATCCAGCCGGAGATGGTCGACTACTTCCGATGCCCGGTCCACTTCGACGCGACCAACGCGACCGCCGACCTGGAAGGCTCCGGAATCTCATGTCCCCGATTGGCCGACTATGTGGGAGCGCTGGTCGAATTCGCACGCGCCAACGTCGGCCGGGTGCGTCAAGGGGGCATGATGTAAGTGGTGGCGCCTTGATCGGGTACAAGCGCATCTTCGTGGGCACGGAGTGCGAGAACAAGTGCGCGGCCTGCGAGTTCGACGGGCAGCCGCGCGAGAGCCGACCCGCCGACGAGATCCGGCAGGAGCTCACGGACTCGGGGGCCTCTGACGGCGTTGAGTTCTGGGGCGGGGACCCGGCCGCCCGGGCCGACCTCATCGAGCTGGCCCGCTACGCCAAGCGCCTGGCCCTCCGGCGCGTCAAGATCGTGACAAACGCCCGCGCCTATAGCGACTACTCGCGCGCCCAGGCGGCCGTCGAGGCGGGCATCCACGTCTACGAGGTCAAGCTGCATGGTCCATCGCCCGCGGTCCATGACGCGGTAACCGGGGTCGATGGGAGTTTCGCCCAGGCGACCCAGGCTATCCAGTACCTCAAGGCCATCGACCGATACGAGGGTCGCCTGGCCGCCCCGTTCATCGGGCTGCGCGTCTTCTTGACGGCCGGCAACGTCGCGCACGCGGAGCAGCTCGTCCAGACGGCGGTCCCGCTCAAGGTGGACCGCGTGACGCTTGAGTTCGCCGACGATGCGCTGGCGATGTCGGATGCCGTGCCGTATCTCATGAACGCCATCGAGACGGCCGCCTTCAACCGTCTGTGGGTGTGGACGGAGCGGCTTCCCCACTGCGTCATGGCGGGCTACGAGCATCATGTCTCGGAGTCATATGCGCAGCCGAGCTGGACCGGGGCCGTGCGCGTCGCCGCGTGCGATCGCTGCGAACTGGCTGTCGCCTGCCCAGGTCCGCCGGGCCGGTACGTGGAGGCTCGTGGCGAGGAGGAGTTCCAGACGGTGACGGCGAGCGCGCACTCGGCCGACATCGCGGCGCTGAGGGGGGCCCGGTGAACGTCCTCCTCTTGTCATTCAACCAACATGGGTACGTGTCGCTCTCTCTTGGGTACCTCAAGGCCTACGCGCTGAAAGATGAGGGCGCAGACGCCATGTACAGCATCGAGACGATGGACTTCTGCGTGGACTGCAACGACGTTGCCCAGATCGTCTACTACTTCGCCAAGATGAACCCGGACGTCATCGGTCTCTCCGTCTATTGCTGGAGCGGCGAGAAGATGAGCGACCTGGCGCGGCTCACCAGGCAGGTCCGGCCGGACACCAAGATCGTCGCAGGCGGTCCCGAGGTCGGCCCTGTGGCCGAACAGTGGCTGGCCGAGAACCCGGCCGTCGATGTCGTCGTCCGTGGCGAGGGCGAGGCGACGTTCGCCGAACTCCTGCGTCACTACGCCACGGGGCAAGGGCGCCTTTGGGAGATCGAGGGAATCACCTATCAAGGCAAAGAGGGCCCCAGGAGCACGCCGGACCGCGCGCTGATCGACCCGCTGGACGAGATACCGTCGCCGTGGCTCACGGGGGCCATCGCGCTTCGCGACCACGCGACCTACCTGGAGACCTACCGCGGCTGCCCCTACAACTGCGCGTACTGCTACGAGGGCAAGGACTACCCAAAGCTGCGCCACTTCTCAGAGGAGCGGACCAAGGCGGAGATCGAGCTCATCGCCCGCTCGCCGGAGGTCCAGAGCTTCTCCTTCATCGACCCCGTCTTCAACCTGAAGAAGGACAAGACGAAAGCGTTGGCCAAGATGCTGCATCTGACGCGCGTGAACAACACCTGGCTGCACACTGTCGAGGTGATGACGGAACTCATCGACGAGGAGACCGCCCGGCTGCTGAAGGAAGCCGGCGTGGTCAGCGTGGAGACCGGGCCGCAGAGCGGAAACGAGGTCTCGCTCGAGTGCGTCAACCGCTACTTCGACCGCGAGAAGTTCACGGAAGGCATCAGGCTCTTGAAGGTGCAGGGCATCCACGTGCTCTGCGATCTCATGATCGGTCTTCCTGAGGACAATATGTTCCGCTTCGCGGACTCGGTGCGGTTCATCGCGGGCTTGAGGCCCACTACCCTCGTCTTCTCCACGCTGCACGTGCTGCCCGGCACAGCGCTCCGGGATCGGGCGGCCGAGTTCGGCCTGGAGTACGACCGCAAACCCCCGCATTATGTGCTGGCGACCGGCTCATTCCCCTATGAGCAGGTGCGCAAGGCCGAGATACTGGCTGAGAGCCTGTCGCGCGAGTACAACGTGCCGGAGTAGCTAGCGCCCTCGCACGGCCTCGATGAGCGCGCTGATCTTGCCGGGGTCCTTGTGGCCCGGGGAAAGCTCCACTCCGCTCGAGACGTCGACTCCCCAAGCCCCTGTCGCGGCGAGCGCCCGGGCGGCGTTCTCGGGCGTGATGCCGCCGGCCACGAGCACGGGCACGCGCGTCTGAGCGATAACCTCCCGGGCAAGGTCCCAGTCGTGGGTGCGGCCGGTGCCGCCGTGACGCTTGACCCCGCCGGCCAGTACCGCGGTGTCTAGGACGATGGTATCCGCCCCGGCGGCGACATAGGCCTCGGCCTGCGTCAGGAGTGCGGGCAGGGCAGACGCGGTCTCGTCAGGCCGCACGTGCAGGGACTTCCACACACGTATCCCGCCCCGCGTGAGCTCGCCAACGGTGTCCATGTCCTCATCGCCGGCCAGCTGCATCGCGAACGGTTCGAGCGCGCGGGCGAGCGTTTCGGCTGCTGAAGCCGATAGGTCGCAGGTGAGGACGACGGCGGGGCACTGTGCGGCCGCGATGACCCGGCGCGCCGTATCGGCATCCACGCTGCGCGGCGATTCGGGAGTGTCCACGATCACGCCGATGAAGTCGGCGCCGGTTCGGCAGGCGAACTCCGCGTCCTCAACGGCAGTGAGGCCGCAGATCTTGACCATGGGATCGGTCGTCGGTTCCATGGGCGCTCCCGGATCGCAACGAGCCGACCACGAGGTCCAGGTGAAAGCCCAGAAAAAGGGTGCAGCGGCGGTTTCCGTTGCGGGTCAACTTCTTGTCGGCAACCGCCGCCGCGTAGCCCCACGGTACGCGGCGGCTGAGGCACTAGCACGCCAGGTGGTGTCCGTGAGACTGACCCTATTGTAGCGCGAAACTGTGAGAATTTCATGTAGAAATTGTCGGCGGTTGGTTAAGTCCGCTGACAGGCCGGCGGGCCACGTTGTATGTTCTCGGTAGAGGACGTTCGTCCAACGGCATGTTTTCGCAGCTAGGTAGCCACAACGATACGCGTCGGGCGGCGGGCGTGAGGACAAGCGGAGCCGCTGCCGGCAGGATACGGCGGACGGGCCGGCGAACTCTCTGGTGGGAGCCCTGCCGTACGGCCGGTCCGGCGATCGACCGGGCGACCGACCGGGCGACCGACCGGGCGACCGGCTACACGTGTGGAGAACGGAGGGATAGCGGTGTTTGTGGTGGGAGTGTTGGGTAGCCCGCGGCGCGGGGGGAACGCTGAGCTCCTCCTCGACCGGGCCCTCGAAGGCGCCCGGGCAGCGGGTGCCGAGACGGAGACGCTCATCCTGAACGAGATGGACATCCTTCCTTGTCAGGACTGCGCGGGCTGCGATGAGACAGGTGCGTGTACATACGAGGACGACGGTGAGCGTGTCTACGACGCCGTGCGCCGGGCCGACGGCCTCATCATAGCGTCACCCATCTTCTTCGGTAGCCTGCCCGCCCAGGTCAAAGGCATGATTGACCGCTTCCAGAGCTTGTGGGTGTACAAGGACCTGCTGACGATGCCGATTGTGGCCGATGGGGGCAAGTCCCGGCGTCTTCGGCTGTTCCTTTGCGTAGGCGGCATGTAGCGGCAGGACTAATTCGAGGCGGCAAGGAAGCTGGTCCGTATCTTCTTCGCTGTGGTCAACGTGACCTATGAAGGCGACCTGTTCTACGAGGGCGTAGACGCAAAGGGGGCGATTGAGAAGCACCCGAGCGCGCTCGCCGACGCATACGAGAGCGGCCGCAAGCTCGCGGAGAAGCTCAAGGTCGTGGCCGAGGGGACACCATGGACATAGCGTATCTGGACAACACGGCCGGCACCCCGCTGCACCCGGATGTGCTGGCGGAGATGCTGCCCTACCTGGAGGAGCACTTCGGCAACCCGAGCAGCCTCCACGGCTGGGGCGATGCCCCTCGTGACGCGCTCGAGACCGCCCGGGGACGCGTCGCCGGGCTGATAGGCTGCTCCCCAGAGGAGGTCATCTTCACGTCCAACGGGAGCGAGGCCAACAACCTGGCGTTGAAGGGCCTGGCGATGGCCAACCAGAAGCGCGGGAAACACATCGTCGTGTCCGCCATCGAGCACTTCTCGGTGCTCCACTCAGGCAAGTCGCTAGGGAAACTCGGCTTCGAGGTGACCGAGGTGCCGGTCGATTCCTCCGGCCTCGTTCTGCCGGATGACGTTGCCAAATCCGTCCGGGAGGACACCGTGTTGGTGTCGGTGATGCACGCGAACACCGAGGTGGGAACTGTCGAACCGGTGGCTGAGATCGCGAAAGCGGTCAAGGCCAAAGACGAGGCGGTCATCGTGCACACCGACGCCGTCGGGGCGGCGGGCACCATCCCCGTAGACGTGCGGGAGCTGGGCGTCGATGCCCTGTCGCTGGCCGGCAACATGTTCTACGGGCCCAAGGGCTCAGGAGCGCTCTTCCTGAGCAGAGGGGTCCGCCTCCAGCCCCAGCTCGACGGCGGTATCCAGGAGGGCGGTCGCCGGGCCGGGACGGAGAACGTTCCGGGCATAGTGGGGCTGGGCAAGGCGGCCGAGCTGGCGAAAGCCGAGATGGCGGAGCGGACGTCCCATCTGCGACCTCTGCGTGACCGGCTGCTGGACAGCCTGCCGGCCGCTATCTTTCATACGACGGTCACGGGCTCGCGTGAGGCCCGCCTGCCCGGGCACGCCAGCTTCTGCGTGCGCTTCATCGAGGGCGAATCCATGCTGATGTTCCTGGCGGACGAGGGAATCGCGGTCTCATCGGGTTCGGCCTGCACCTCGCGCGCGCTTAAGGCGTCGCATGTGCTGATCGCGATGGGCATATCGCACGAGATCGCCCAGGGTTCGGTGGTCTTCGGCCTAGGGCGAGACAACGCGGACGAGGACATAACGCACGTGCTCGAGGCGATGCCTCCGGTGGTAGAGCGCCTGAGGAGCATGTCTCCTTTGTACACGCAGTTCATCAACGAGCAGAACCGATAGGCCCGCTGAGGGCGGGCCGGAGGAGGTGTTGAGTGGATGCCGCTCTACAGTGACGTGGTAATGGAGCACTTCCGGAACCCGCGCAACGTCGGGGTGATAGGGGACGCCGACGGCATCGGGGAGGTGGGCAACCCCGTTTGTGGCGACATGATGACCTTCTACATCAAGGTGGCGGACGGCCGCATCGATCACGTGAAGTTCCAGACGTTCGGTTGCGGCGCCGCTATCGCGGTCTCCAGCATGGTCAGCGAGCTCGCCAAGGGCAAGACGGTGGAGGAAGCCAAAAGAATAACGAACGCCCAGGTGGCCAAGGAGCTGATGGGTCTGCCGCCCAACAAGATGCACTGCTCGAACCTGGGCGCGGATGCATTGCACAAGGCCATCGAGGACTACGAGAGCCGGCGCGGCGCCGAACCAGCGGCCGCCGGCGGACCCAAGAAGGAGGCGGAAGTGGAGACAGGCTGCAGTTGCCCGTACTGCGAGGGGGCCACGGAGATGGCCCTGCCCATATGTCGGACGTGCGGCAAGGAGATCGGACGGTGCCCGAGCTGCGAGAAGCCCGTCAAGATGGGTGCCACGCACTGCCCGAGCTGCGGCGCCGAGATCGCGGCGCCGGGCGGAAGCTCGAGTGGCGAGCAGCCGGCCGGGGAGTAGCCGGGTAGCAGACGGGCAGTGGATAGGGCAGCAAACGCGCCGGAAGCCGGCGCGCGGGAGGTGGTGTCACATGATCGAGCAACAGGACAAGGCGACCATCGTCGTCTTCAGCGGCGACCTGGACAAGGTCATCGCCTGCTTCAACATCGCGCTGGCGGCGGCCGCGATGGGAATGCCGGTCAAGATGTACTTCACGTTCTGGGGGCTGAACGTGCTGAAAAAGGACCGGGGGCGCATCAAGTCCAAGGGCCTGATGCGCAACATGCTCAACATGCTCAATCGCGGCGGGGTGAGCCGCCTGCACCTCTCCAAATTCCACATGGCGGGCATGGGCACCTGGATGATGAAGAAGATGATGAAGGAAAAGAACGTCCTGGGAATCCCCGAGGCCATCAAGCTGGCCAAGGAGATGGGCGTCGAGTTCTACGCCTGCACGACCACTCTGGGCATCATGGCCATATCGAAAGAGGACCTCATCCCGGGGGTCGACGGCTACGTGGGCGCGGCCACGTTCGTCCAAGAAGCGCGCGAAAGCAAGCTCGCGCTGTTCATCTGATTGCGAGAGGAGTTGCCGATGGAGGCTGATGTGTCGCTCGATTGCACCGGGCTCTACTGCCCGATGCCGATCGTCAAGACCAGCCAGAAGATGAAGGAGCTCAAGGTCGGCCAGGTGCTCGAGGTGGTGGCCGACGACGAGGGCATCAAGACCGACATGCCGGCCTGGGCGAAAGCGACGGGCAACGAGTTCTTGGGGCTGGACGAGGAGAACGGCGAGTACCGCACCTACGTCCGGAAAACCTCCGAATGAGGGCTCTGGCCATATCCGACACCCACGTCAACACGCGGGTCGAGATTCCGGCCTTGGCGGCGGCCATCGAACCGTTCGTGGCCGAGGTGGACATGATCCTGCACGCCGGCGACAGCGTGTGCCACGAGGTCGTCGAGTACCTGCGCGGGCTGGGCCCGGCGCTCCACATAGTCGCCGGCAACATGGACCATCCGGACCTGCGCTGGACGCTGCCGCAGCAACTTGTTATAGAGTTAGGTGTCTGCAGAGTCGGTCTGGCGCACGGCCGGGGCGCCCCGCAGGGCCTCGCCGAGGGACTCCGGCCGCTGTTCGATGACGTGGCGGCGATCGTCTACGGGCACTCGCACGAGGCAGGCATCAAGGAGATAGACGGGGTGCTCATGGTGAACCCAGGCAGCCCGACCGACAAGCGGTTCTCGGACCACATGACGGTGGCGCTCCTGGAATCGGGCAGTGCCGGCGGGGTGGGGCTCGAGGCGCGCATCGTCGCGCTGGACTGAGCGTTTCTCCGGTGAGGCGAGGACGACCGCCCGGCCGGGGGGACAGAGGAGGTGCCGGTGACGACCCATCCGGCTGCGCCTTTGGACGGGCACGCGCGCATCATCACCTACGCGACGCTGGCGTTCTTCGCGTTCTCTGTGGTGACAGAAGTTCCGCTGGCGCCGCTGGTCGGCGCCGCCGCTCTGGCGCTGCCCACCATCCTGGGCATCAGCGTGCTCGCTACCTGGGCGATGGCGCCTGTCTCCTATGATCTCGTCGCGTCCCACCTGTCGATTAGGCGTCACTGGCTGAAACCCATCCGGATCCCGCTCAATGTGGTCACCCACGTGTCGTATCAACCTCATGCCGCGGGCTGGAAGACGGTGCGCACTTTCGGCGACGGAGGGCTGTTCGGGTGGATCGGCCACTTCGCCTCACCCGACCTCGGCGCGTTCCGCATGTACTGCACCAACCGCGCGGAGACCGTGCTCGTCGAGACGCGGGGCGGCGCCGGCAAGATCCTGGTGAGCCCCGCCGATCCTCGTGCTTTCGAGGCGGAGATGAGACACGCGGTCGTAGCGGCCAAGGGCGCCCTGGGCGAAAGGAGCAGCCCGGCCGACGTGCCCAAGCCGGCGCTCATCTCGCCCGCGTACCTGGCCATCCCGGTGGGCCTTTATCTGTCCAGCGTCTGGATCATGGCCTACAACTACACATCGCTGCCGTCGCGCGTCGCCACCCACTTCGGCTTGACGGGCCGGCCCGACAGCTGGATGAGCCCGCTCTGGTTCGTCATCAGCATCGGCGGAATCGGGTTGTTCCTGCTGGTCGTGACGGCGGGCCTCTTCTTCTGGATGCCACGGGTCGCCGCCCCGCGGTTCAGCACCGGGATCACGGTGGCGCTCCTTAGCCTCGTTCAGCTGGCCATCACGTACGCGAGCGCGGATATCGTCTGGTACAATCGGTGGGGTCTCCACGCGTTCTCTGTCGATGTGGCTGTCGGCGTGCTCATCCTGTTGGTAATCGTCCTCCTCGGCCTGCAGGCCTGGTGGGAGCTTAGGGAAGCTAAGTACTAGCCAAATGCGGCCAAGGGTTCTATAATCACGAGTCAACACCACTCTGAGTGTTCGCCGAGGAGGGGACCCACAGCGGAAGAGTACACGTGTCCAAAGTGCAATCGGACCAGCTACACCAGCGGGAGCCTACACTTCCATGCCTGTCCCTATTGCTCAGTGCAAAAGGTGATTGTCGCCCGCGACTTCGCTCCCGTGCGCGCCAAGATAGCGGAGGCTTTCCAGTATTGGCCTGACGCTGTCGTCTTCCTGGACCGCCGCTTCGATGAGCGGCGTCGGGCAGAGGCTGCGGTGCCCACCAACCGACGAGAGTCGGACCGGCGCCAGGATGGTTGCGCGTGCGCGGTCCGCGTCACGGGAGAGGGCGGCTGATTCCGCCCGCACCCTTTGAGTCTTGACGGCTGGGCGTCTCGACCGGCCCTTTTCCCCCTGGCTGTAACCTCCGGCTAAAGTCTTTCCAGCCCTGATGCCGATACAGATGCTGCCTGCACGGAGAAGCGCAGCTCTGGAGGTTACAACGTGCGAACACCTGAGGCGGGCCGCGCCGAGCGCATCGCGGCCGGGCGGTTGCCCATACTGCTGATAACGTTCCTGGTCTCTGTCAGCGGCTTGATGTACGCGTGGCAGCGCCGCGACCTTGCCCACTTGACGGACATCCTGTTCTTCGTGCCCGTGATTGCGGCCGCCTTCTACTGCTCGCGCCGCTATGTCATATGGTTCACAGCCGTCTCCGCAACCCTGTTCGCGTCGGCCTTCGTGCTCGCCATCGGCTTCGAGGCGGTCCGTCAGGCGCCGACGACCTACATAATGGAGTTGGCCATCCGGGTGGTCCTGATCGCCGGCACGGCGTTTGCCGCCTACAGCTTCGTAGAGCGGCAGCGCACCAGCCGCGACAAGCTGCAGGGAGTGCTCTTCGAGCGGGACCAGCACATCGCTGAGCTGCAGTTCTACCTCAAGCTGAGCGAGACGCTGGCAGAGAACTTGAGTTTGGAGATGCGGCTGGATCGGTTGCTTCACATGTGCATCAAGTTCATGCGGGCCACCTCCGGCTCCATCATGCTCCTGGAGGAGGACGGCGACACCCTGACCATCGCCGCAGCTCGCGACCTGGACCAACGACTGGTCGACAACGTGAAGCGGCGTCTGGGCGAAGGGATTTCCGGCTATGTCGCGCAGACCGGCGAGCCGCTGCTCCTGCTTGACGGTGTCGAGGATCACCGGTTCGACGGCGTACGCAATGTCAAGGACGCGATGTGCGTGCCCTTGAAGACGAGAGACGAAGTCCTGGGCGTCATCTCGATAAACGACAAGCGGGGCGCAAAGACGTTCGCCAAGCGGGACCTCCAGCTCTTCTCCTCGATCGCCAGGCAGGCCGCCATCTACATTCAAACTGCCAGGCTCTTCAAGCAGATGGAGAAGGCGAACCTTAGCACGATCGCGGCGCTCGTGCAGGCCATCGAGGCCAAGGACCGCTACACGCGGGGGCACTCGGTGCGCGTGACCGAGTTGGCGGTGTCTGTCGGACGGGAGATGGGTATGGCGGCGGCGGAGCTGAAGCTGCTGGAGACCTCAGCTCTCCTGCACGACGTCGGCAAGATCGGCGTTCCGGAGCAGATTCTGCTCAAGCCGTCGCGGCTCACCGATGAAGAGTTCGAGCAGGTCAAGCAGCATCCTGCCATCGGGGCGGCTATCCTGCAGCCGATCGAGAGCCTGACCGACGCCATCGACATCATCTATCACCACCACGAGCGATTCGACGGCGCCGGCTATCTGGACGGGATCGGGGGAGAAGACATACCGATGCAGTCGCGGGTGCTGGCCGTCTGCGACACATTCGAAGCGATGACCGCCGACCGTCCGTACCGCAAGGCCATGAGCTACGACGAGGCGGTTGCGGAGTTGCGGCGGGTGGCGGGCACCCAACTCGACCCGATGGCGGTGGAGGCGCTCATCCGCGTGATCGAGAGCGAACCGGTGGCGCAGCTCGAGGACAGTGGCGTCCCCGCCACGGCCTAGACGAAACCTGCGCTCCCACCGCAACACATGGGCCCACCCAGTCCTAGATGTCTCCGGATACCTCCGGCCGACCAGTCGACGAGTTGGGTCGACTCGAGTTCCCGTGCTCCGGCGGTCTTGGGGCGGGAGTTCGGGACTCCGTGGCCTGGACGCACGTCCAGAAGAGACGGACGTTTCACGGACGTTTCACGCATTGACATGACACCCCCCCGCACATAGCCTGAATGCAGGCAAGATGTGATGTTCCGTTGTCGCATGTGGGTGGGGTCGGATGCGGTCAAGCGTGAACCTGGAGGACGCTTTGAGGGCTCTCCGTAGGTGGGTCGTCGCAGGCTTACTGGGGATATGCGCTTGCGCCTCAGTCCCTGCTGTCGCGTGGGCTGATCCGTCTGGGAGCCCGGTGGAAATAGGCGTGGAGTGGGTTACAGAATACGACACGGGGCCAGCTGCAGGGATGGCGCGACCCTCTGCAAGGGGAAATGCGGAAACGCTGAAGGATATCGTGGACGATCCGGACACGGGCTGGGGCTGGCAGTTCTCGTATGGCGAAGACCTGGCTTGGGAGCGGGACTTCAAGGACACGTCCAGGCTTGGGGGCGACGACGACTATGCCGCAGACGACGTGGACCTCGTTGCCTGGGCGGGACACGGATGGAGTAACAAGTTCGTATTCCAGATTCAGATGGACGACTGGTATGCCGAAACCACAGAAATGGACTTGGGGGACAAGGACGCAGAGTGGTTGCTGGCGTTCACGTGCCATTTCCTGGAGGGGTCCAACCGTGATGTGTATGGCCGTGTGTGCGACGGACTGCATTCGATCTGTGGCTATCGAACCGACATGACACTTCATGCCAATGGTGGTACGCATTTCTCTAACTGGGCAATCATGAGCTACACGGTCAAGAGTTCATGGGTGAAGTATGCGCAGGAAACGCAGCCCGATGGGAACGGACCCAGTGTGTTCACCGCGAAACCTTGCGCCGAAGACCACCTGTGGCGCTATGGCACTGTCAGCAGCGACCCGGGGCGCTACTGGGACAACAAGAGCAACTACGTGCGTTTGGACTACAACACTTGAGGATGACGTGGAGAGTGCTCGCTGGATCGACACAGCGCATCGTCATGTTCGCCTGCTGTTTGCGCTAGCAGGCGCGCTAGGCCTTCTGGCTGGCTGCGGCAAATCGGTCTCCGATGTCGTCGGTGCAGCCCGGGGTCGACGGCTGGAAACGCCCCCCTTGGCTAGAGCAGCGCACTCGTTTGTGCTCCGCGAGTTGACGATAGACTGCACGCTGCCCCCCCTGCCGGACGACGTGCCGGTGTATGCGGTCAGGAATGCGGACGTGGATCGTCAGACCGCACAGGGCATGGCGGATCGCCTCGGGTTGGGCGCGACCGTGCAGGACCGCGATTGGGCATTCCTTGCGCGGTCCGGGTCAGGAGAACTGGTTGTCAACAAACAGACTGGCCGATGGAGCTACTCTTCCGCTTCCGGGGAGTCCGGAGTTGAGCCGTTGAGTGCTGTGCTGCCTGACGAAGAGTATCGTCGTCTGGCGACGGACTTCCTGGCCAAGAACGGCTTGATGAAGCCAAGCGCTGAGTTCGACCGGGTCGTCAAGAACACGGCTAGCCGGCTCGTGGACGGCAAGGACGTCACATATCCGTTCTCGGTTGTGGCGGTGTTTCGGCACAGGGAGATATCCGGCATCCCGGTGACCGGAGTCGGGGAGAAGATATGGGTTGAGTTTGGGGACGCCGGCAAGATCGTTGGAGCGGACTGCGTCTGGCGTGAAGCGGAGGACACTCCCATAGCCAGGTATCGGATTATCGCGCCAGAAGCCGCAGCAAGTGGCATCGAGTCCGGGCGCGGTCAAATCCTGACTCAAGGCGAGCAGCGCCCAGCTCCGGGAACTTCTGGGCGCGTGCTCTCAGTGCATTTGGCCTATTACAGCCATGCCGATGGCGACGACCAGAAGTACTTGATTCCCTACTACCAGCTGAAGGGCGTGAACTCCGGTGGGACCCGCTTTCTTGCGACAATCGAGGCGCTGTCCCCGGCGGATCTCAAAGTGACCGGACACTGATTGCCGTTGCTGGGTGACTCAGTCCAGCAGCATCGCCCATTCGCGCTCCTGTGCTTCAGCGCCGGCATCTCCCCACAGCTCCATTACCCGATGGTCACAACAGATCGCCTTGATGAGCTTGGTGTAGTGTGTCTTGGATAGGCCCACTAGGGGTAGGTTGGCGCCGTTGGCGGAGCTTACCACGATGAGCATGGCGATGCCCTTGCCGAAGGCGTCCTCCAGCCGGGGTTTCACAACCGCTTCGAGGGCCGCCGTTACCTCCATCACCGATGCTCCCTACGGTTTCTCTGTCTCGGGAGCCCGGGGTGCCCGGCGGCTCCTGGCCGGCACCATTTCCAGCATGTGTGTCGCGCACGACAAACAGGGGTCGTAGCAGCGAACTATCATCTCGATTTCAGTGGCGGCCTCGTCGGCCAGCGACGGCGCGACCCCTCGCCGCTGAGCCACTTCCCGTACGTCGGCGTTTATGGCCGCGTTGTTGTGGACGGTCGCCACCATCAAGGTCACACCCTCGAGCTTGCCGGACTTATTGGCGCGATAGCGGTGCAGGAGCACGCCCCGCGGGGCCTCCACGAGTCCGATCCCCTCGCCCTCCTGGCGGGTGGCCCGGACGCGCACTTCCCCGTCCACGATGCGGTCGTCCTCCAGCAGCGCGCGAATCCGCTCGGCCGCGTAGACGACCTCGATAAGGCGCGCGTAGTGGTAGTAGATGGTTCCCTGGACCGGATGGCCTGGCACCAGTTCCTTGAACTCCAGAAGCTCGCGTGATGCCCGTTCTGTGTCGATGCGGTTGGCCACGTTGAGCCGGGCCAGCGGGCCGCAGCGGAACACTCCACCCGGGAACCCCGCTTTCTTCAGGAAGGGGAACTTGACGTAGGTCCAGGGCTCCACGTGTTCGGCGATGTGGTCGAAGTACTCAGACGGCGGGAATCCGTCGGTTTCCACGCCGTCGGCGCCTATCACGGTGAGGTCGCCGTCGTACATGGCGAAAGCGCGGCTCTGCGACAGGGCCATGAAGGCCGTCGGCCGCGCGGGCACCCCGGAGAAGCGCTCACCGGCCTCAAGGACGGCCTTCTTGGCGATCTCCAGACCGAACACTCCATGTTCGATGATGCCTTCGGTCGCCTTGAGCAGGCGATGCCGGGCGGCTGGGGAGAGTGGTTGGCTCATACCGCCGGGGATGGCGGTCACAGGTTGCACCGGATGGCCTCCCACTTCTGTCACGATGCGCTGGGCCATGTGGCGGAGCTCGACGGCTCGGCCGACCATCTCCGGTTGCCGCTTAGCCAGGCCGATCAGGCTGCGCTCGGCGGGGGCCGCATCGGGGATGAGAAAATCCGGCGCGGCAAGGTAGAACCAGTGGATGGCGTGAGAGCTGATGACCTCGCCGAGCAGCATCAGTTCGCGCAGCATCTTGGCTGTCGGCGGTATCTCAAGCTCAAGAAGGTCGTCGCAGGTCTTGACCGAGGCAAGGTGGTGGCTGGTAGGGCAGATTCCGCAGATGCGCCCTACGATGAGCGGCATCTCCCAGAACATGCGGCCTTCGCAGAACCTTTCAAAGCCGCGGAACTCCTCGACGTGGAACCGCGCCCCCTTGACGCGGCCGGCCGTGTCGGTCTCGACGGTGACCCGGGCGTGCCCCTCGACCCGGCTGACCGGCTCGATCAGAAGCGTCCTTGTCTTCCCGGCGGCCGGCTTCCTTGCGGCGCCGGTTGCCTTGTTTGCCTTGGCGCCCTTAGCCATGGCGGCCTCCCTTCCGGCGGCTGCGGCCGGCACCCGGGGCCGCCGGCCGAGTCTTCGATTGCGGCCTGGGGCCGTACTCGGACATGGCCAGCGAGTATCGATACCCGGTGCCGACGATGTCTTCCATCAACATGAGCGCGCCGGCCGGTAGGATGGCGGCCAACGCGTCGATCATCTTCGCACCTTGTTCCAGGGCGGTGGGGGCGGGCCCGAAGCAACCGCGACAAGGCACGTTGACGTTCAAGCACCTAGCTCGGCAACCCTGACGCGTGGCCGGCCCCATGCAGAGCACGCCCTGCTCGAGGAAGCAGAGGTGGGGGTCGATCTCAGGAAGCTCGAACGAGCCGTAGACGCTCTCGGCGTGCATCGGACGCCGGGGTAGCAGGAAGGCCGAGCCGACCAACTCCTGCAGCTCTTTCGGCGCGTAGACGGAGTCGCTCAGGAACTGCTGTTTGGGGATGAGGATGTCCCGCCTCTCGCGATCGCACTCCACGCACAAGTTCCGCGACGGCCACACCGGCATCTCGTCTTTGAGCAGCGACTCCAGGGCCTTGGCGATCATGGCCGAAGTCGGGGGGCACCCCGGGATGGCCAGGTCGACCGCGACGACCGCCTCCAAGGGCATGACCTTCTCCAGGAGCGCGGGTACCTGGCCTGCCTCGGGCGGACTTCCGCCCGCGATCTGGTCGCCGTCCTGGAAGGTGCAGGCGAGCGCGTCGTCCCCGGTAACCAGATTCCTCAGGCCGGCGATGCCGCCGAACACCGCGCAGGTGCCGAGCGCGACTAGGTAGGTCGACTTCTCGCGGATTCCGAGCAACTGCTCTCGATCGGCTTCTGACGCAACCGCTCCCTCCACCAGCGCCACGTGCACTTCGGGGAAGACGCGCGTGTCGGCCAGCGGAGAGCAGGCCAACGGCATCTGCTGGAAGAAGTCCAGGAGCTCCGCTCCCAGGTCTAGCAGGGCCACGTGGCACCCGGAACACCCGGACAGCCAGGCTGTGGCGACCGTCCTCTTCTTTGCCATCTACCTCACCTGCTTGACTTGCTTCCGGAGCCGCTCCATGTCCGTGGAGAAACGCTGGATCTCGCGGGCGAAGCGCTCTCCCTCTTGGGGGGATATGTCCAAGATGCGGAGGCGTTCGTCGTCCAGCCCGAACGCGCGCATGACGGTCCGGAAGAGGCTCATGCGCCCGTCCATGTCGCGGTTACCGATGATGTTGTGGCAGTGGCCGCGCCGGCAGCGGGCGATGATTACGCCGTCAAACCCGACGTTCAGAGCCTGCAGCACGTACTTGGTGTCGATTCGGCCGCCGCATTCGATACCGAGCGGCAGCACGTACGGCTCATAGCGCAGGCTCTTGTCCTCGGCAGCCATGCGCCCGGCCCGGTCGGCGGCCGGATAGCCGCAGCCGTCGCAGAGCATGGCCAGGATCCTGATCTTGCCCAGCGGCGGTCCCGCGCCCAGGATGCGGATGGCGTCGGTGATGTACTGGTCGGTGTAGTTTACTAAGTCCCGCGCCGCCACCGGGCACGCCACCACGCAGTTGCCGCAGCCCCGGCAGCGGCGTGGGTCGATCACCGAGACGCGTTGCGCCTGGTCGATGGTCGTGGCCCGGAAGGCGCAGGTGCGTACGCACGTCCCGCATCCGCCGCACACGTCCTCGTCCAGTTCCGACATGACCAGCGCGTGTCCTATCTCCTTCTTGCTGAGCGGTATCTGCAGTGTGAGGGTGGCGGAGTCCGCGTAGGCTACCTCCTCGTGGATGCGGGTCTCGCCGGTCCACGGAATGACGACTTTGCCCGGGTCCCGCGTCTGCACCGGCAGGGTGGTCGGGTTCTTCACGCGGAACCGGCCTTCCTCGTCGGTGTCGATCTGCACCAGCGGCTGGAGGCGCGCCGTCCAGTCCCGGTCGTCGCCCAAGGCCACGACCAGGCCGCCGGCGTTCAGCGTTCTAGCCCGGCCGTCCTCCACGTACTCGACTGTGTAGTCTCCGCACCATCCGTACACGTCGGCGATGCGCACGCCGAAGTGGAAGGTCGCCCGCGGGTGGCTTTCGACATAGCCCAGGGTGAAGGCGAAGTCCGACTGGCTGTCACTGCGGCTTCGCACGTCCTCCTGCTCCTCCATGAGGTCGACCCGGAAGCCCGCTTCGAGGAACCGCTGGGCGGCGAAGATGCCACCGATTGTGGTGCCGAAGATGCACACCGACTGGCGGGGCGCGATGATGACCATCTCGACAGGGTGGGACCGGTGCACCTTGGCCAAGGCCACGTCGATGAGAGCGCGGGCCTTGATGGTGGCGAGCTTCCGCCGTCCTTTGTGCGGCAGCGCGACATGCTCGAGAAGGTTGGCATAGCCGATCTGGTTCACGTTGATGCCGAGTTCGATGAGCTCATCGAGGAAGAGGGAGCCGGAAAGGGAGTTCTCGTAGTAGAAAGGCGACTCCGCGGCCAGCACGACGCCATCCAGACGGTTCTTCTGGATGGAGGTGAAGAGACGGCGCCTGTTGGCTGCGGAGAAGAAGTCATCTAGGACTTCGACCGCCGTCAGATGGGGGTAGGAAGCGCCGACCTCGTCGACGTCGATCACGCTGCTGATGGCACCGTCCGCCCGCGAGAGGAACAACCCAGTGCGCCAAGGGCCGAGGTCGTCGGACTCAGCCCCACCCTGGCCGGTGGTATTCATCTGCTTCTCCCTGCCTAGCCTCTGTACACTCTCATCGGCGACCGGACGGGTGGTCCTTAGGCAATTGTAGCAGTTGTTACGTGAGCCGTATGTTCCCCCTGTGGGTGACGGAGGTGCTGCCGCCCACACACTTGAGGTAATCAGACTCGGGCGCGCGAATCAATAGGGGAGCAGGTTGTGTGTGTTGAAGTGCCGGCTCGTGCATGGGATACTGCCGACGAGTGCGCTGGGTTCACCGGCCGAGGCGAGGCCGGCCGCAAGCAGACGGGGGTGATCACGCTGGCGCTCGAGCGTGCCATCGCCAACCGGCGGACGGTTCTGCGCTACCAGGCCGACCCCGTACCCAAGAAGATGCTTGCCGGGCTGATAGGCGGCGGCGTGCAGGCCCCCTCCAGTTTCAACCTGCAGCCATGGTGTTTCCACGTGGCGGGCGGCAAGACCCGTGATCAGGTCGCCTCCGTTGTGGGGATGTGTACGGTCCATCTCCAAGACGCGTTGGCTTCGATGGGGCGCAAGCACCGTGAGGCGGCGAAGAGGTTCTTCGTCGACCTGGGCGGCGCGCCCGTCCTTATCATGCTGAGCGTGCCCAAGAGCGACAACCATCTGGACCGAGTCAACTATCTGCTGGCGGCGGGGTGTGCGATTCAGAACATGCAGCTCAAGGCATATGAGTCCGGCCTTGGGACGTGTTGCTGCACCGCCGCGGTGTGGGTAAAGGACCAGTTGGCTCAGCTTCTTGCTCTGGACGGACGGGAGGTCGTGTCGTTGATTCTGGTAGGCTATCCCGATGAAGAGCCTGCCGCCCCACCGCGCGACTACGAGGTCGTCGATTGGCTGGAGGTATAGGCCGGAGCTACACCTTGCCGACCTGGACCTTGACGATGCTCCCCTTCTCGGCCTGCTTGCCGCCGTCGGGGTATTGATCGACGATCTTGCCCGCGTTGGGCGGATCGACCACGTATTCGATCTCAACCGAGAACCCGGCGTTCTCCAGCTTAGTCTTGCCGGTGGCTTCGTTCCATCCGACGACGTCTGGCACCCCGACCATCTCTTTCCCCTTGCTGATGACGACCGTGACGGACCCGCCCCGCTCGACCTGCTCCCCGGCGTTCGGGTCCTGATCGATCACTTTCCCCTTGGGCACCGAGGAAGAGAAGTCCCACTGACGGACCATGGTCAGGCCGCGCGACGCGAGGGTCGAGTAGGCCTGACTCTCGCTCATGTTGGTGACAGCCGGCACGATGACCATGTTCTTGCCCTTGCTGGTCCACAGGCGCACCGCGGAATCCTTGGGAACCTGTTTGCTCGCGGCCGGGCTCTGGTTGACGATGTTTCCGCTCGTCACGGTGTCGCTGTAGACCTCCTGGACCTTGCCGACACGCAGGCCGGCCTGGGATAAGGAGAAGGTGGCGTCTTCGAGGGAGGCACCCTTCACGTCGGGCACCTTCACCATCTCGACCCCACGGCTCACCGTAAGGTAGACGATGCTCCCCTTGGGCAGGGTTTCGCCCGGCTCAGGCTGCTGCTTGGTGACTTCTCCCTTGGGCGCCTTGGCGTCATAGACCTGGTCGATGGCGAACTTGAGTCCGAGCTTGGTGAGCTCCTGCCGGGCTTCGGCCACGGTCTTCCCCGTCAAGGCGGGTACCTTGACGTTGTTTCCGGCGATGAAGCTTACGACCGCCCACCCAGCGGCAGCCAGGATCATCAGTGCGATCAGCGCGGCGATGATCCATGGCCACAGGCGTGTCTGCCGGGGCGCTGCCGGCGCCGAACGGCGAGGCTGAGCCGCCGCGCCCCGCGCGTGCGCCGCCGCGCGTGCCGGGACCATCGTTTGCTCCACGGCCGGAACGGCCGAGACAGGCCGGCCCTTGCTGAAGCGCGCGAGGTCGGTCCCCAACTCCTCGGCGGACGCGTACCGTCGCTCGGGGTGCTTGGCCATCGCGTGCAGGATGACCGACTCCAGCGCCCGGGGGACCTTCGGATTGATTGAGCGCGGCTTGGGCGGCGCCTCGTAGGCGTGCTTCATGGCGATGGCGACCGCGCTGTCGCCGCCGTTGAACGGGACCTCGCCCGTCATCATCTCGTGGAGGACGACGCCCAGCGAGTGGATGTCGGTTGCCGGCCCGACCTCTTGGCCCTGTGCCTGTTCCGGCGATATGTACTGGGCCGTTCCCATGACCGATCCCGTCTGAGTGATATTGGAGGCTGTGGCGCGGGCGATGCCGAAGTCGGTCACCTTGGCGATGCCCTCCGGGTTGATGACGATGTTGTGCGGCTTGATATCGCGATGGACGATGTGGTTCTGATGGGCGGAGGTGAGCGCATTGGCGACTTGCGAGGCGATGCCGACCGCCATGCTCGCGGGCAGCGGTCCGTCCTCCTGGATGATCTGCTTCAGGTCCCGCCCCTCGACGCGCTCCATCACGATGAAGTAGGTGGAGTCCTCCTGACCCCAGTCGTAGATGGAGACGATGTTGGGGTGGTTGAGCCCCGCGGCCGCCTGGGCCTCGTGGCGGAAGCGGGCCACGAAGTTCTCGTCGGTAGCGAATTGTGGGTGGAGGACCTTCAGCGCCACCTCGCGCTGAAGCTTCTCGTCATCGGCCAGATAGACGTCGGCCATACCGCCTGTCCCCAGCTTGGCGGTGATGCGGTAGCGATCCGCGAACACGTCTCCGATCACTCTCTGCTCCTACTGCTCTGGCGCACTCTCTGCGCCGTGTCGGCCTCCACCAAGTCGCTACTTATCCATGCCGAGCGCCTGTATCAACATCCGCCTCGCCAAAGGTGCGGCCGTATGTCCTCCCAGGCCACCGTGTTCCACCACGACCGAAACCGCGTACTTAGGGTCGTCGGCCGGGGCGAAGCCCACGAACCACGCGTGCGTCTCTCCCCGCCCCGGCTCCGCGGTGCCGGTCTTGCCGGCCACCTTGACGCCGTCGATGGCGGCGGACTGCCCGGTCCCGTTCTCGACCACGCCGATCATCATGTCAGTCATCTTGAGCGCCGTCGCGGCGGAAATCGGCCGCGACCACTCCCGCGGCTCGATCAAGCGCACCGTGTTGTTTCGCCAGTCGCGCACCTCGGCCACCACGCGGGGTTGCATGAGGCTTCCGCGATTGGCTATGGCCGAGGCCGCCAGAGCAGCCCCGAGCGGCGTCACGAGTACGCGGCCTTGTCCCACCGCGCTCCAGGCCACTTCCAGCTTGTCCATCCGGCCCGCGGCCGGGATGGTGCTGCGGGAGGCCGGTAGGTCGAACGGCACATCCTGATTAAACCCGAACCGGTCGGCGTAGTCCACCAGCCTCGCGCCGCCGAGGTCGAGTCCCACCTGGGCGAATATCGTGTTGACAGAGAGAGCGAGCGCCTCAGAGAGGGGCATCGTGCCGCGACCCTCGTCGGCGTAGTTGATGACCTTGCCTCCGTAGACCGTTAGCTCGGCCGGCCCCTCGTAGATGGAGTCCGGCGTGGCCACCTCGCTGTCGAGCGCTCCGGCGGCCGTGATGACCTTGAAGACGGACCCCGGGGGGTAGCGTCCCACTGCCGCCCGGCTGATCAGCGGAGAGGCCGGGTCCTTGCGGAGCTTCGGCCAGAGGCGGTGAACCGTGCCGGGATCGTAGGAGGGATATGAGGCCAACGCGAGGATGTCGCCGGTGTCCGGCCTCATGACGACGATGGCCCCGCGCCGCCGGCCCAGTGCGCCCATGGCCGCCCGCTGGAGCGCCACATCGATCGTTGTGACCAGCGTGTTGCCGGGATGCCGCACCCGCCGCATCCGCTCCACATAGTCTTCCCAGGTGAGCACCGGTGGTTGGGCCGAGAGCTCTCGTGCGTACGACCGCTCTAGACCGGTGCGGCCGTACTTGGTGCTCGCAAATCCCGTGATGTGGGCGGTCAGTGCCCCCTGCGGGTAGACGCGTCGGTAGAACTGGTGGCTTCCCGGGCGGCGGCGGCTATCGGCCAGCACCTTGCCGTCGGCGCTCATGATCTTCCCCTCGGGAACGGTCATCTGCGCGAGCAGATACCGGGAGTTGCCCGGCTGGGCGGTTATCGACGGCGCGGCGGCTATCTGCAGATAGGCGAGGTTGGCGCCCAGCGCCACGAAGAGCACGACGAACAGGAACGAGAGCTGTCGGACGTATCGCTTGGTGTCTGGGAGGGCGGTGTTCACCTGGACCTCCCAGAGGGACGCCTCGCGCCCGTGCTCCCGCCGGCACTGGCGCCCGCACCCGCACCCGCGCCGCGCGATTCGTGAGACTCGGTCTCGTGGGAGATGGCCAAGAGCATCCCCAGCAGGATGAAGTTGGCCAGGATGCTGCTACCGCCGTAGCTCATGAACGGCAATGTGACGCCGGTCAGCGGGACCAACCTCGTCACGCCGCCCAGGATGACCACGGTCTGAAGGGCGAACGTCGCGGTGAGCCCGGTGGCGAGCAACCGGCTGAAGTCGTCACGGGCACGCAACGCCACGCGGAAGCCGTGGTAGGTGAAGATGAGATAGACGGCCAGCACTGCGGTGGCGCCGACCAACCCGAGCTCCTCTGCGATGGCCGAGAAGACGAAGTCCGTCTGCACCGCCGGGATCCGGGTGGGGAACCCCAGGGCCAGTCCGGCTCCCGTGAGACCGCCCGATGCGATGGCGAAGAGCGATTGAGCGATCTGGTAGCTCTTGCCGGTGACATCAGAGAAGGGGTGCAGCCAGATGTCCACGCGTGTGCGGACGTGCGCGAAGAGTCGATAGCACATCGCTGCGCCAGAGAGGAAGAGGATCCCGCCGAGGTTCGTGTAGAAGAGCCGGCCCGTGGCCACATAGACCATACTCAAGAACACTCCGAAGAAGAGGAGCGATGAGCCGAGGTCCTTCTCGAAGACAAGGACCATCAGCGAGATGGCCCACATCAAGAGGAGCGGCCCGAGGTACTTGAAGCGCGGCAGGCGAAAGGGGCCGACGCGCTTGGAGAAGTCCCCCAAAAGGGCGCCCTTCTCGTCGAGGTAGGCGGCGAGGAAGAGGACCATGAGCAACTTGGCGATCTCCGAGGGCTGGAAGCTCACACCGCCGATGGACAGCCACAGCTTGGCGCCGAAGTGCTCGCGACCGATCAGTGCCGGGAGGATCAGCAGAACGAGACCGGCCGAGCCTATCAGATACTTGTAGCGCTGCAGCGCGCGGTACCGGTCGCCCGCCAGGACGACCAACCCTCCGGCGATCACGCCGATGAGGATCCAGGTGATCTGAGCCTCGACCAGCTTGGGGGTCAGGCGATAGATGAAGGCGACTCCGAGTGCTGAGAGGGCTCCGGCGGCCGGCAGCAGCGCTGCGTCGCCCCGCCTGCCCGCCAGGCGCATGATCAGGTGCAGCGCGGCAATCGGGGCCAACGTGAGCGTGGCCAGTCGGTAGGCGGGGCCGAGGTCTCGGGCCCCCTCAGCCAGCGCCACAGCGGCCGGCCCCATGACGGCCAGCGCGGCGACCGAGAGCAGGACCACGAGCTCCCAGTTGCGGTTGCGGTTGGTGAAGAACGCCAAGACGGCGGCTATCGCTTCCACCACCCTGTGAGCGAACTGAGGAAGCCGCCTGCCGGGGCGCTCTCGCTGCCATCGATTTCCACCACGACCACGGTGATGTTGTCTTCGCCGCCCGCGTCGTTGGCGGCCGAGATGAGGCTTCGGCAGGCCTCCGCGGGCTCGGCGGCGGCCAGCAGCCGAGCGATGGTCTCGTCGGGGAGCATCCCGGTCAACCCGTCGGTGCAGAGCAGAAGCCGGTCGCCCGGAGACACGGAATGAGCGGACGTATCCGCCGTGACTGAAGGTTCGGTGCCCAGCGCCCGCGTGATGACGTTACGCTTCGGGTGCACACGCGCCTCCTCCTCTGACAACTGCCCCGAGCGGACCAGCTCCGCGACCAGCGAGTGGTCCGCCGTGAGTTGGGCCAGGCTATCGCCGCTCAAGAGATATGCGCGGCTGTCGCCGACGTGCCCGATGTGAATGGTGTCCGCGCGCACCAGCGCGCAGGTGAGTGTCGTCCCCATCCCGGTGCGGCCGGCCCTGGCGAAGGCCTCCTTGAAGACCTCGCGGTTGGCGTCCTCGATGGCTCGCTCGATGGCGGCGGGTTCTTCGCCGGGCCGCACGCGGCGCAGCCCGCGGGCAACCGATTTCAGGGCGAGCGCGCTGGCGATCTCTCCGAAGGAGTGGCCGCCCATGCCGTCGGCGATCGCGAACACCGGCGGTTTAGCCAGCAACGAGTCCTCGTTGGAGTCGCGGACGCGTCCAGTGTCAGTCTCTGCCGCGTACCCCATCACTCAGTCTCCAGCTGCAGGATGATGCGCCCCAGTTTGATCTTGTCACCGGGCCGTACCGCGGCCGCCCCGACTATCTGGGCGCCGTTCAGGAGGGTGCCGTTGGTGCTGCCGAGGTCCTCGATGCTGAGGCCGTCTGCCCGCAGGCGGAGGCGGGAGTGACGGCTCGACACGCTCGGGTCATCGAGCTGGACGTCGCAGTCCGGGTCGCGCCCGATCTCCGTGTCTTCGGTCAGCAGGAAGCGGCGTCCTAGGGCGGCGCTTTCCCCTCCGATCACGGACAGGTAGAACTGTGGCTCGATGTTGGCCTCGGTTGGCATCGCGCGCCCGGACCGGCGCAGGTCCGCAAGGATGAGCAGCACGACCAGGAAGACGAAGATGTACATGACGCCCAAGAGCGCGAACTTCAGTATCAGTAGGGTCGAGCTGATCACGTCAGGCCGCTCCTGAACTCGATGACCGTTTCGCCCAAGCGGATCTGGTCGCCCGGCTCGAGGTATGCCGAGGTGACGGGGGCGCCGTTCAAGAAGGTGCCGTTGGTGCTGCCAAGATCGCGCAGCCGGTACCCTTTATCGGAGACAGCGATCTCCGCGTGGAACCGGGAGATGCTGGGGTCAGGCAGGATGACTTCGTTTGTCTCGGCCCGCCCGAGTGTCGTCGTAGCGCGGGTGATGGAGACCACGGCCTCGTCGTGCTTGCCCTGGACGATCAGCCGGGCCGGCGGCAGACGCTTGGCCTCGCGGGCCAGCTCCTCGGCGCTGATGACCTCGGTGTGGCCGCCCTTGGCGGGCGCCGCCTTGGCCTTGCCGGCTTTCCCTTCGGCCGCCTGGGCGGTGACCTCGATCTCACCGAGTCGGACGCCACCCTGCGCGTGCAGTTCCACCTGTGGTTTGGCGACCAGCCGGTAGCCCCGTTCCCGAGCGTGGCCGGCCAGGAACTCGGCGAGCTCGGAGGCAAGCGTCTTCTCCATCGTGCCCAGCCGGGCCATGTCCTCGTCGTTCAGCCAGACCGTGAATCGGTTCGGAGCGTAGGCGCGTGAGATCCCAAGCGACCTCCCGCTGTCCATCTCCTTGGCGAGCCTCTTCGCGATTTCCAGGGGTTGCACGCCTGTCTTGAACCGGCGCGTGAAGAAGCCCTCGAAGACCGTCTCCAGACGGCTCTCGAATTCGCTAAGCAGGTTCACTGAATAGCTCCATGTCGTCTGCCGAGTCGTCTGCCGCCGACCGCCGCCGCTGTGCCCGGCGACCAAGGCGAGACGCGTTGCCGATAGCGCGGGGTGGGCGGTCCTCCTCCTCGCCGTCGTACGTGCCGACCGGTCGCTTCTGGCGGACCGCGACGACTTCGTAAGGGGTCAGCACTCCCACGAGCAGGAGCGCGAGCAGCGAGAAGGCGACGTGCTGGAGCAACTGCTCCAGGGCGGGTCCGCCGAGTGCCACCGCCGTGCCCTGATAGCCGAGGACCAGGATCGTCAGGCCGGCCCCGATGGCCGTGAAGAAGGTGAGTGGGGTCCGCCGTGTAGACACCAGGCTTGTCGTGGCGGCGGCGACGGCCCAGACGACGGGGAAGACGAGCAGTTCCGGCCGGCCTCGGACGATACCGACCATTTCGGCTATGGGCACGAGCGGGTTGGCGACGCCATCAAGGCGGGCCCACCAGGTGCCGGTGAGCCCGGTCGGCACCTTGGTCTCGAGCACCGCGATTCCGGTCATCAGCTGGAAGCCGATTGCGGCCGTCGATCCGAGGAAGGCGAGAAACGCTGCGCGCACCGGGCCGAAGGTGAGGCCGGCCAGGATGGGATAGGCGAACGTGAGGCGCGCCATCGAGAAGCCTGGCGCGGTGAACGGCCAGGTGGAGGCGAGCGGTTGTCTCGCGGACAGGCTGAGCCAGTAGGCGAGCGCGCCGGCTGTCCAGAGCGCGCCGAGCGCAATCGAGTGCGCGTAGATGGGCGGAGCAACGCCGGCCAGCGCCAAGGCCGTCCCGACTGCCGGGACCATGACGGTGGTGAGCGCGACCACCACCGGCAGCACGATCTGCGCGGCCGCCGGGTAGAATGGCGCGTAGCGTGCCGCGAGCCAGGTGAAGATGCCCAGAAGGCACCCCGAGGTCAGGCGCGCGACGAGCGGCGCATGGCGTTCCCAGAGCTCGTTCAGGCGCTCCCGCATCCCGTTCATGGGCAGGCCGACCGGCAGCTCAGCAGCCGCCGCAGGTTCGTCCGCTCCGCTATCGGCGGCGGGGAGTATGCCGTCTCCGACCGCGTCTCGTGCGGGCCGGGTCCTCGTGGGCGCGGGCGTCGACGACGGTCGATAGACCTCCGCTTCTTGAACCAGCGAAGCCACGATATCCTCCACGCGTGTCCGCGGGGGCAGAAACCGCTCGACTTTGTAGCGGAAGTCGACGGCAGAAGGGAAGCGGTCGTCCGGGTGCTTGGCGAGGGCTCGAGCCAAGACACGGTCTAGCTCGGACGGAAGGTCCTTGCATGGGCGGTCGCCCTCGGACGCCTGGTCGCGCTCCATCCGGAGCACGGAGCTCACCGGCGGGGGCTCCTTGTTCACGACGGCGAAGACGATACCGCCCGGCGTCGCAGCCTCGAATGGGTTCATCCCCGTCAGCATCTCGTAGAGCACTACGCCGAGCGCGAACAGATCGGTTGTCTCGTCGACCAGCTCGCCCTCGACCTGCTCGGGCGACATATAGGCGAGCGTGCCGCGGATGTTGCCGTCTCTCGTCACGGGCGTGTGTTTCAGGCGCGCGATGCCGAAGTCCATCACCTTGACGCGGCCGTCGCGCATCAGCATCAAGTTCTGCGGCTTGACGTCGCGGTGGATGACGTGGTTCAAGTGGGCACATTCCAGGCCTCGGCACACCTGGATGGCGATCGCCGCCGCCTCCTCCACGGTCAGCCGTGCCCGCTGGCGCAAGATGTCCGCCAGCGTGATGCCGTCGATGTACTCCATGACGAGCACGTAGTCGCGTTCGGTCTGGTCGAATTCGTAGAGGGTCACGATGTTGGAGTGGTTGAGCAGTGCCACCGTCTTGGCCTCGCGGATGGTCCGCGGCGTCGTCTTGGGATTGATGGGGATCATCTTCAGCGCGACGTTGCGCTCCATGCGCGTGTCGAACGCCTTGTAGATGCGGCCGAAACCACCTGTCCCGATGGTATCCAGGACGCGGTAGCGGCCTAAGAGCAGTTCGTCATCTGCGAGTGGTTCCATGGCTGCTGCGACTCTCTTCTGCGACATGACTGATACGACCGACTGCTAATTGAATATTCTCTCCTGCGCAGTTGGAAAAGGCAAGGCGGCCAAGGCGTTGGTTTGCCGGGCTGAATGTACTATTATCCGGAGTTGCATCGGCTGCGCGGGGCAAGCCCGCGACAGCGATTTGGGCGAGTGGTGAAATGGTAGACGCGCTAGGTTCAGGACCTAGTGCCCGCAAGGGCGTAGGGGTTCGACTCCCCTCTCGCCCACCAAGAGGCCCCGCGACGAGCGGGGCCTCGCTAGTCGAGCCCCAGCTGCTTCCTGGCGGCGGCGCGCACGAGCTCCATGACCTCGCGGATGGGCCGGTCCGTCTCGCGGGCGAGGCGCGCGCAGTCTTCGTACTCCGGGGCGATGTTCACCGAGCGCTCTCCCAGGCGTGCCAGCTTGACGTGGGCCTTGCCGAGCTCGGTCTCCACCTCCACGACCTCGCGCTCGGCCACGCGCCGAGGCTGCCGCAGCACGCGCACGCCCAGCGTCGCCGTCTCCTCGAACAGCGCGTCGAGTACCGCCTGTTCCTTGTCCAGCGGCGCCAGGACGGAGACGGATGTGCCGGGGCGGTTCTTCTTCATGTAGATGGGCGTCAGCCAAACGTCCAAGGCACCTACCGCGAAGAGCTTCTCGGTGAGATACGAGTAGACCTGCGGGCTGACATCGTCGATGTTGGTCTCGGCGAGCAGGACCAGCTCTAGGTCGCCCTTCCCGCGGTCCGGCCAGGCCTCGCCGATCACGATGCGCAGGACGTTGGGGATGTCGAGGTCGGCGGTGCCGGCGCCGTAGCCGATTCGTTCCACCTTCAGCGGCGGCATGTCGCCGAACTCCCGCGCGACGGTCCTGACTATCGCCGCGCCGGTCGGTGTGACCAGCTCGGCGGGAATGCCCGTGCTGTAGATCGGCGCGCCCTCCAGGATCTCCAGCACGGCGGGTGCCGGGTTGGGAAGCGGACCGTGTTCCGTCCTGATCAGTCCGATGCCGGTGGCCAGGGCCGACGAGTACACCTCGTGCACGCCCATCAGGTGCAGGCCGGCCGCCGCCGACACGACGTCGACTATGGAGTCCACGGCGCCGATCTCGTGGAAGTGGACCTGGTCGAGCGCCTTGCGGTGGATCTTAGACTCGGCTTGCGCCAGCCGCAGGAAGACAGCCCGCGCCTTCGCCTTGATAGGCTCGTCAAGGGAGCTCGCGTCAAGGAGACCGGCGACATTCGGCCAGGTTCGGACGACGCCCTTCTCCTCGGCCACAACGTTTACCTTGGTCGCCGCGATGGCCCGCTTCTCTACCTTGGCCACCTCGATGCGGTAGTTCGAGAGCGGGAGCTTGGCCAGCTCGGACTTGAGCTGCTCGAAGTCGAGACCGGCGTCGATCATGGCGCCCAGTACCATGTCTCCACTGATACCCGAGAAACAGTCGAAATAGGCGATCTTCACGACTGCTCACCGGCCTCGACCGACTGGCGGTTGATGATGGCGGCCATGTACCCGGCGCCGAATCCGTTATCGATGTTCACCACGGCCACGCCGGACGCGCAGGAGTTCAGCATTGTGAGTAGCGCCGCCAGACCCTCGAAGCTGGACCCGTAGCCGATGCTGGTTGGGACAGCGATGACCGGGGCCGCGACTAGGCCGCCCACGATGCTGGGGAGCACCCCGTCCATTCCGGCGACCGCCACTATGGCACGGGCGGCATCCAACTGCTCGCGGTGCGCCAGCAGCCGGTGCAGGCCGGACACTCCGACGTCGTAGACGCGGTCGACTGCGGCGCCCAGCGTTTCGGCGGTGACGGCCGCCTCTTCCGCGACCGGGATGTCGCTGGTGCCGGCCGCGACCACCAGCACCCGCCCGACGCCGACGTCCGCCCGCTCTCCCGGTACCACAATCACCCGGGCCTGGGTTCTGTACTCGGCGGCGGGAAGCGCGGAGCGAACGGCCTCGAAGACCTCAGCGGAAGCCCGCGTGGCCAGAACGGGGTTGCCTCGTCCGGCCAGGGCAGCGGCGATCTCGCGTACTTGGTCCGCTGTCTTGCCCTCACAGAAGATGACTTCCGGGACGCCGCTTCGGAGCTCCCTGTGATGGTCTACCTTGGCGAAGCCGAGATCCTCGAAGGGGAGCGAGCGCAGGCGGTTGACGGCATCGGCCACCGATACGTCGCCGCGCCGGACCTCCTCCAGCAGCGCCTCGACTCGCTTCTCCAAACCGCTCATGCGACCTCCTACGGGAGGATTCCGGCACGTGGAGGGCCTTGTCGGCCTCGCGCACGTATTGTAATGCAAAGCCGGAAGACCATGTTGTATAATCGCCTGGGCCGCGTCCACAGAAGGAGCACCGCAGGATATGCCCCAATCCGCATTCTACGTCACGCCCGCAGCCTTTTGGATCACGGTGCTGCTTTTCGTTGTATGTCTGATCTGGTTGGGCATCCTCACTGCTTGGCTCTTTGCCTTTTCTTCCCAGCGCCGCACCGTCGCCAAGGCGGCCAAGGCGGGCAACATCATGGAAGTGGTCACCGGCAACATCCGCGATCTCCAGCATCTCCAGGCTCAAGTCTCGGCGCTGGGTGACGAGAATATCACTATCGGGGAACGAATCGACAAGGCGGTGCAGCGCGTCGGGCTGGTCCGGTTCGACGCCTTCGAGGACGCGGGCGGGGCGCTCAGTTTCTCGGTCGCGCTACTGAACAACGAAGGCGACGGAGCGGTGCTCACGGCCATAAGCGGCCGGCAGGAAAGCCGCAGCTACGCCAAGCCTGTCGAGAAGGGGCAGTCCCCGTACAACCTCTCCAAGGAGGAGAAAGAGGCAATCGCCCGAGCCATGGCCTAGAGCTCAGGGCGGGCCCTTGTTCCTATGGCGGAGAAAAAGAGCCTGTGGTCGAATTTTTCGTTGCTTGACCGCACCTACGTCGGGGTGCGCGTCGGCCTGCTTGCGCTGGTCTGGCTGGGACCGCTGATCGCACCGACGAATCGCCTGGAGAGTGGGGCCGCCGTCCACGCCTACACCCTGACCCTGTCCGCCTTCAGCGTCGTCAGCCTGGCGTTCTGCCTCGGCCTGATGCTTTATCCCCAGCGCCATACTCTGCTCTACTTCAGCATCCTGCCGATAGATATCGTCTACATCGGATTCACTACTTCCATCACCGGGCATCACAACAGCATCTTCTACCTTGGCTACTTCATCCTATCGGCGGTCTACGCCCTGTACTTCTCGCTCCGCGTGGGCGCGGTGGTCGGCGCTCTCTCCGGCGCGGCCTTCCTTGCCTTCAACTACCAGCAGGTGCTCTCCGGGCAATGGTTCGACATGATAGTGAAGTCCGTCTTCATGATAGGCGTCGCCATCATGATCAGCTGGATATCGGAGCTTGGGCGCATAGAAAAGAGCGAGGTCAAGAGGCTGAACGAGCAGCTCTCCGACGCGAACATCGAGCTGCAGCGGCGCATCACGGAGCTCCACGCGGTCTCGGAGATGGCGATGGTCATCCACGCCACCCTGGACTTCGACGCATTGGCCAAACTCGTCCTGGATCTTCTCCAGAAGGTTCTGAACCTCAGGCGCTGCGCGCTGATGATCATGGACAAGAAGAAAGGGGAGATCCTCTTTCAAGCCGCGCAGGGGTTGCCGGAGAAGGCGGCCGAGAACCTCATGCTGGGCGTCGCGAGCGGGGACATGGCGCCCGGCAACGCCCAGGAACCTGACGCGCCTTATCTGAAGTGCAGGCCTATCCTGGACCAGGAGAAGATGATGGGCGTGCTGTGTACCGAATCCGGGCCGATCGACGAGCTCTCGGAGGAGGACATGCTGGTCCTCTCGGCTGTCGCCAGCGAGCTGGCCGTCGCCGTGGAGAACGCCCGCCTCTACGAGCTCACCCGCAAGCTGGCGATAACCGACGAGCTGACCGAGCTATTCAACTACCGGCACCTACAGGAGCAACTCCAGACCGAGCACGACCGCGCCCAGCGCTACAACCGGTCGCTCTCGCTCATCATGATCGATGTCGACGACTTCAAGCTCTACAACGACACTTATGGACATCTGCAGGGCGACCAGGTGCTGGCCGAGATGGGGGCGCTCTTCTCGGAGCACTCGCGCGAGACCGACCTCGTGGCCCGCTACGGCGGGGAGGAGTTCTGCTTCCTCCTGCCGGAGACCGACATCTCCGGCGCGTTCGTGGCGGCGGAGAAGCTGCGCGAGCTGGTGTCCGAGTACCGGTTCCCAGGGGGCGACGGGCAGCGCACGGTCCAGCTCACAATATCGCTCGGGGTGGCCACCTATCCGATGCACGCGGAAGACGTGAGCGCGCTCCTGCGCGAGGCGGACGACGCCCTCTACATCGCCAAGACGACCGGGCGCAACCGCGTCTGCTCCCCGCGCGACGACACCTAGTCGCTATCCCCTTAGACCACCTGATGGGGTAAACTACCTGGCATATTCAGGAGGTGTCGTTTTGGCTGGTAAGCTCGGGTTCCTTGGTCCGCGGGGGACGTTCACTGAAGAGGCGGCCCTTTCCACGATGGGCGTGGGCGAAGCCGATATGGTTCCCTACTCGACGGAAGCCGAGGTCATCCTGGCCGCCGAGCGCGACGAGGTCGACCGCGGCATCGTCCCCATCGAGAACTCCATCGAGGGCGGCGTCAACGCCACCATGGACGTGCTCACTTTCGAGACGCATGACCTTCGCATCGAGCGTGAGATCGTGGCGCCGGTCCGGCATCACCTGCTCGCCCGTCCGGGCGTGGCGATGGCGGATGTCCGCGAGATCGTCTCACATCCCCAAGCGACGGCCCAGTGCCGCCGGTACCTGGCCGAGAAGCTCCCCGGCGTCCAGGTGAGGGCCGCCTACAGCACGGCGGACGCCGCCCAGCAGGTGGCCGAGGCCGACGGCGGGCGCGCGGCCATCGGCACAGCTCTCGCCGGCCGGCTTTACGGTCTGGAAACACTTGACCAGGACATCGAGGACTACGAGGACAACAAGACACGGTTCGTGGTGGTCGGCAAGGACCGGCCGGCCCCGACCGGGCACGACAAGACCTCGCTCGTCTGCTTCATCTACGAGGACCGCCCGGGGAGCCTGCTGATGATCCTGCAGGAGTTCGCCTTCCGCTACATCAACCTGACCAAGATACAGTCGCGCCCGACCAAGAAGGCGCTGGGCGACTACTGCTTCTGGATCGACTTCGAAGGGCATGCGGACGATGAGACCGCGGCCGACGCCCTGAAGTGCCTCCAATGCAAGCTGCGGGAGGTCAAGGTGCTCGGCTCCTATCCGATGGCCGATGACTCTGGGGACGGACCGGGCGGCGATCCGGCGGCCGGAGGCCGGCCGTGCTAGACATCAAACTCATCCGACAGAATCCCGATGCGGTGAAGAAAGGCGCGGCCGACAAGCAGGTCGATGTCGATATCGATCGGCTGCTGGAACTGGACGCCTCGTTCCGCGAGAAGCTGGCCGCCGCCGAGCAGCTGCGTGCCGAACAAAAGAAGAAGTCCAAAGAGCATCGCGGCGAGGTCGACAAGGAGGCCATGCGCGCGCTTCGCGACGAGCAGCGGGCGGCTGAGGCGGCGGCCGACGAGCTGAAAGCCCAGCGCGGCGAGCTGCTGCTCCAGGTGCCGAACCTCCCGCACGAATCGGTGCCGGTCGGACGCGACGAGAGCGAGAACGTCGTCGTGCGCAAGTGGGGCGAGCCGCGGAAGTTCGACTTCGAGCCGCGCAATCACATCGCCCTCGGCGAGGCGCTGGACATCATCGACATCGAGCGGGCCGCCAAGGCCTCCGGCAGCCGTTTCTACTACCTGAAAGGCGCCGCTGTCACCCTGGAGTTCGCCCTGGTCCAGCTGGTCATGTCGCTCTTGGGCGAGGACGGGTTCGTGCCGGTGGTGCCGCCGGTCATGGTCAAGCGTGAGGTCATGCAGGGCGGCGGCTACCTCCCCGGCGGTGAGGAGGAGATCTACAAGACCGCCAAGGACGACCTCTATCTCGTCGGCACATCCGAGCAGTCGATTCTCGGCATGCATGGGGGCGAGACCTTCGCGGCGGACGATCTGCCGCTCCGCTACGTGGGCTTCTCGACCTGCTTCCGCCGCGAAGCCGGATCCTACGGCAAGGACGTCCGCGGCATTCTCAGAGTGCATCAGTTCGACAAGGTGGAGATGTTCTCGTTCTGCAATCCTTCAGAATCGTGGGACGAGCAAGAGCTACTGGTGGCCCAAGAGGAGAAGGTTCTGCGGGCGCTGGAGATTCCCTACCAGGTGGTGCCGATGTGCACAGGCGATCTGGGCGCGCCGGCCGCCAAGAAGTACGACATGGAGGCGTGGATCCCGACCGAAGGCAAGTACAGGGAGACGCACTCCTGCAGCAACTGCACCGACTTCCAGGCGCGGCGGATGGGCATCCGGTACAAGCCGGGGCCGTCCGCCCCGCCGGAGATACTCCATACGCTGAACGGCACGGCGGTCGCCATCGGCCGGATGCTGATCGCCATCATGGAGAACTACCAGCAGGCCGACGGTACCATCGTCGTCCCGGAGGCCCTACGCCCCCACGCCGGCGGCCTGGAGCTCATCACCCCGCGCACCAAACGATAGCCTTTGCGGTACCGCAACCCCTGGCAAAGGGGGCCCGGTGGAGCAGGAATCCCGCGCACGCCGGACGATTGGTGTGGCGATGGCACCCGTCTCGTGACACAAGAAGGTCTACATTTGTTCATGCCTTGATGACGAAGTAGAGCAGGTGAGCGGCGCGCGCCTGAACGCTCGGGTACAGCGTTTGTCCGTCGAAGGTCTGCTCTACCGCGCCCACGATGGCGCCGAGTTGGTTGCCGCGTTCCTGCCCGAAGAGCCCGACGGTCTGCTCGATTTCGTCGAAGCCTCTCTCACGCAGTCGTCGCTCATTGAGCGTGTAGCCGCGCAGCAGATGATCTCGCAGCGTGGCGGTGGCCCATATCCGGAACTGGATGCCTGTCCTGGAATTGACCCGGTATCCGACGGAGATTATCGCGTCGAGGTTGAAGTAGTCGACCTGGTAGGTCTTCCCGTCAGCAGCAGCTGTTGCATTTTCTGCAACAACTGACTGTCTCTCCAGCTCACCGGACGCAAACACGTTTCGCAGGTGCCGCGAGATCACGGACTTGTCTCGCTCGAAGAGCGCGGCCATCTGGTCCAACGACAGCCAGACGGTGTCCCGTTCGAGGCGCCCGTCAAGCCGGACCTGACCCCCCGGGGATTGATAGAGGACGATTCCACCCCGTTCTGGCTGCTTCTCCACGCCCATCAGGCCTCCGTCTAGCCGTTCCACACAGCTGCTGCCGCAGCCATCGCCCACGGTACCCTTCACGGAACGGCAGGCGGTATGCACCAAGAGGCAGTCCTTTTGCCCGAAGGGGCAACCGCGCCTGTCAGACGCGCCATGTATATTGCTGGCGACCGACTATTCGTGGCCGAACGGAAGGAAGAGATGCCCAAACGTGGACTGTCCCCGAAGCTACTGCACGACCTCAAGAGCGGACGCCTGAAGCCAATCCTTGATTCCGTCAAGCAGGACTCGACACTGTGCCTCGAGATTCGCGACGACTACTTCAACGTCTACTACCGCGGTGGCAGCCTGCTCAGAATCGAGAACTGGCGCAAGTCGCCGACGGCGAGGGTGTTCGACGAGAAGTACGTTGCAGAAGCAGATCGCGACTTCGTGCGGCATCTCCCAGGACCCGCCATCGAGACTGAGGATGAGGCCGCCCACTGGATCGCCGCCATCCCGCGCCTCAAGCACGCCATGGACCTCTGGTTCGGCAAGCGCCGCAAGGACGAGCGCGAGTACCAGCAGCTCATTGTCAGAGACAACAACTTCGGCAAGGCTGCGACGTCCACTGACTACTTCATCTGCGACATGGAGTACCCGTACCGCAAGGCGCGCTTCGACATGGTCGCCGTGAAATGGCGCTCGACCACCGCCGCCCGTAAGCGTTCCGACGGCGTTGGGCTGGCGCTGATTGAGCTGAAATGCGGTGACGGTTCGATCCGTGGCAGCGCGGGCCTAAGAAAGCACGTCACTGACATGAGCGAGTTCCTTGCCGACCGGGCGCATGTCGACAAGCTCAAGGATGAGCTGCTCACGGTCTTCCAGCAGAAGCACGAACTGGGCCTGATCCCGACGCGGAACTGCGTGACGAGCTTCAGCGACGACAAGCCAGAGTACATCTTCATGTTGGCCAATCACGACCCAGAGTCGGACATCCTGCGCCAAGAACTCGACAGCATATCCCCCAAGGATTGCCCGGGTGCGCAGCTCAAGGTCGCCACAAGCTGCTTCGCCGGATACGGACTTTGGGAACAGGCCGCCTATGACCTGGATGATTTCAAGCAGCGGTTCCGCGACCTAATCCACTGTAAGTAGTGACATGCAGCTGACCATCCATCGTGGCTCACACCAGATCGGCGGTTCGTGCGTCGAGCTTCGGGCCGACAGCGGCGAGCGCATCCTGCTCGATGTCGGGATGCCGCTGGCCCAGCCTGACGGCGGCGACTGGCCGCGCGGCACAATGCGCCGCCCGGGCCAGGAGCTCCGCGCCGAAGGCGTGCTCCCTGACATCGACGGGCTGTACGCCGGTTCGGTGCCCGAGTTCTCGGCCCTGGTGCTGTCGCATGCCCACCTGGATCACCACGGTCTGGCGCATCACGTCCATCCGGACGTGCCCGTCTACGGCAGCCGCGGCACAATCGAGATGCTCAAGGTATCGCACCTCTTCGTCCCTGACGCCGCGCTGCCCAGGAATATGCGCGAGCTGCCGGACGAAGATGCTGTCGCCATCGGCTCCTTCACCATCTGCGGCATCCCTGTCGACCACGCCGCGCCGGATTCCCGGGCGATCCTGGTCAAGGCCGACGGCCGCCGCGTCCTGTACTCCGGCGACCTGCGCTCGCACAGCCGCACGGGCTGGCGCTTCGAGGCGCTGGTCGCCGAGCCGCCGCGCGACGTGGACGTGCTGCTCCTCGAGGGTACGACCCTCGGCTCGAGCCCGCGCGATTGCCGCAGCGAGACGGACGTGGAAGACGGGCTGGTCCGCCTCTTCTCGTCGCACCCTGACCTCATCGTCACGGTCTGCTCGGCACAGAACATCGACCGGCTGGTTTCGGTATACTGGGCGGCCAAGCGGTGCGGGCGCCTGCTGGTGATCGACCTCTACACGGCTTTCGTCCTCGAGCGTGCCCGCCGCAGAGGCATCAAGCGCGACGAGATCAAGCGCGGGCGCTCGGAGACGGTGATGATCGCGCGGTCGAACGGGTTCGCGGTCAAGCTGCTGGAGATGCTGGGCGATGAGAGCCGAGTGGGTATCGTCTGGTCGCTGTGGCCAGGCTACTGGGATTCGGACGCCTGCCTCAGGCCGTTCTGCGAGCGGCACGGGACAGAGCCACAGTTCATCCACGCGAGCGGGCACGCGGAGCCTGAGGACTTGCGCCGGCTGGCGGCCGCCGTGGGCGCAAAGCGGGTGATCCCGATTCACACGGAGAATCCGGGCGCGCTCGCCGAGGTGGCCGACAACGTGACCGTGTGTGCCGACGGGGAGCTCGTGGTGGTGTGATCGGGTCGCATACTGTAGCCGCCAGGGACTCCGGCCCTAGGGCAACATCCCGCGGGCCCACGAGACGAAACGAGTCGCGTCGCGCGACATGTCCCGCGCCTCCTTCTCCGTCAGGCGACGCTGTTCGTACTCGACCACGTTCTTCTTCGCGATGACGCGGCTCAGATGCCGGGAAGCGGACGCGGACTTGGACCCCAAGGTCTCTTGAAGCACTGCCACCGCGGCCCGGTGATCGTTGTCGGCGCTGCGGACACCGGAGTAGTAGGCCACTACGGCATCGGCGCCGATATCACCGCGTGGACAGCCTGCAGGCCCGCCGAGTCCCATCGCGAGGAACTAAGCGCCGGCTCCATGGTTGCGAGGAACTGCTCGGCCTTTCCGATGAAGACCGCGGAATCGGTCTTGCCGGCCCGCCTGACCTTGCGACTACCCACGGCTCCGGCTCAGCTCCTTCAGCGGCTTGCCATGGAGGACGACGCCGTCGCGGGCTGCCTCGACCAAGAAGGGGGAGCGACGCTTCTCTCTCAGTTGGCCTACGGTGAGCACATGCACCGCCAGCGGCGCTCCGAATCTTGACTGGAACGCGGGCGCCCGGCTGCTTGCGATCTCTTCCATGGTCTCTCTGTCCTTCTCGTTGGCAACCACCGCCAACAAGTCGACGTCGCTTTGCGGCGTCTGTTCCCCTCTGGCGACGCTTCCAAAGAGGACGAGCGACAGAGCCAAGCCGGCGAACTGGTCCACGATGTCTTCCTCCAAGATACGACGGAGCCGCTTTTCCGCGGCGAAAGCCGGGAGCACGATCTCTTGCACCAGGATGTTGCTCTCCGCGAGGGCATACTGGTAGGCCCGTCCGGCCTGGCGCTGCGTGACGACCCCCAAGTCGACCAAGACCGAGAGCGCCTGGATCGCCCCGCGATGCGTAAGACCGGCCAGCTCCGCCGCCTGCCGCCCCGAAAGTGGCTGAGGGGCCTCGGCCAGACGGCGCAGGAGTTTCACCCTCCCCGGCGATCCGAAAAGCAGTTCGACGACCCCGCTCGTCTTCATAACTGGATACTCGCATAGCCATATCAGCCGGTCAAGTATCCATAACGCAGGTGCCTTTCAGCCGGTGCGGTGTCAGGGTGCCTGCCGTGGAAGGGCTGACGGTACGTACCAAGGGGCAGTCCTTCTGCCCGAAGGGGCAAACCCCGGGCCGGCACCGGGCGTGCTACGAAATGGTGAAAGTGTAGCATCTTGATATCGCAATTTGCGATATCAAGTTCCCCTTGGCGAGCTGGGCAAACAGTTCGGAGGTCACAAATTGCGATCTCAAGCGCGGCTTCAGGTGCCAGAATGGCATCTCAAACACACGCTGTTTCACTGGACAGACAGGGCGCGGGTCTGAGGGAGAAGGTTGTCGCAATCTGCGACAACCCCGCGGGGCCCGCGCTGCTGCTGCTGGTGGTGGTGGCAGGAGAATGGGCACCCGTGGCGAAGTGACATGGAGTGCCGGCGGTGCGGCGGGCGGCGGGCGGTGTCGTTGGCGTCGGGGATCGTGGAGGTACTGTATCGAGGGGCAGTTACACTGGCCGGACGCGGTTGGCAGGAGAACGTGCACCGGTGGCGAAGTGATACTAGGTCCCGGCGGACACGCCACGCCCCGGAGAAAGGAACCACCCATGAACCAACCAGCGGACGCGCACAAGGTCATCACCGAACTCCAGGAGGGCAAGTTCTTCGCGGAGTGCCCGTGCTGCGGGGCGCCGGTGCGCCTCAAGGACGCCGGTCTCTTCTTTCTGGACGAGTTCATGCCCGCGGCCGAGGAGACCTACGAGCGGTGCCTGGCCGAGCTCAAAGCCCGGAAGAAGGCGCTGCGGGAGCTCAAGAAGCAGATCCCCGAGACGTCCAAGCGGCAGGCGCAGGCGGCAAACATCGGAAAGCAGGTGGAGCATTTCCTCCCGTGCCTGCCCGGATTCCGCTTCGAGCGCCACGACTGCCGGTCGCTCTTCGACCCCATCGACTTCATGGTCTTCGAGGGCCTGAGCGAGAAAGGGGTCGGTCAGCCGCATCGTGTTCCTCGAGGTGAAGACCGGGAAGAGCCGCCTGGCCGGGCCGCAGCTCCAGATCAAGAAGGCGGTCGAGGAAGGACGCGTCGTGTGGGACACCTATGAGCCGGAGGTGGCCCGATGAAGTCGGACATCCAGAGGTTCTTCACGCTGCACCGGCAGATCTTCGGCGTCTGTCCCAACTGCGCGGAGCTATTTCGCCTAAGCGACTGCCGCATCTACCTGAGGAAGAAACCGGAGGCCGACTGGATGGACGCGCTGGACAGGGAGATCGCGCGCCTGGACAAGCTGGAGGAGAAGATCGAGCTCGAGAGATCCGCGCTCCAGCAGAAGGGGACCGACGCCGGGCGGAAGGAGGCCAAGGCCAGGGTAAGGCAGCTCGACCCGGTGTGCAGTCCGCTGAAGTTGGACCCGCAGGACGCCAAGGCGATGTTCCACCCGGTCGACTACGTGGTCTTCAACGGCATGCACGACTGCGAGCCGATAAAGAACGTCATGCTGCTGGACGGCCGCACGAGGAGCGCCGAGCGCCGGCGGCTCCAGAAGAGCATCGAGCGTGCCGTCGAGAAAGAGCGCTACGAGTGGCAGACGATGCGCGTCCTGGACGACGGCGCGCTGAAGGTGGAGTAGGCCGCTCAGGCGTTGGAGGATGACTGCTTCTCCCGATGCTCGGCGATGTTCTTGGCTTTCCAGCGACCCGCCGGATGGTCCCTGGCGTTCTCGAGGACGGTCGGCCAGGCGCCGAAGATCAGCTCCGGCCTGTATTCGCCTCGGCTCATGGCCTGGTAGTAGGATGCCGCGAATCCCGTGAGGTCGATCATCGGCTCTATCACCTCTACCGCAGCCTGCGCCATCTCACGAGGACCCGGCAGCGAATCGGCACTGACCAGGCCGGCCAGATCGCCGAGATCAGTGTGCCTTCCCGCGCGCTCCAGCGCTCTGTCCCCCATGTTCTCGGGGAACGTCTTCGTCAGCGACAGATAGAAGGCGGCACAGGCGTGCAGTAGCGGGCCGTCCATCTCCACCCCGGAGTGGCGCAGCGCGTAGACGTCAAACAGATCTCGCGCCGCCGTGCGCTGCACGAGGGCTGCAACCTTACTACCGTATATCTCCTCCATACGGAGCACCGGAAGGGGCTGGGAAGCGCCGGGCCACCTGGCCACCCGGTTCTCAAGGTCGACCAGCTTGGCCCGCATCAGGAAGTTCAGGTCGACTTTCAGGTTGTCGGTCTTGCGGCTGGCCTCCCCGACATAGTTGAGGAAGATCTTGCGGCCGGCATGAGCGTCCTTACCCATCTGCACGGTGTATCCCATTGCCCTTGCCACCGAACTGACAGCAAGCTCGATTTCGCGGCGGACCCCGCCCGTGGCCGGCTCTTCTGCACCCATGAGGCAATTGAAGTCTATATCGATTGACAGTCGTGGGAGATCCAGCCAGAAGAGATTGATGGCGGTGCCGCCCTTGAGCGCCAGCACTTCTCCTAGCAGAGGATGCTTCGCCACCTCGGACAGCACATCCACGAGCCGGTCGACCTTCTCCCGCGTTGACTGGTCAAGGCCGGCCAGGTCGATTCGTGCCGGACTAAGGCTCATTCCTCCCACTCCTCGGGGAGCAGTCTCTCCGGCACGAGAAGGCGCCACTTGGCTACCAGGCGTGTCGGAGTCTCGCGCCTCAGATAGACGGGCCGCGACGGCAGCCTGTCCCGGAATCTGCTTTGGACCTCGTCCGTGAAGTAGAGGCGCTCCGCATAGGCATCGAGTGCGTAGCCCACTCTCGCAACGGTTGTCGGGCTCCCGAGCAGATCTAGGTACGCCAGTATTTCGTCAAAATCCACGGTCGGGTAGCTCTCCAGGCTCAGCACGACCTCTTCGAAGCCGCCTCCGAGCTCCAGGCGGTCCAGGCAATCCACGAGCGTGCGGGACGCATTCGTTACCAGAGCCTCGCCGTCTTGCCGCTTGAACTTCGTGACGCCGAAGTTCGCCGCGTTCTTGTCACGAAGCGCTCGGGGAGCCCGCACCGGCTTGACGCTCCATGGACCGAGCCGGCGGGGCGGCGTCTGCTTCGTACACAGCATCGTTATGTCCGCCATTCCTACGGAATGCGCGCGGCCGAGCACCTCCAGGGCAGAATGGTAGGCCACGGGGCAATCCGGCAGCAACTTGCTGGCAGCCACCATCTTGTCTGGCACGTACGCCTCTGCGCTGACACCAGGCGGGACAACGGCATATACTCCGGTACCGCTCCCTATTGCCTTCACGAATCCTCGCTGACGGGCGCGTCGCAGCCGATCAAAGGCGGTTGCCCTGGGCGTGTCAGGCTGTGCGGAGATCCACTCGTCGGCGGTGAAGACCGGGGGAACCGGGGGCATACTCAGTGGCAGCTTCTTCCGTGCCGACGCCATTCCTTATTCCTCCTTCACCGCTCGTCCTATGTTGGCTTTCGAGTAGCCTTCCTATGGCTATATCAATACCAATGTAAGTCGTGAGCCAATTGACGACCCTTCCTTGGTCACCATAATCGTTTGGCATTGTTATAGCAATACCAAGCATACGCCTACCCCAACGCCGCGCTCGCCGACGGCGGGCGGTGTCGTTGGCGTCGGGGATCGTGGAGCTACTGTATCGAGGGGCAGTGACACTGGCCGGACGCGGTTGGCAGGAGAACGTACGCCGGCGCCTCCAGAAGAGCGTCGAGCGCGCCGTTGAGAAGGAGCGCTACGAGTGGCAGACGATGCGTGTCCTGGACGACGGCGCGGTGAAGGTGGAGTAGGCCGGCTCACTGTTCCTTCGGATCAAGGCGATCGCGCGGGAGCAGAACCGCTGGATCAAGGTCGCCTGCGCCTATCCTTCCAGCCCCGCGAGCGCCAACACGCGCGGCATCGATGGCCCCGACTGGATCCGCATCGACCGCGACACGTACGACGCCTGCCTGGACAAGCGCGACTACGGCCGGCGTGGGTAGCGGCGCTGCCGATCTCGCCCGCCCGCCCGGGCCGCGCCCTTCGCGGCCGCCCGCGCGTTCGTTGTCGGCCGGCCTGAATCGTGCTAGGGTGTCACGCCATGCGCCAAAACGACGTCCGCAACGTAGCCATCATCGCCCATGTCGACCACGGCAAGACGACGCTGGTCGACCGCCTGCTGCACACCACCCACGTCTTCCGGGACAACCAGCAGGTGGCGGAGCGCGTGCTCGATTCGGACGACCAGGAACGCGAGCGCGGCATCACCATCCTGTCTAAGAACATATCGATCCGGCACAGGGACACCAAGATCAACGTCATCGACACGCCCGGGCACGCCGATTTCGGCGGCGAGGTCGAGCGCGTGCTCAACATGGCCGACGGCGCGCTGCTCATCATCGACGCCTTCGAGGGCCCGATGCCGCAGACGCGCTTCGTGCTGAAGAAGGCCCTCGAGCACGGACTGAAGCCCGTGGTCGTGGTGAACAAGATCGACCGGCCGGGCGCCCGTCCCCACGAGGTCGTCGACGCGGCGTTCGATCTCATGCTGGAGCTGGGCGCGAACGACGACCAGCTCGACTTCCCCATCGTCTACACCAGCGCGACTCACGCCTACGCGCGCCTCGAGCCCGACGACGGCAACATGGACATGCTCCCGCTCTTGGACGCTATCCTCGACCGCGTCCCGGCGCCCGACTGCGACCCGGACGGCCCGGTCGCGATGCAGGTCTGCACCATCGACTACTCGGACTACGTCGGCCGCATAGGCATCGGGCGCATCTTCTCCGGCACCATGCGCAGCGGCGACAAGATCCTGGTGATCAAGAACGACGGCGCCCGCTACGCGGCATAGGTCAAAGAGCTCTACACGTTCGAGGCGCTGGGCCGCCGGCAGACTGAGGCTGCGCACGCCGGCGACATCGTGGCGGTGGTCGGCGTCGAAGATGCCGACATCGGCGACATGTTCACGTGTCGCATCGACCCGATCGAGCTCGACCCGATCCACCTTGAGGAGCCGACGATGTCGGTCGTCTTCTCCGCGTCGACGAGCCCGCTGGTCGGGCAGGAGGGGTGCCTAGTGACCAGCCGCCAGCTCAAGGGGCGGCTGCTGCGCGAGGCGGAGTCGAACATCTCGATGCGGATCACCGAGACCGGGGGCAAGGACGGGATGGAGGTGGCCGGCCGGGGCGTGCTGCACCTCTCCGTGCTGATGGAGACCATGCGCCGTGAGGGGTTCGAGTTTCAGGTCGGGCGTCCTCGTGTCATCCTCAAGCGCGAGGGCGGGGTGACGCTCGAGCCCATCGAACTGGCGGTGGTCGACGTGCAGAGCGAGTACGCCGGCAAGGTCATCGAGGTCTTCGGCTCGTGCGGGGGAGAGATGATCGACATGACCCAACGCTTGGAGCAGGTCCACCTGGAGTGCAAGAGCCCCACGCGCGGCGTCATTGGGCCGCGG
>CAYWVN010000001.1:0-47691 GCA_964461725.1 uncultured Coriobacteriia bacterium | reverse complement strand
GCCGGCCCGGGAAGCTCCCGAGGGCAAATGCTACCCCGGCCGGCACGCCGATGACCATTTGTAACGGTACGGCGACCCCCGAGACTTGGAGCGTCCGGAGCGTGCTCTCCAGCACGTCCGGGTTCCCGGACGCGATCAGAACAAACGCTTTGGCGAACCCCTCCAGCAGAACCTGCATCTGAGTACTTCTGCCTCCTTCAAAGCGCTACTTGCCGGGAGGCCCCGTCTCCGCGTCAGGCGTGAACAGGGCCGCACCGAACTTCTCCACACCGAACCTGCCGATCAGATCCTGGCCTTCAGCCGAGGTGATCCACTGCGCGAAGGCCCTGGTGCCGGCGACGTTGACCTTAGGGAACTTCTTCGGGTTGATGACGATGACCGAGTAGGCGTTCAGCAGGTCCTTGTTCTTCTCGACCAGCGCAACCAGCTGCAGACTCTCCTTGGTCGCGATGTAGGTGCCGGTATCGGAGAGCGTATACCCCTTCTTCTCGCTGGCGATGCGCAGCGTCTCACCCATGCCCTGGCCGGTGTCTACGTACCAGCTACCCTTGGGCTCGATTCCCGCGCCCTTCCAGAGCTTGAGCTCCTTCTTGTTGGTACCAGAGTCGTCGCCGCGGGACACGAAAGTGGCCTTGGCCGCCGCGATTCTCTTTAGAGCCTCCGCAGCGCTGGTCAGGCCTTTGATGCCGGCCGGGTCGTTCTTAGGGCCGACCACGACGAAGTAATTGTACATGACCGGCTTGCGGTCCATGCCGAACCCGGCCGCCACAAAGCTCTCCTCGTCGGCCGGCGCGTGGACCAGCAGCACGTCGGCCTCTCCCTGGATTCCCATCTTGAATGCCTCGCCGCTACCCACGGCGATCGGCTTCACTTGTGTACCCGTCTTCTTGGTGAAAGCCGGCAGGAGCACATCCAGCAGGCCCGTGTCGGCGGTGCTCGTCGTAGTGGCGAGGATGATCTCTCCCCCGACCTTGGTTCCCTCTCCGCCGGTCTTGCCGGTCTTGAGCCCTGTCTTGCAGCCGGCGACTGCCCCACCAAATACGGCCAACGCGATGGCCGATGCCGCAGCCACGCGGGTCATGCGATGCCGCAGTAGTCTTGCCATGGCTCCTCTCCCTTCTTGCTTTGAACAAACGCATTGCGACCGGGTATGCATCGTGGCCGCCTCCGGACAACGGAAGCGGTGGCAAACAAAAACGCCTACCGATCCCGATGCCGGAAAGGTAGGCGCATGAGCGCCATCTGATCTCCTCCTTTCCAAACACGGGAGGCACAGCCGTTTCCAGCTACACCCTGTGAGCCCCGTCGAGCCGGGCCCTTCGCCCTAATCCCTTGGCCGCTCGCGCGGCTTTAGAGAAGTCGGGTCGGAGAATTCCGATATGAAGTTGTCATTGATTCTAGGGGAAAAAGGCGTGCGGAACAAGTACTGTCTGCGGGCGTGTCTGCGGGCGTGTCCTTTGGCAAGGCCTGTGAGCTGGGCGAACTAGCCGCCAGCCTGCCGCCCCGGAGTCAGGCGGTGGATGCGCTTCACGTCGAGACCGGCTTCGCGCACGGTGTCCCGGACTTCCGGCGTCAGCTCATAGGCGAACTCCAAGGCGACCCCACAGTCCGAGCTCACTTCCCGCGGCATCGGCACCATCCGGACGTCCAGCCCCGCCTCAAGCAACAGCTTCTCAGCCTTCAGCACGTGGTGCGTCGAGCCGAACGTGGCCAGTCCCCGCAAGCCTCGATTCCTACCCCGGTCGCCGGAAGTGGAAGAGCTGTCGTTGCCGCTGTCTCTGTTGCTGCCGTCTTCGCTCATATCCGTCCGTCCCGAACGCTCGCCTCTCCTGGGCCCTAGCTTGGCTGGACCTTCGACATGTCCAAACCCTCTGTGAACTCCACGAACACCTTTGCCACTTTGCCTCGCGGATGCTCCTGGTAGACCAGATAGAGCGGTCGCAAGAGCGGCAGTCCCTCGACCTTGGCGATCTTCACCCGCCCCAGCGCCAGCGCCTTCTCGGCCGCCCATCTGGAGACGATCGAAATCCCCAGGCCCGCCTCGACGGCGCTTACCACCGCCTCGCTGCTCCCGAGCTCCATCGAGACTCGCAGCCGCTCCAAGCCCATTCCATGGGAACGCAGGAACTCCTGGGTCGCCTGGCGGGTGCCCGAACCGGCCTCGCGGAGGATGAAATCGTGCTGGGAGAGCGCCGTGAGTGGGATCTTGCGCTTGCGGGCGAGCGGATGGTCCGCGGGGACCACCATGACGAGTTCATCCGCGGTAAGTTCCCGGCTGATCAGGTGCTCCTTCTTCACGGGAGCGCCGATCAGTCCGACGTCGATCTCCCGGTCCGTGATCTTGTCGACGATTGCCCGGGTGTCGGCCACCTCCAGCGCCACGCTCACGTCCGGATACCGCTGCTTGAAGAGGCCGAGGATACGGGGCAGGATATGCTGGCCGGGAATGGTACTCCCGCCCACCACCAGCCGCCCCTTCACCTGCTGCGACAGCTCTTCGAGCTGCTGCTGAGCCGTCTCCAGGCGGGACAGAACCTGTCGCGCGACCGGATAGAAGACCTGCCCCGGGTCGGTAAGGCGCACCTTTCGCGTCTGCCGATCCAGGAGTTCCACGCCGAGGGAGTCCTCGAGCGACTGGATCTGGAGCGTGACCGCCGGTTGAGACACGCCGAGTACCTTGGCGGTGACCGAAAAGCTGCCCTTATCGGCGACTGTGACGAACGCGCGCAGCTGGTTAAGGTTCAACTGACCCACCTCCCGGGGACAGATGGCCGAAGAGACTCTATAAGCGCAGCTTATATGCAAAAGGACCCGAGAGCAAGTCTCGGGTCCCTCATCGTCATGTTCGCCCGTTTGGCGCGCCGGCCCGTACCGGCCGCGCGCGCCTATCCGATTCTCCTAGTAGACGCGCACGTACCGGGAAGCGCTGTACCCCTTCGCGTGAGACGCGTCTCCCTTGAAGTAGGCCCGCCACCTGGCCGAACGGCTGGGATAGGTGCGCCAGGCCCATTTGCTCAGAGTGTTGAGAGCGGCGTGCCCCACCGTCCGGTAGCTGTCGCCCACCTTCTTCTGGATGTAGACTGTCCCGTGGTGCCTCGGCGCCACACTGCCGTAGAGCCGCACAGAAGATCCCCTACGGATACGGGACGACGAAGTGCCCATGGTCACCTTGGCCTTGACCACGATGGGCCGGTTGTCGGTTCCCCAGACGTCGTGGTCGGAGTCACCCAACCAGAGTGCATAGTGATTGCCGCTGGCGGTCGGTTTGGCCGAGACGCTGTAGTTCCCCGACGAGTCGAGCCAGGCGTAGCCCATGCTGGTCCAGATAGTTCCGCCCGAGGCACCCCGGCGGTAGACATCGACTTCGGTGCCGGTGTGGTCATAGGGGCCGGAGTAGTTCACGTGCCCGGTGAAGGTGACGGGCTGCCCATAAGTCACGGTCAGCGGATCGTGAGACGATGTCCGCGTGATGTCGGACGTGTAGAGCACCCAGAGCGCGTAGGCGCCGCTCGTCGACGCCGCCGGGGTCACGTCCAGAGTGAAGGTGCCGCCCTCCCCGGTGCCCGCGGACACGTCGATGGCCTGCCAGTCGTCTGAGTCGGTGAAGTCAGCATATCGGGTGCCGAGCGTGGGTGTGTGCAAGGCGATGTCCGAAGTGAGAGCCGACCCGAAAGACGGTCCGGCGTATATGACACGCCTGTCCCCGTCGGGAATAGGGAACGTGTAGCTGTCCTTGGTGTCAGCTCCTAGGCCCAGGACTCCATGGGTAAAGCCGCGCGAGAAGGCCATGACGTCGGCGGCGGTGTCGTCGGTGGTGACCGCCGGCATCGCGCAGTAGGTACCGGACCCGACGTAGCCCTCCAGGTACACGTAGTAGTAGCCGGTGGCGGGTATCTGCTGGATGAACTGCTCGGCCGTCCGGATGTACTGCCCACCGCCCGTCACATAGCGGTTCGATTGGTTGAGAGGCTTGCCGTAGGGCCAATCGGCGGCCCGATAGAGGTAGACATCGGGATCGAAGTCCGCGGACGCGGCGTCGGAGGTGGTGTCTAGAGTGAAGTTCAGTATGTCACCGGCCGCCAGGTAGATGCGGTACAGATCGGTCTTGTCGACCCGTGTCCTCGATAGAGTCCCCTTGGATAGAGTGCCCGTTATCGGCACGTTCTTGGCCTTGGTCTCGACGGGATGGGACAGGGGATTAGCGTGGGTCGTGTCGGCCGGCTGCAGCAGCGACGCGCTCCCGACAGCCGCCCTTCTGGCCCGCGCGAACTCCGCCGACCTGCGCAGCTCCAGATGCCGGCGCAACACGCTCCCGGACAGCGCCGGACTCAAGACCCGCGCGCCGGAGGACGCCGGCGCAGGCCCCGACCACGACATCACAGCGGCCATGACCAGGGCGGCCACCGTCCACACGGACCTCTTCCCGGCAGAACTCCTACGCTTCACGATGTTCCTCCTGGATTGGATCAGGGTTGTGCCCCCGAAAGACCACCCGTCAACCTTTTCAGGATACCACAGGCGTGCGCATTGCCCGAATGGGCAGACATGGGTGGACGATGGTACATGGGTGGACGATGGTACATGGACCGGCGGGGCCGGCTACTGGATGGTGACCTTCCGGGCGATGTAGGCCGGCGTGCGGACGAACACCTTGACCCAGGCGGGGTCCAGCAGTGGATACGGGTCGATCTCCCCCTTGATGGTCCCGCCGGGACGACTCACTCCGAAGTGTAGGTGCGGCGCATCATGACTGGCGTTGCCGGAACAGCCCACCGTGCCGATCTGGCGGCCTGCGGCGATCCTCTTCCCGACGACGATGCTGCGGTTGATGGTCATCAGATGCGCGTAATAGTAGACACGGCGATCGTTGCCGGCGATCGTCACGTCGTTGCCGCCACTGGAGCTCTCCCCGTCGTGATCCGCCTTCCTCACCACTCCACCGACCGTCGAGTAGACCGGGAAGCCGTGGGGGGCCATGATGTCGGACGCCGGGTAGTCGTGATGGACAAGGCCCAGCCAGGCGCGCTGCCGCGTCCAGCCCAGACGATCCCACGACATGAGTAGCCGATCTCCCTCATGCCCCAGCCGGCCGCCGACCGGGAACACCCGCTTGTTCGGTAGGTACAGGCTGGACGCGGCCGTCATGTCGCTGCTGTGCGGCACGGCCACCCGCACCCACAGCGTCGCCTTGGCATTCGGCTGCCAATAGGCGCGGTAAGCGCCGCTCGTGTCGCTCACGGTCGGCCGGGCGATCTGGTGCCAGGTGGCGCCGTCTGAGCTGGTCTGCAGCGAGACCACGCTGTGCTGCTCTTTGGGAGTGAGCTTGCCACTGAGTGAGATGGTATTTCCCACGTGGGCTGTCGTGCGGCTCACGGCCAGCGTAAGCCGGGGACGCACCTTGACCGGACGAGCCGTTGTGTCTGAGGCCACGTAGTGATTGTCGCGAACTTGGGCCACATAGGCCGTGTTCCGGACCGGCGAGCTGGATGTGTAGACCCCCCCGGAATCGCTCGTATCCGTATCGCGAAGCATCGCCCAGCGGTCCATCGAGGAGTTCTTGTAGAGGACATGTACGTGGATGCCGCCCCTGACGCGGCCCCGCAGATAGACCTTCAGAGCGGCCGCGTCGCCCCACGTTATGTACGAGTCCACCTTGAACCCAAGGTTGGCCCGCGCGTTGATGGTCAGCTCATCGGTGGCCGTCTGCCATTTCGCCCGGTATCCGCTGATGCACTGCGGTCCCACCCGGAAACGGAACGTCCCTCCCGAGGCGGTGAGCGTGGAGGTCACCGAGTGCCACGATGTCTGGCCCGCCTGCCGCCGCGTAAGGTACACGCGCTGCCGGGCCGCCGTGGAGCTCGTGTGCCCGGTCAGCCAGACGGCCGAGCCCACCGTGATGAGTGTGCTTGACGCTCCCAGGCTGACCGAATCGGCCGTAAGCGCGGCGGCCGGCTGGACCGCGGCCGAGCTATCCGGGGTCGCTCTGACTGTCACCGAACCATCTGTCGTCGATGGGGCCGTCGCCGGATCAGCCGTAGCCGACGTGGCGACACCCAAATCGGCGGCGCCGACCAGAGAGACCGGGCTGAGGATAGCGAGCATCAGGAAGACGGCGGTGCCTGCGAAGGCAAACGCGCACCAGGAGGTACTGCTATGTCCGGGTTCTTGCCTCATTCTGTACAGCTCCCTGCTTCAGTGACGGCTGCGACGAAAGCTACGGCTAACGCTGCATCTTCTACTATGTCTTGTCGAAGGCAGAAGCCCCGTACTTGAATGACCCTAGCAGGCGAAATGGGTTTCGTCAAAGCAGACAGGGAGTCAGAGCAGGAGGAACGCGCGACGAGAAAGGGCGGCCTAGCGGACGAACACGGGGCGCAACGAGGAGTCAGTGCGGTTGCCCGCCACGTCGCGAGCGACCACGCGGAGGAGGTACGTGCCGCGCCGCACGATGCGGCCACGGGAGTTGCGGCCGTTCCATACCGTCGAACCGTAGCCCCTGTCCCTCCAGCTGGGCCCGACCCGGCAGACAAAGCGGCGACTGCGATCGTACACGAGGATCATCATCGCCATCCGGCCGCTCAGGTTGTCGGCGGTGACGTATCGAGCGCGCGTCCGCTGCCCACGCCGCGGCGTGAAGCCCCTGGGGAGCACAGCCACGCGGGACAGGGCCGGGGCGCTCGTGTCGACCTTGATGACCGCCCGTCGCGGCGCTTCCGCCATGCCCCGCGCGTCCACAGAGTAGAAATCGAGGACCCGGCGGCCCTCGGACACGGTGAGCGGGCCGGCATAGTCAGAGAAGGTCCCCGCGCCGCCCCACCGGTATCGCACAGTGTTCCACGAATCGCCCGCCAGCGTGATGGTCGGCCGGCTGACATACCAACCGTAACGGCCGTCGGGAGCCGCCGGAGAGCTCGTGAACGTCGTGCTGGGGCCCACTGCGTCGCTGCTGAAGTACGGATTCGAGACCGCCCGGCGATACGCGGAGAAGTCGAGCGAATGCGTGGTCCTGTCGGCACCGGCGATCTGGAAGTCCACAGGCTTCGGAAGGTACGAACGCACATACGGGCGCGCATACCACATGACGGCTTTCAGCATCGGCATCGACGAATCGATGGCCGGATAGCCGCCCCCGACCTTGTAGATCTGATCGATCCACCAGCTCTGCGCGCCCTGCCCGGCTCGCGTCCCATAGGTCCCGGTTTCGTTCTGAAAGCGGCCGGCGTAGTCCTTGTTGTCGTAGTAGTCGCTGAAATCGTCTCCGCAGGCCGTCTCGGCGAGTATCATCGGCTTGTTGTGACCGACGGCGAACTCCCGATGGAAGTTGCCCTCGGCGCCGGACCCCTGGAGCACATTGCGCGCGAACTGGTCGGAGTTGAGCTCGCTGAAGTACCAGTGGTAGACCGACAGCCCGACCCAGTCGACGTACTCGTCGCCTGGATACCAGTTGCTGTAGGCGTCGTCCGCGACCGGGCCCCAGTTCTGGTTGGGCGCCCACACCAGGCTCACGTTGGGGGCCTTCGCGCGGAAGATTCGCCCGAAAGTCCTGAAGGCCTGCACGTACGCGCCGGCCGTCGTCTTCTGCCAACCCCACGGATACCAGTTCCCGTTCATCTCGTGAGCGAACCGGATCATCATCGGCTTGCCCCACCGGCCGCAGTCCGCGGCAAACCGCTCCACCCAGGCGACGTCGCGCGACGTCAGCACGGAGGAGTAGGTAGCGTTCCAGGGTTCGATAGTGAGGAAGGGAACCGCGCCCACGTTGTCGGCCGCGTTGCAGAAGGCCTCCGCCGTGTACCCGTATCCGCTGAACTCATCGGTGCGCAAATCGACGTAGCGATGGAAGAAAGCGTGCGACTTGCCGGCCTCGACGTTGAACCTCGCCATGGCCGCCTGGTTGGACTCCTCGGTCGGACCGATGTCCGCTCCTACCAGGCAACCACGCTCGGGGACGCCGACATGCTCTGCGTGGGCGAGTGCGGGGAAGATAAGGCCGAGTGCGAGAAAGAGCATCACGACTATCGGCCTACGGATGATCTCACCTACTGCCAAGTGACTGCCGGAAACCTCATTAGGCGGAGCTGGACTTGTTCCCCATAGTAACGAAAGACGCGTCCGGGGGATACCGCCTTTTTCGGATTCATGGCAAGAAGATGAGAGCCGGCCGGAGGGGGCTTCTCCTAGGAGGAGCGTGGCGGAGGCGTGTAGGAATCGAACCTACCCAGGACGCTCTTCACGCCCTACCGTGGTTTTGAAGACCAGGCAGCCCACCAGGACTGATTCGCCTCCATCTAGCGCGGGCGCCGCACGTCGCCATCGCGACGAGTGAGCCCTCGCGCATCAAAGAAGTTTAGCAGAGGGAGCGCGTACTTACGACTGGTCCCCACGGCCTGGCGGAAGTCGGAGACGGTGAAGCCGTTCTCGCCGGCGAGCTTACCCTCGATTGTCTGAACGGCGTGATCGACGGCCTCGGTCAGGAAGTACAGGTCCGAGGTCACCCGGGTCACGGACCCCTTCTCCTCGAGGATCTTCAGCATTTCCTTGACCTCGGCGGGGGTGCGACCGACAGCCTCTATCAGGGCCGTCAACTCAGGCGGAGCAAACAGCTCGCGGCCCAACTCCTGCTCCACCCGCTCGAGCGCCTTCTCGTCCCGCTCCCCGAGATCCAGCTTGGCTTCAGCATGCGCGACCAACGGACCCGTCATCTTGATGAGTCCCCGCGAGGCGAAGTAGCCGAGCAGCCCCTCGAAGGTGCGCGCCGGCGCGTCGCCGAAGACCTCGGCCCGCATAACCTGCTTGTCCGCACCCTTCTTCAACGGATTGGCGAGGTGATACTCGCCCAGGTAGCGCAGCAGTCGTTCCTCCAGGTAGTCCAGCTGCCCCGGAGCCACGTAGTGCTTCTTGCCATCGAAATCGAGCACGGCCACTTTGTCCTCCGAAAGGAGTCGGTTCACCGCCTCCTCGACCTCGATCGTCTCGAGCTCGGTGCGGGCGACCAGCTCGTCCAGCGCCACGGGCCAGGCTTCCTCTTCTATGACCACCGCGACCACCCGGTCCGGGTCGGCGTGGGTAAGCTCGTCGAGACGCTTCACGACCTCCGCGTCGTGGCGACGGTGGCGCCGCGGATGGCTGTCGACTATCCGGCCCCCGCCGATCGTCTGCACCGGCGAGTACGACCTGATGATGAACCGGTCGCCGCGCTTGGGCACGATGGGTGCTTCCAGCTTGAGCTGGGCGAACGCGGCGTTCCCGGGAGCCAGTTCGTCTTGGTCCAAGAGCACCACCCGGCCCAGGATCTCGCTCGTGCCGTGGTGCAGCCGCACCCGGGTCCGATGACGCAGCGGCCGCGGCGCGCCGGCGAGCAGGCGCAGCCGCACGTCGACCATCCAGGAGGGCGAGAGGTAGCGGGGGGCGGTCGCCCAGTCGCCGCGCGCGAGGTCTGTCTTAGCCAGCCCGGCCAGATTCAGCGCCACCCGCTGGCCTGCCTCCGCTTCCGTCGACTTCTCGCCGTGCACCTGGACGCTGCGGACGCGCGCCTCTCTTCCCTCGGGTTGCAGCACCACCTTGTCCTCCGGGCGGATGTGGCCGGACCACAGCGTCCCGGTCACCACCGTGCCGGCGCCGGTCAGAGAGAACACGCGGTCCACCGGCAGCCGCGCCGGCGCCTTGTCCTCGCGGCGCACGGTAGCCATCGCGATCACGTCCAGCTCGCGCTTCAAGTCGTCGAGGCCGCGCCCCTCGCGGGCGGACACCCGCACAATCGGCGCACCCTCCAGCGCGGTGCCCTTGAGGACCCCGCGGATGTCTTCCTCGACCATGTCGATCCAGTCGTCCTCGGCCAGGTCGCACTTGGTGATCGCCACCACCCCGCGCGAGATCCCCAGGAGGTCGATGATGGCCAGGTGCTCCAGCGTCTGCGGCATCAAGCCGTCATCGGCCGCCACGACCAGGAGCACCATGTCAATGCCGGTCGCCCCGGCCAACATGTTCTTGACGAACCGCTCGTGCCCGGGCACGTCGACGATACCCAGACGCTGACCGCTGGGAAGCTCCAGGTGGGCGAAGCCGAGGTCGATGGAGATGCCGCGGGCCTTCTCTTCCTTGAGGCGATCCGTGTCGATGCCCGTCAGGGCCTTGATGAGCACCGTCTTGCCGTGGTCGATGTGACCGGCTGTGCCGAGGATGAGTGGATGGCTCTGGTCAGTCACCGGCGTCACTCACCGGAATCATCCGCTTCTGCCCATCGCGGCGGTCAGCGCGGTCAGAACCTCGTCGTCCTCGCCTGTCTGGATGGTCCGCGGATCCAGAAGGAGCCGGTCCTCCTTGACCCGCGCGATGACGTGCGGCGTCCCCGTGCGCAGAGCCGCCTCGATCGCCTCCACGCGGGCGGTCTTGGGCTTCAGCGCCACGACCACGGTCGGGAGCTCTGTCATCGGCAGCGCCCCTCCGCCGGCGCGGGAAATCTCGTCTTCGCAGGTGATGTCGAAATGATCTGCCAGCGCGGAGAGCTTCTCGGCCAGCCCCTGGGCCTGGCGGGCGAGTTCGTCACGGCCCACCGTGATCATGCGCACCGTCGGGTTGTCCTCCAGCACGCGGGCCGGGTTGAGATAGCCGCGCAGTGTCGCTTCCAGCGCCGCCAGGGTCATCTTGTCGACGCGGAGCGCCCGGGCCAGCGGGTGCTTCTTCATGCGGGCAACCGCTTCCGTCTTGCCCACGACGACGCCGGCCTGCGGCCCGCCCAGAAGCTTGTCCCCGCTGAATGTGACGACGTCGGCGCCGCTGGCCACCGAGTGCTGAACGGTCGGCTCGAAGGGCAGCCCATACGATGACAAATCGACCAGCACGCCGCTCCCCAGGTCTTCCATGACCGGGATGCCGCGCTTGGCGCCCAGCTCGACCAGCTCCTCCAGGCTCACCTCGGTGGTGAACCCCATCATCTTGAAGTTGCTCGGGTGGACCCGGAGCAAGAGGCCGGTCCGCTCACCGATGGCCGCCTCATAGTCAGCCAGGTGTGTCTTGTTGGTCGCGCCGACCTCCCGCAAGATGGAGCCGCTCTGGCTCATGACGTCCGGGATGCGGAAGGAGCCGCCAATTTCCACCAGCTGACCGCGCGAGACGATCGACTCCTTGCCGTCGGCCAGCGCGGCCAGTGCGAGGAGCACAGCGGCCGCGTTGTTGTTCACCACCATCCCCGCTTCGGCGCCGGTCAGCCCGCGGAGCAGTGTCTCGACGTGGCTGTGGCGCGAGCCGCGCGCGCCGGAGCCGATATCGAACTCCAGGTTGGAGTAGTTGCGGGCCGCCATCTGCACAGCCTCACAGGCCTCCACCGACAGGATCGAGCGCCCCAGGTTGGTGTGGATGACCACCCCGGTCGCGTTGATGACACGCTGCAGGTTGGGCTGGAAGAGACGCCGCACGATCGTCTCCGCCTCCCCGGCGATAGCGGCCGCGGTGACCTCCACGCCTTCGGGGCCCTCCTCGCCGGGTGCGGCCAGAACTTGCGCGCGCAGCCCGTCGACCGCCTCCCTGAGGCAATCGACCACCAGCTCGCGGTCGAAGCGCTCTAGCGCGCGGGACGCCTCAGGCGAGGCCACCAATTGGTCGATCGATGGAATCTGGCGCAGCAGTTCGTTCTTGGTGGGCAAAGGAGTTCCTTTGTTCGCCGGCTCCGGCGGCTAGATGCTCACTACCTTGGCACCCGACATGAACGTCTCGACGAAGTCGTACATATTGCCGACCTCGCCGACGGCCACCTTGTCCTTCAGATTAAGGTAGTCGAGGCACAGACCGCAAGCCGCGATACCGACGCCGGCGCGGTCAAGAGCCTTCAGGTCCTCGAGGACCGGCGAGCCCTCCACCACCAGCTTGACGGCGCTGTTCATCAACACGAGCCTAGTCGGCTTGCAGTCGACTTCAGTCAGAACGTGTAGGAAACTGCGCCGGAGCGTCAGACCCAGCTCCTCGCTGCCCTGGCCCAGGACGTCCGAGGTGATAAGGAACACGGTCTCGCCGGTCGCCGGCGCCGCGGCTTCCTTCTCCCCGACCCGGACCAGGTTCAGCTTGAAGTCCGGGGCGGCGCCCTCCACGGTGACGTTGCACCCATAGGCCGTCCCCATCTTGGAGACGTTGCCGACGGCCGCCTCGTTGTCCACGAGCACCGTCACCGCATCGGCCCCGCCGTCCAAAGCCTGCTTGGTGAGTATTACCGGCTGCGGGCAGGCCAGCCCGCGCGCGTCGACCGTCTTCGCCTCCACTTCCGTTCCCCCTTCTAGCAAATCGCGATATGCCCGGCCGGTCCGTCGAACACCTCGCCGATGACCGCCCTGGTGGCGACACCACGAGACTCCAGCGCGGCCAGGAGCTCCGTCTCGCGCTCTGAAGCGACCGAGATGATAAGCCCACCCGATGTCTGCGGGTCGAAGAGAAACTCCTTCCGCGTATCGTGCATGCCGCCTACATCGATCCAAGACGCCAAGTACTTCTCGTTGTCATGCGCCCCGCCCGGGATGACGCCGGTCGCCGCGAACTCCAGCGCGTTCTCCCAGATGGGTAGCGCGTCGCCGAAAAGCCGCGCCGACGCGCCGCTCGCCTCCAGCATCAGTTTCAGGTGCCCGGCCAGACCGAAACCGGTGACGTCGGTGCAGGCATGGGCCCCGACCTCACGCATCGCCTCGGCGGCCGCACGGTTCAGCATCCGCGCCTCATCGATGGCCGGCATCATGTCGTCTTCACCGATCAGCCCGCCCTTCAGCGCCGTCGAGAGAACCCCGATGCCGAGACGCTTGGTCAGCACCAGCCGGTCCCCCGGGCGGCACGCCGCGTTGGTCGTGAAGCGCCCGTCTATCACCCGCCCGGTGACGGCCATCCCGTACTTGGGCTCGTCGTCTTGGACCGTGTGGCCGCCGACGATGACGGCCCCCGCTTCCCGCACCTTCTCGGCACCGCCCCGCAGTATCTCGCCGAGGACGCTCAAGTCGAGATGGCAGGGGAACCCCACCAGGTTCATGACGGTCACCGGCTCGCCGCCCATCGCGTAGATATCGCTCAGGGAGTTGGCGGCCGATATCTGGCCGAAGAGGTACGGCGTGTCGACGACCGGCGTGAAGAAGTCCACCGTCTGGATCAACGTGCAGTCGTCCGAGAACCGATACACGGCCGCGTCGTCCGAATGCTCGAAGCCGACCAGCAGCTCGTCCGATACCTCGCGGGGCAGGCCCGCCAGCGCTTTCTCCAGGTCTCCCGGACCCATCTTAGACGCTCAGCCCGCCTTGCTTGCCAGCTGCGTGAGCTTCACTTCATCGGCCATCGGCGCATGTCACCTCCCTGGTCCATCCAGCGGGGCACCGGTCCGTCCGGCGCACCGCCGGTCCGCACGGCGCATCACTAGGTGCGGTCCCGGCCCGCGATCTCGGCCACCGCTTTGATGGCGGCGTCCACGTCTTCGGCAGTGTTGAAGTACCCGATACTGAAGCGGACCGTGCCCGGCGTCAGGGTGCCCAGCGTCCGATGGGCCTCCGGCGCACAATGCAGGCCGGAGCGCACCGCGATCCGATAGTTCTTGTCGAGGAGGAATGCCGCCTGGCTCGAATCCATCCCGTCGATGTTGATAGACACGATAGCCGTGCGCGCCTCCGCGTCGCCCGGCCCGTAGACAGTCACTGCCGGAATCCCGCGGAACCCGCCCAAGAGCCGCGCCGTGAGCTCCACCTCGCGCGCCCGAACCGCGTCCAGTCCCACTTCGCCCAGGAACTCCAGCGCGGCGCCCAGTCCGGCGATACCGAGCGTGTTGGGAGTTCCACACTCGAAGCGCTCCGGTCTCTCGACGGGCTGCCGGATGGACTCGGACTCAGAGCCCGTGCCACCCTGCATCATCTCACGCAGGTCGAGATCCGGGCTGATGTATAGCACGCCGGTCCCCTGCGGTCCCAGCATCCCCTTGTGGCCGGAGAAGGCCACCATGTCGACGCCGAGCGCGCCGACGTCTATCGGCAACACGCCGGCCGTCTGGGCCGCGTCCACCATGACCGGGATGCCGTGTTTGCTGGCAATCTTGGCGATGGCCTCGATCGGCATGATGGTACCGGTCACATTCGAGGCGTGGGTCACGGCGATGAGCCGCGTGTCGGCCCGGATGGCCCGGTCGACGTCCTCGGGGTCCAGCACGCCCTCCGGCGAGCATTGCACCTTGGTGAGCTTGACTCCCAGTCGCACAAGCCACTCGATCGGCCGCGCCACGGAGTTGTGCTCCATCGAGGTCGTCACGATGTGGTCGCTCGCCCGGACAAAACCCTTCAGCCCGATATTCAAGGCCTCGGTGGCGTTCTTGGTGAAGACGACGTCGGCTGAGTCCTGGGCGCCCAGGAAGGCGGCCATGCGCTCCCGGGTCTCGAAGATGATGCGGCTGGCCTCCAGGCTCATGGAATGCGCCCCGCGGCCCGGATTGGCGCCGTGGTGCTCCATGCAGTCTGTGACGGCTTCGATGACCTGGCACGGCTTGGGAAACGAGGTCGCCGCGTTGTCCAGGTAGATGATCTCGCGAGTCTCAGTCACGATAATCCCCATTATAAAGAGGACTCATAGTAGCCACAAGGGGAAAGCGCTATAGGCCGAGGTCGGAAGCGATGGCCTGCATGGACTCCAGGCCCATCGTCACGAAGTCCTCCAGAGATAGTCCGAGATCCTGGCACATGAGCATCTGCTCGCGCTTGGCACCACGCGCGAAGGACTTCTCCTTGAAACGGCGCAGCGCAAAGCCGGTGTCGACCGAGGCCAGCTTCTTGTCCGCGGTCATCAGCGCGCAGGCAACCAGGAACCCGGTCAGCGGGTCCGTCACGTAGAGCGCCACGTCCATGCGGCTCTTGCGCTCCACCTTCTCAGCATGGCCCAGGATGGCGTGGACGACTTCCGGCGCCACATCGGTGAACTCGAGCATCTCGGCGGAGACATGCCCGTGCCGGGCCGGGTCCGTCGCGGTGTTGTCGTAGTCAAGGTCGTGGAGCAGCCCAGAGAGTGCCCAGAGTGCCTCGTCTTCCCCGAAGTGGACCGCCAGCCGCCTCATGATGACCTCGGCGGCCAGCATATGGCGCACCAGGTTCACATTGGCGACATGTCTCTCCACCAGCGCCAGGGCCTTCTCTCTGTCCATGTGACCTCCTAGCGCCCCATGCGGGCCTTGAGGTAGGCGATCCAATCCTCCACGCCCTCGCCCGACTTGCAGGACATCGGGAAGACCTTCATGTCGGGGTTGAGTCCGCTCACGACCTCGCGCAGCCTATCCATAGAGAAGTCGCTCATCGACATCATGTCGATCTTGTTCAGGATGAGTGCTTCGCACTCGCTGAACATCAGCGGGTACTTCAAGGGCTTGTCGTCGCCCTCCGGTATCGAGAGGATCATCACCTTGGCGTCCTCGCCCAGGTCGAACCCGGCCGGGCAGACGAGATTGCCGACATTCTCGATGATGAGCAGATCGCTCGCGGTCAGGTCGATGGCGTTCAGACCGTTGCGCGTCATGTTGGCATCCAAGTGGCACGAGCCGCCCGTGTTGATCTGGACAGCCGCCACCCCTTGCTCGCTCACCTTCTCCGCATCCACCGAGGAGGTGATGTCGCCCTCGATGACGGCGATGGCCATTTCGTCCCTGAGACGGTCGATCGTCTGCAAGATGAAGCTGGTCTTGCCGGCACCGGGTGAGGCCATCAAGTTGACCGTGAATACGCCGTTCTTCTTGAGATTGTCCCTGTTCTCAGCCGCGATGGCGTCGTTGGCCGCCAGTACGTTCTCGAGCACTTTCACTTCCACGTTCTACTGACCTCCTTCAACGGGGCTTTGCGCCGCGGCTTCCGCGCCGGCGTTCGCTTCCCCGCCCTCGTCTTCCTGCTCTTCAGATTCGCCGCCCGCCACAAGTTCTTCTCCGCCTTCGACCTCCAGCGAGCTCACCTGCAGCTCCTTGCCGGCAATCACCTCGGGCCCGAACGCCGAGCACTTGGGGCACATCAGCGCGACGTCTTCGACCTCGCTCTCCTCGTTGCAGCTCGGACAGCGCAAGGTGATGGGTACGTTGTCTACCTCCAGCTCCGCCCCCTCGACGACCGTGCCGGCCACGAGCTGGTCCCAGTAGAAGCGCAGGCTGTCCTCGACCACGCCGGTCATGGCGCCGACGGTCAACTTCACCTTGGTGACCTTCTCCGCACCAGCGGCTTCCGCCCGCTCCTGGGCGATCCTCAGTATCTCCTGGGTGATGCCGAATTCGTGCATGCCCTCCTGCTCTCGTCAAATGTACAAAGACTGTAGCCAAGGGCGGTTCAGAAAGCAACCGTGCAGACGGCGACGCTGACCCGCATGAATCGTGTCATGCGACGCACGAAGTGGACGACCCCAGGAAGACATAGAGACGGACACATGTGCCCGTCTCTATGTTCGAAGCTGTGTCCCCGCCTGGACCGCCTGAGGCCCGGCCGGTGCGTTACAAACCTACAAGCGCCATTGCCTAGCTACTTGCCGGGATGACAATCGGAGCACGAGTTGGCGCCCCACGGCAGCGGCAGCGGTACAGCCTTGCCGCCTTCGTAGTGGCAGTCCGTGCACCCGTGGTTGGGGCCCCCATATTGGCGTACTTGCCCCTTAGTTCCCCGGGCATCGCGTCCTTCTTGCTGGCATGGCACGCGAGGCAGCGCGCCGCATCGCCACCGCCCATCTGCATGTGCTTGACATAGATGTTGTTGTCGCAAACGGAGGACTTTGTGCCCGCGGAAGCGGAAGCCGCCGCCAGCGTGACGACCGCCAGCGCGAGGACCACGACCAGAGCGATTGCCTTGCCTCTCGTACTTCTCCCTCCTTCCGTTGCCCCCGGCCGGTTCGCTTGTTTCGCAGTGCGTCTATCGGGGACAACCGGCCGCGCGCGTGATGCCATCGGATGCTACTTGCCGTCCGGGCCCGTCTTGCCGCCCTTGTGACACGAGCTGCAGTCCTTGCCGGTCTGCTTGGCCTTCTGTGGAGTGGCCACGCTGGTGCTGACCGCTACCGCCAAGATGAGCGCCGACAGCATCAGAGCTACTGCCTTCTTCATACCGTACACCCCCTTCCCCGGCACAACGCCTGTTCTCTCGATTAGATGTGCAGAGAGGCTACGACCCGTAGTAGCACGTGTATCAGGGGGCATCTCGCGTTGAAAGCCGTGGCGGGTGCGTCCAGCCGGTCGCACCCCGGCAAATGAACCGCAGTCGTGCGCGCTTACCGTCTACACGCACACGGTGATGGTGGCTCTGGCCGCATGTCCCCGGCAATACCGCCAGCCGGGGCATACACGGTGCCCCCAGACACCTGTCAGTGTTCGTATTATACAAAGTGGCGGAATCTTTGTACCCCTTTTCACTTTTCCTCTTGTGCCTTCCGGATTGGGGACGCCTGGGCTTCCGACCGCTGGATTCGCGCGGGACGTGCGCTTTGACCTGGCCTATCATCTTGGAGTATCTTGGTGTTGAACCCCCAGACACGAAAGGATCCGCTCGATGCCGGAAGAGAAAGCCGGCGGCACCCAGCGTCAGACCGCAGCGGCCCACACGAGCACTCTAGAGTCATTCGTCTTGTCGACCGCCTTGGTGCTGGTGATGAGCAGCGTGGGGGTGTATCTAGCTGCAGCTTTCCAGCCTACTTGGCACACGGGAACCGACGGGGGGCGATCGAGGACGAATGCGTCCATCGAGAGCCTCACGACCGACGCGAAGGTGCTGGAGGTGTACCCAAGCACCGGCGTACACCTGCTTGCCTATCGCCCTCAGCTCACCGTCTTCTTCGAGGTGAAGAACACCGGCGTGCGTCCGTTGCGCTCGGTCCGCGTCACGCTCACGGTCCGCGACGAGAGTCTGAACCGGAATGTGGCGACTCTTGCCAGGAACGTGCCCTCATTGGCGATGGGCGCGAACCGACGCTTGGTGTTCTCCGGCGTGTCTTCGAACCAGGGAAGCACCAACAGCCTTACGGCTATCGTGAAGCCCGCGTCCGGAGAGACTGCGATCAGAGACAACGTACGCACGCTGAAGTACGTGATGGACCGCGCAGGCTAGGCTGAGTCAGGGTTCGGACTTGCCGGGACTCAGCCCGGGGAAGAACCGGAAAGACCCAGCTCCTCGAGGACCAGTTCGATCAGCCGCGGGACCTTGGCGGCGACCTCCGGGGTAAGCTCCATGCCCCAGGTGAGGTCCTTGGGCTGGATACCGATGATGACGACGTCCGGCTCGTGGCCGAGCTGGCGACCCACCACGAAGGATTCGATCAGCCCGACGTCGTGCAGCGACATGGCGGCCTGCTTCTTCTCGAGCGCCCCCTCCACGTCCTGGGGCGTGAAACGGAAGATGGAGCCGGGCGGCTTGCCGGCGTCGACGGCATCCACCACGATCATACGGTCCGCCTGGCTCATGTAGCCGATGAGGTCCAGTCCGCCGGTTCCGCCGTCGACCAGCTGGACGTTGTCCGGCAGGTCGTAAGCGCGCAGCTCTTCGATTACCTTGACCCCGACGGCCTCATCGGTGAGTAGCGTGTTCCCCACACCCATCACGATGATCCGTTCTGGCTTCCCGTGCTTTCCGGGCTTTCCGGTGTCTTCAGCCATCAGAGCACCCCCACCCCGTTTGGGGCACACTGCCTCTCACGTTCCGGCCCTAGTCCAATCACGTGGACGGCGCAGGCCAGTCATGGGTCGAACGAGCGCACGACTCGCATGACGTTCAGCGGCGCCGCCGTGTCCGAAACCGGAGTGTTCATCAGCGCCTCTTCCATCGGTCCCCGCGACGCCTGGTCGTCGCGCGGCCCCGCGTTCCACGTGGTCGGCGACACCACCTGGTAGTTCTTGGTAACACCATCGGCGATCTCGATCCAGTGGCCGAGCGCGCCGCGCGGCGCCTCCACGAGACCGCGGCCTACGCCGGCGACCGGCGGCGCCGTATCGTCGCAGACGTCCGCGTTCCCTGCCTTCAGGTTGCCGGCCAGCTCCTCCACCCACGACATCATGGCCTCGGCGACCTTCCGGCACTCAAGCGCCCGGGCCAGATGACGGGCGACCGCACCGTACTTGATCTGGTACTGGCCAAGCAGGCTCGAGAGTGTCTTGTCCGCGCCGACCAGCATCCGCGCCAGGGGCCCGACCTCCACGGGGCGCCCGTCGTAGCGGGCCGCCTTGGAGAAACTGTACGCCTCGGCCTTGCCGGTCATGAACTCCGTCCTGCCCTCTTTGGGATGCCGGTTCCCGCAGGCCGCCGTGTACCAAGAGTCCTTGACGAACTCCCGCACCTTCGACGGATCGAGCTCCTGCACCTGGGCTACGTTGCTGTCCATGATCACCCCCGGAGGCAGCAGGCGCGGCTTCGTCGTATTGCCCGATTCCTCCAGGTCGAACATGCCGAATGAGAGATAGTTGGGCACGGCTACGCCAAGGCCGTTCTTGCCCATCTCGAGGAGGGGTCCCGTGCAGAGTGCCAGAACATCCTTGACGTAGACGTCATTGATGAAGTCCGTGATCTCCGCCAGATGGAACCGGAACGCCGTCACATCGGAGAGCTGCGGGTGCATGGTGACACCACCCGGCACCACGGAGCAGTAGTGGGGCATCTTGCCGCCGAAGATGGCGGCCATGACGTGCGCTTTCTTTCGGACCTCGAGCGCCTTGAGGTAGTGCGCCACCAGTGTGAGCACCGTCCCTGGATCGGCCACCGAGGTCTCATCCGGCGGGTAGCCGGGGCTAAAGGGGTAGGGATCGGACGAATCGGACAGCGCGACGAGCTTGTCCTTGACGGCCCTGAGAGCCGGGTCACGGCCTTTGTACGTGCCGACCGCGGTGATATCTATGAAGTCGAGTAGCCCCAGATGATAGAAGTGCAGGATGTGCGACTGAAGCCAGTCGGCCGCCACGGTCAGATTGCGGACGAGGCGGCCGTTGTCGGGAACCTCGGCGCCGAACGCCTCGTCCAGGGCCTGCGCGGCCGCCAGTCCGTGCGAGGCCGGGCAGATGCCGCAGATGCGCTGCATGACGATCTGGGCGTCCCGCGGGTCTCGGCCGACGATGAGCTGCTCGAAGCCGCGGGCCATGGTAGCGCCCACCCAGGCTTCGACGACCTTGCCGTTCTCGACCTCCACCTCCACGTTGAGGTGGCCTTCTATCCTCGTGACCGGCCCGATGGAGATGCGCTCGCCCATAGGCTAGCCCTCCCCATCGGCGCGGCCTGGGCCATCGGCGCGGCCGGAACCCTCATCCTGGCCGGCGCCCTCGCGCGGCCCCCCGTGGCCCAGGCGCCCCGTCGCGATCTGACCCGCCAGATGCGCCCCGATGCCGACCGCGGTCGCCACCCCGAGGGCCATCCCCACCCGGTCGGCCGAAACCTCCGCGCCGGCCAGTCCCGGCACCCGCACGGACAAGGACCGCTGGTAGAGGGGTGCGAAGCGCGCGTAGAACTCGGGCTGCGTGCACCCCGCGCAGGGGGCGTTCGCGTCGATGCAGAAGTTGACGTGATCGTTCCACCGCCGCTTGGGACAGTCGGCGAAGGTGAATGGGCCCTTGCAGCCCTTGAGCAACAGGCATCGGCCGGCCTGTGCGGGATCGTTCCAGTCCTCGACGAAGAGCCCGGCCTCGAACCAGTGCCGCCGCGGGCAGTTGTCGTGGACCAGCGTGCGAAAGAACTCCTTGGGCCGGCCCAGGCCGTCCAAGTCCGCCATCACCGCGTCTTTGCCGAAGAGAACCAGTTTGACCAGAGTGCCGACCAGCCAGTCCGGGTGGGTCGGGCAGCCCGGGACGTTCACCACGGGCCGGTTCAGGAACGCCTCGGCCCCGCGCGCACCCGTGACCCCCTTGTTCGCGGCCGGAATACCCCCGTATGCGGCGCAGGTCCCAGCGGCAACGGTGGCCAGCGCCGCGTCCGCGGCCTGGCGGGCCAGCGCCGTGAAGGGGATCGGCCGGTTGTCCGCGCGACCCACCACGCAGAAGGCGCCGTTGTGCGCGGTCGGGATGGAGCCTTCGATGACGGCGACGAACCTGCCCTTCTCCTTCTTGATGGTGTCCTGTATCGCGACCATCGCCTGGTCGCCCGTCGCGGCCATCAGGTTGGGCTGGTAGCGCAGCGAGGCCACGTCCAGGATGATCTCAGCGGCCGTCGGCTCGCCGGAGTTCAGAGTCGAGATCGTGCAGCCGGCGCACGCCTGGCCCTGCAGCCAGACGAGCGGCACCTTGCGTCTGGTGAGCTGCTCGATCGCCCGGGCGATCTGGGGAACGTACAGTTCGGAGAGCCCCAACCAGGCGGCCAGGGCTCCACAGTAGACCAGGAACTCCCGCCTACTGAGACGCGAAGCTACCATCACGGCCTCACCTCGGACCGCCGCCGCGGCCTAGTCCTCCTCGAGGAGGTTCTTCTTGCGGCCCCGCACCAGGGCATAAGAAACCAGCACGCTGATCCAGTAGAGAACCATCATGGCTACGGACAGGATGATCATCGGGGGCAGGCTCCAGTCAGGGGTTGCCACCGCCGCCACCAGCAGGATGACGACAGTCGCCACCCGCCAGTTCTGCCGGAGCGCCTTCGGACTCACCACGCCCAGCATGACCAGCAGGAGCACGACAAGCGGCGTCTCGAAGCCCACCCCGAAGGCGATCATGAACAGAGCCACGAAGGAGATGTATTGGCTGACTGTCAGATAGGGCTGCATCCCGCCGAAAGACTGGTTGACCAACCATTCGGCGCTGTTCTTCAGCACCAGGAAGTAGCAGAACATCGCGCCGCCCACGAACAGGAGCACCAAGAAGAAGAGAATCGGGTAGATGTACTTCTTCTCCTTCTTGCGAAGCGCCGGAGAGACGAAAGCCAGGAACTCGTAGCTGATGACTGGGAGCGCCAGCCCGAGGCCCGCGAATGCCGCGATCTTGATCTTGGTCATGAACGGTTCGAGCACGGTCTGGTAGATGAGGTGGATGTTCTTGATGTCGTTGATCGGGCGCTTGAGCCACACGAAGATGGGCTCGACGAAGAAGAACGCGACGATCGCGGCCGCACCCCAGGCCGCCACGGCGACGATGAGGCGCGATCTGAGTTCGCCTAGGTGGTCCAGGAAACCCATGCGCGGTTCGGCCACGTGCGTATGCTCCTAGGAGGTCGCCGGCTACCCGCCGGCCGGCGTGTCACCGGAAGGCGCATCGTCGGCCGGCTTCACTTCGGCGGACGCGCCCTTGTCCGCCTGTACCGCTACGGCCGGGAAGGGCTTGGCACCGGCCTCATCCTCATCATCGTCGTCGTCATCGCCGTCATCGCCGTCATCGCCGTCATCGCCGTCATCGCCGTCATCGCCGAGTCCGGGCGCCTTGGCCTTCTCGTCGTCGGCATCGGTGTCCTCCGCGAACTCGCCGGTCATCGTCTTCTCGAGCTCGCTGGTGGCCTTCCGGAACTCGTTCATGGCCTTGCCGATGGTGCGCCCGATCTCGGGTAGCCGCTTCGGCCCGAATATGATCAACGCGATGACCACTATGACAAGCAGCTCGACAGGTCCCAGCCCGAAGATGTCCCGCTCACCTCTTCTCGCAGATGCAGAAAGATGCCGGACCAGGCGCCGACACCCACCGTATGATATACCAGGCACCTAGGGTTGGAAAGCGCCCGAAGCGCCGCTGTGCCCGAAGCGCCGCCTGTGGGGGCACGGGCACCTAGGCCTTCCCCAAGGCGAGGCCCAGCTTCTCGCGGCAGGCCGGGCAGAGCTCCCGGCCCTTGCGGTCCGTGTCGGCCAAGGTATTCGAGAAGCGCATCACGCAGGCGCCGTCCGGGCAGTGCGTGAGCTCCAGCATGTGTCCCACCTCATGGATCCCCTCCTTGGCCGCGCGCGAAGCCAAGAGATCGTTGTCTGGACGACGCCCATAGTGCTCCTCCCGGAGCCGGCACAGCGATATGACCGCGCAGTCGCCGCCGACTTCCGCCTCCCCGAAGACGAAGTTCATCCCCGGCACATAGAGGTCGAGCCGGGTCACACCCAGTACCCGGGTTGCGCCGGACGGCATCTCCGAAGCGAGAGAGCGCAGCACCGCGGAGGAGTTGTACTGCCCGCGTTGGGCGTGACGAGCGAAGTCGGGCAGGCCCACCGCTTTGCCGACCATGCCGGTCAGGCCGAGCCCGGACTCGAGCGCATCGGCCACGTTGATGAGCTCGCGCGCCGGAGGCCTGTCGCCGAGCGGGACCACGCACACGACTTCTCGATCCCGGACCGTCAACCCGCCTCCTCCAGAAGCCCGATGACTTCGTCGTCCGTCGTCTGGGCGAAATCGGCGTAGAACTGACCGACGGCGTAGAAGTGGGCCGGCGTGACGCCACAGACGAGCTCATCGACTTGGCCTTCAAGCCTTTTGCACGCGTCTCGCGGCGCCACCGGCACCGCCAGCACCGTCTTGGCGGGACATCGCCGCCTCACGCTTGCCACAGCCGCTTCGGCAGTGGAGCCTGTAGCCAGTCCGTCATCGACGATGATCACCGTCTTCCCGTCAAGCTCCACGGACGGACGGTCCTTGAGGTACCGATGACGTCGCCGCTCGATCTCGGCCAACTGCCGCCGGACTTCCTCCTTCAGATACGACACGCTCACGCGAAGCGAGCGCACCAGGTCCTTGTGCAGAATCACCTCGCCGGGCCCGGCCACAGCGCCGATGGCGAGCTCCGGATTGCCCGGCGCGCCGATCTTGCGTGGGATGATGATATCGAGGGTGGCGTCGAGCGCCTTGGCTACTTCGGCCGCGACGACCACTCCGCCGCGCGGTATGCCAAGCACCACCGTGCCTTGCCCTTGGTACCGCCTGAGTTGCTTGGCCAGCCTGCGACCGGCCTCGACTCGGTCCGCATACACTGAAACCCCGCTCACCGCTTCCGCCTACCAGAGTACTTTCGCTTTGAGGACGCCCATTCCTGCCTCGACCCCATCCTAGACCGGTTCTGTGAGGTTGCGCGGTGAAGAACGTCCGGAGCTCGATGGGGCTCGCGCCGAAGGCCAAGCCGCCCCTGATTTGTGGCACAGAGTGTAGCCGGCGACCGGCTGGACCGCGCCTACGGTCCCGAGGACGGAATCTGCAGCGGAGACCTGGTCTCCGCACCGGTGCCCTGTCCCGTTCCGGTGGCCGGGGCGCCGGGGGTGGCCGGCGGTGTGGTTCCCTGGAGCTGTGCCAGTACTTGCTGGGCATACTTGGCACGATCTGTCTTGGGCTCAAGCTTGAGGAACCTCTTCAAGGCGTCGATCGCCTTGGCCTTCTTGCCGACGCCCTGGTAGGCGAGACCCAAGCCGAAGTAGACGTTTGCGTCATTGGGCTTGATGCGATCGGCCACGGCGAGCTGCTGCAATGCCTGCGTCGGGCGCCCGGTTTGGATGAATCCGAAAGCCAGCTGCACCCGCGAGGCCAAGTTGCGCGGCAGCAACTTGATGGCCTTCTGGAAGGCCTCAGTCGACTTGCTCCAGTACTTCAACGCCTTCTGCGGAGCCTTGGCCTCACCCTCGACTTGAGCCAACTTGACGTAGGTTTCGCCCAAGGCGGCCCAGTTGCGCCCGATCTTCGGGTACATCTTGAGGCTCTGCTCGTACGCCTTGGTGTCGGCCAAGAGCTGCTGCCGCGTGGTATCGAGGTCGGCGTTCTGGCTATTGCTAGAAAGATCCCCGCGCAGCGAGGGTAGCGCGTACGATATCAGGCTCCCGATGAACGCAACGGCCAGGACGATTGCCCCAACCCTGGTAAAGGAGGAGACCCGGCGCTTGTCCAGTAGCATCGGTTCCTAGGGCTTCTTCTTGGAGTTGGAGGACCCGGAAGAACCCGAGGATCCCGAAGGGTCGCTCTTCACTCCCGCGTCAATCTGCTCCTGCGTGAGAGGCGGCGCCTGCTGGCCCGGCTGCACCTGCGGATGGCCCGGCGGCAGCTGCGTGGTCCCGGTCTGGTCACCTGTCCCGCCCTGCTGGACGGTTCCAGTGCCGGTCGTCGCGGCCCCGTACTGCGTCTGAGCCGGTTGGAACATGCCGCGGGCCACGAAGCCCACGATAAGAGCCGCCACAGCGATGGCGATGACCCAGTTTAGGGACACCATCGGCGCCTCAGACTCATCGCTCGAGTCAGTCACGCGGCTCTTCGGCGGCTCCGCCTTGCTCTTGCCCTTGGCCTTGCCCGCACTCTTGCCCTTGGCCTTGCCCTTGGAAGTCTCCTTGGGGATCTCCTCATCGTAGGCTAGGTCGTCTTCAAAGAAATCATCGTGCTCCACTATCGCCCTCCTACCCTTCCCAACGTTTGACTATCGCGGTCACCTGAAGCTGCCAACGTTCGTCCCCGGCCACTCGCCGCTCGACGCCCCTGACAACCAAGTAGGACAAACCTACCAGGGCCAGCCCCGACCAGATTCCCGCAGCCTGGGCCGACCGTCCCAAACCCAAAAGGTATGCGCCCCAACTGCCGGCGAAGTACCCCACCACAAGCGCCGCCACCGGGACACCGAACACGATCAGGCTGGCGATGAGAGGCGTGCCGGGTGACTTCTCGACCTCGACCACGTCGCCCGCGCGAGCCTCTCCTGCGCTAGGCACCTCCGTTCGCATGAGGTCGGCGGATGCCCCGGCCGCGCACAGGCCGCACCTCTCGCAGGCCTCCGACCTCCGGATTTCCACGACGGCGGAGCCGTCTTCATGGACTTCCACAACCCGGGCCAGCTCGGTCGCCACCATCCGGCCCTTCCGCTATCCGCCCAGCTTGGCGCGGACCTGCTCAGCATCGGCCACGATCTTCTCCCGGTCCAGCGTCTCGTAAACGCCGGCCAGGAAGAGAACGCGGCCGTTGACCATGGTAAGTATAACGTTTTCCTGATTGGCAGTATAGACGAGCGCGGAGTACGGGTCCTGGACCGGCTTCTGATGACTGTGCGACAGATCCACGGCGACGACGTCCGCCTGCTTGCCCGGCTCGAGCGTACCGATCGAGGCACCCAGTCCGAGCGCCCCCGCGCCACCTTCCGTGGCCAGGGAGACAAACTCGGCCGCCGACAGCCCTTCCACGGTGCGCTTGCTGCCCCTCTGCAGCAGGAGACCCACCCTCATCTCGTCAAAGAAGTCCATCGTGTTATTGCTGGCCGGGCTGTCCGTGCCTATCCCGACGCGGAGCTGCCGCCTCAAGAACTCGGGCAGGGGCGCGACGCCCATGCCCCATTTCGCCCCACACTTGGGGCAATGGGCAATAGCCACGTCGTGCTTCTGGAGGATATCGATGTCGGCTTCGTCGACCTGGATGCAGTGCACGGCCAGGACGGGGCCATCAAAGACTTCCCATTCCTCGAGATACTTGACCGGGCTGACACCGGTGGGCTGCCACAAGAGGTCGCTCCATCCGACCAGGTCACGATATACGGTGGCGAGCTTCCCCGACGCGTACTTGACGAACTCGACCTCTTCCTTGGATCCGGCCAGGTGGACACACATCATGAATCCATCCTGGCGGGCCCACTGGGAAACCGCCTTGAAGAGGGGCGGGGCAACACTATAGGGAGAATGCGGCGCTAGGCCAACCATCATGTGGCTGCCTACCGCCTTCGCCTGCCAGGCCAAGACCGCCTCCTTGGCCGCGCCGATAGTCTCAGAGACACGCGAGTCGTCCATGCCGGTGAGCTCGTAGAACGCCAGACCGCGCAGGCCCGCCGCGAGCGACGCGTCCAGACTCCCGCCGGAAGACGAGATGTCGGCGATGCAGGTGATTCCTGAGCGGATGGCCTCCAGTGCGCCCAGGCGGGCGGATGCCGCCCAATCAGCGGGCGCGAGCGCCGCGCTCCGCTGGGTAACCTGGATCTTCCAGTCGGGGTACGAGAGATCGTCGCAGAGCCCCCGGAACACGCTGTACTCCAGATGAGTGTGCAAATCGACGAAACCCGGCAAGATCGCCGCCTCACCGAAGTCGAGAGCTTCGCCATCATAGCCTTGGGCCAGCTCATCGGCCGGCCCCACTCGCACGATGCACCCATCCTCTACCAGCACGGCCCCGTTGGCGACCGGCGGTGAACTTACCGGGAGCACCCAATCGGCCTTGAGAAGCATCTGTCTCCCTCTCCTACCATCCGCATTCGCGCCCGTTGGGGGTTCGGGTAATGTAGCACATCCCCGCTCGCTAGTGGTATCTCGCCACGACGAACTTGGCCATGTCCATCAGCTGCCGGCGCGTCTCCTGGGAGCCCAGACCCTCGGCCCGGACGGCCGCCCGGTCGGCCAGCGACCGCGCCTTCCGGCGCGCCGCCTCCAGACCGCCTGACGACTCCATGAGTCCGATCGCCTCCGTGACCTCAGCGTCGGTGGCATCACGCCTGGTAATCAGATCGGTAAGCCGTGCCGCCACCTGATCATCCCTCAAGGCATAGATCATCGGGAGAGTGACCATGCCCTCCCTGATGTCCGTGCCCACGACCTTGCCGAGCTCCTGGGAATCGCCCGCGATGTCCAGGATGTCGTCGTAGATCTGGAAGGCCAGCCCGAGCTCGGTCCCGAACAGCGACAGCGTGTTGGTCTCGCCGACCGGCAAGCCCGCCAAGAGCGCCCCGATGCGGCAGCAGACGGATATCAGGGTGGCCGTCTTCTCTTCGACTCGGACCAGGTAGTCGGCTTCCGACACGCCCGCGTCGAAGACCGCCGCGCGCTGGTGCAGCTCCCCCATGGTGAGCGCGACGATGGTGCGGCACGCCTCCTGCATCACCTCCACATCGTCCAACTCGGCCAGCATCTGAAACGCCAAGCCGAGGAGGAGATTGCCTGTCTCCGTAGCCGCCCGGGTACCCATGAGTCCGTTGACCGTCGGGCGCCCGCGCCGGGTCGTCGCCTCATCCAAGATGTCATCGTGCACGAGCGAGGCCGTGTGGATGAACTCGACCGCGGCCGCCGCCAGCCGGAGCCTCGTTGGATCGCCCGCCCCGCTGCCGCAGACAAGCACCAGCGTCGGCCGAAGACGCTTGCCCCCGGCAGCCGCCGTCTCCAGGGCTGCCGAAGCGATTCGCCCCGACGTCGCCCGGAGACGCGCCTCCATTGTCGACTCGACCTCTGCCAGGCCCGCCAACACCTCAGAGGAAAGCTGGAGATCGCCTGCGCCGCCCGTCATCTGGCGCCCCCGGGTGTCCAGTCTCCCGTGCTCTCGCAGTAGGCCCGCAGGGACTCTGCCCCGGGGCCATGAGCGTACTCGTCGATTAGCGAGGTCAGTTCCGCGCGACATACGGACAGGTGATCGGGATCAAGCGCTTCTCGGACCGTCGCCCATGAATCCGACGCCGCCAGCTTCAACACGCCAAGGCGACGCCCCGCCTCGCGCCAGCGCTCCACGGGTCCCTCCCGGCGGTACTCCGGCGCTCCAATTGCCACCGCCACCTCGCAGGCCGTCGCGTACAGCTCCGCCCGGCGGCCCAGCGCCCGGGCGGCCTGCCCGGCGGACAGCTCCCCGTCGGAGAGCTCACTCTCGGCCACGGCCGTCTCCGCCACGACCCCGGCAAGCAGGCCGTTTAGCCAAGGCCGTCCCAGCGACGCGGCCACCTGCATGCTGCGCGCACACCAGAAATCGCCCGCGATGAGATCCAGCTGAGGATCGCCGGTGTCGGCCGGAGGCTCGTAGTGGCGAGAGATGCCGATGCCCAGCAGCTCGATTGCGGTTGCCGTCCTGATCAGAGTGCCGTCGTCGACCTTGCTGCCGCTCGCGTCGGCTGCCAGGAAGACGAGCAATGCCCGGGCGCATCGCGGGACATCGTCTCGAAGAGACGCGAGCTGGGGATCGGGCCCGTAGGCTTCCTCGTCGACGGCGGACACGACCGACCGCCAGAGAGAGATGATGTCCAACCCTGAACCGTTCGTCATCTCCCTCTTGGCTCCCGCAGCATCGCCCGGACAGGCCCCAACTGGAGATACAGCGCCGCCACGACGGTCAGAGCGAAGACGACGTGCTTCACCAGCAGTACGGTGATCTGACCCGAACCCGCCGCCGGCGCCCATTCGTAGCGCACGTAGGCCAGAGCGCGGATGACCCCGCCCACGACGATGCCGCCGCCGCTGATGCCGGTGATGACAAGAGACTTGCGGTAGATGCGGACAAAGGCCTCCCGGGTACCGACGTCGTCCCGTTCGGTCAACGCGCGGCCGACCCAGTAGGTAAGGACAGCGTTGGCGAGGAACACGGCCGCTGAGAAGTCATGCAGGTAGTTGTTGGTGTAGACGAGGAGCGCCGCACCCGTACTCAATGTGGACTAACGCCTGTTCTTGACGGCCGATGTTGCCCCTTGAAGAACGCCCCATGACGCGCCGCCGATAGTCCCTGCGGAGCCGCCGGTCGCCGCGCCGGTATCGCCCTCGGAGCCGCCCGTGACGCCACCAGTGCCGCCATCTGTGCCGCCCGTGACGCCACCTGACTCTGGCGTACCGTCGGGATGGCAGCTGTAGCACTCGTCCCCGGAAGCCGTCCCCGAACTCGGCGCGTGGGCCGGTCCGTGGCAATGGAGGCACCGGCCGGTCTTCTCGGCGTGATCGGCCGGAGTGGTGACGATAGCGTGCCCATACATGACGCGGCCGGCAACTTGCGCGCCGTAGTTCCCTCCCGGGCTGCCGTGACAAGCGATGCAGGTCGCATCGTGGCTGGCCGGGTCGTCCGGCGCGGACAGCTGGTAGCTGCTGGTGTTCAGGCTGTCGGACAGCATGGCGCCGTTTCCGTTCTTGGAGCCGTGCGGTGCGTGACAATCGCTGCAGAGCAGTTTGTAGCCGGCCGCCTTGCCCGCACCGCCTACCTTGAGTGCGTGCCCAGCCGACGGCCCGGCAGCATCGCTGTCGTAGTACTGGTAGATGTTCTGCGCGGGCCCGTCCGCGTCGTGGCAGACGAAGCACACGTTGTTGATCGCTTGCGTTTCGCCGGCCGTTCCGCTGTAGGCCGCCAGCAGCATGTCGTTCTCGCTGGAGCCGTGTGTCGCATGACAGTTCTTGCACTTGCCTTCATCGCCCACCGGTGCCTCACGCGTGTAGGACAGATCGGCGTCCTTGGCGTACGGGGACCCTTGCCCGGAGTCGGTACCCGGCCAACGCATCTGGGCGTCGGTCTTGTTCCCGTGGGCCGACTCGGCATACACGTCGAATCCGGGCCAGCGGGCGCGATCATAGTCGACGAGCGACCCCCGCCCGGGATAGAACGCCGAGCCATTGTCGGTCGCGGGGCCGAACGGATAGGCCAGCAGGCTATAGCTGCTGGTCGGAAGGCCCGAGCTCGCCTCCGCATGACACGCATAGCAGACGGAATCGCTAAGCCGTCCCCTCGAATCGGTCTTCACCTCATGGACCCGGCCCTCCTCGGACAAACCCGTGTCCTTGATGGCCTGCCGCATCATGCCTGGAAGATTCGAGCCATGCGGAGAGTGGCACTTCGCGCAACCCGCCTCGTAGAACGTACCGTCGCCGGCCGCGCTCGAACCGAAGTCGGCGTCGTAGACGGCCGTCTTGTAGCTGTGGAGACTGTCTTGATAGACGCGCGCGTCGACCTGGAGGTCGCTGGGGACTACCTTGGAGTCGGCGGAGTGGCAGGAGAGGCACACCCCACCGCCGCCCGCGCCAACGTAGTCGTAGTCCGTCCGGGCGGCCATGCTGACCTCTACGGTACCCAGAGCCGGGCTGGTGAGCCAGGTGTGCGCGGAAGCGCCCGCGGAGGCCGCGCCCCTGTAGTGCGGGTGAGGCGCATGACACATGACCTCGCAGGAGTTGGTGCCCGCACTACGCCCGTCCGTTATCGTGTGGTGGTACTTCACCTTGGGTGCCAGCCCGTTCTTCGACTCGCCCATGAGCGACAGCAGGTCCGAGGCCGGACCGCTCTTGCCGCTCACCGGGTCGAACTCGGAGTGGCAGGGGTAGCACCCGCTGTCGCCGGGCCCGACGTCATGCACGTCGCCGTGGCAGTCCTGACAGGGGCGAAGAAGTCCGATATCGTGACCCTCCATGCCGGTCAGCATCTGCACCGGCTGGCGACCATACAGAGCCGGAGCGTTCTTGGCGTGGTGACACGCCAGGCACGCGTCCCTTCGCCTCCGCCCGCTTGAGCCTTTCGAGACCCCGGTACGCCGATAGTCGGCGGTCACCTTGGCATTGTCATCCAGCGGGGCGTCGAACTGCACGTAGGCCTCGTCGTAGTTGACCTTGTAGTTCCCGTCGGCACGATGACCGTTAACATAGATTGTCACCCCGACCCGGCTGTCCCAAGCATCGCTTTCCAGAGAGACGAAGCGCTGGTACCCGCCGCTGGCCAACAGCCGCTCTCCCCTGACCGCCGTCAGAAGCTCCTCGGACAAGATGCTGCCGGTGCCGCGGGAGCCATGGGAGTTGTGGCAGTCCTCACAAATCAACCGTGATCCGGCCTCCGCCTTGCCGGCCGACCTGAGGAAGTAGTGCCCCCGAGAGGTGTCCTGGTAGTAGGTCGTATGACACGCGGTGCAGAACTCAACGTTGCCACCCTTGTATGTGACAACCTCGGCGGACGTGGAGGTCGCCGGGCGAACATCCGCCGACACCGAGACCGCCCGTCCCAGGATATTCTCGCGCAGGTTCCGGAAGTTCTCCGAACCGTGCGGGGCATGGCACGCCGCGCAGTCCATCTCGATCCAGTTACCGGAGCCACCCGGCGCCTTGGTCGTCACGTCCAGGTCATGGGCCGATGTGGTCCGACCCGAGCGCATGGCCGCGTTCCCGGCAGGAGCCGGCTTACCGAACGCGGTCCCCGCCTCGACGTCGTAATCGCTCCCAGTACCGTCATGGCACATCCGGCAGCTGCCTGACACAGTGGACGTCTTGAGCAGGCTGTCCGATTCCGCGGCGGTGTGGTTGAAGTGACAGGAGCGGCATCGCTCCGTCCCCCGCGAGTAGCTGGAGTGAGCGTTGGCGGCCGACGCAACCGGTGCCCAAAGGCCGGCCAACGCCAGCATCACGGCAATCGACGCCGAGAGCCCCAGAACCCCTCTCTTCACCACTATCATGCGTGCTGATCCTGCATTCGTGCGCACCCCTGGGCGCAGCACACCGCGACACCCACGGTGGCTTTCTGCCGCCCTCGGTGTCCGCATGTGAACCAGTTCACATTATCCACAACCACCTCACGCCCCCCGCCTCGGTCCCGCCCGGCACGAACAAGCCTTTGCCCAGCTGGGGCATATAGAATCGGGCGGAGCGGATGTGGCTGCGGCCCTACATCCGTGTTCGCCGCCGAAATCATCCCCGGAGACGAAACACCTTATTACTATACCCCAGACTGTGCCCATCCGTCCAGAGACGCAGCCCGTCCGGACGCGCCCCTTTGGCCACTCCGACCTCGGCGTTTCCTACTTCGACCGGGTCAGCTTGGCCAGCTCTTTCCGTGCCCCGGAGTGCTTCGGGTCCAACTCGAGTACCTTCCGGAATGCCGCCCTGGCCTCCTCGACCCGGTTTCCGACCTCGTAGGACAGACCGAGAAGGTAGAAACTCTCAGTTCTCTTCGGGTCCACCCTGACCGCGGCCCGCAGATAGGGGATGGCTTCAGCGGGTCGGTTACGCTGGATCCATATGGCCCCCGCGCCCTCGTTGGGCGCGGCGAACCACGGATCTATCCGGATCGCCTGGCGGTATGCCGCAATCGCGTTGTCCAGCTTGGCCGGGTCGTTCCACTGCGCGGCGTAGTTACGATAGGCGTCGCCCATATTGGCCCACGTGTCTTCGTCAAGGGGATCCATGGCCACTCCGTCACGATAGACCTGCAGCGCCTGGTCGGCGATGCCCCGGTCACGCGATGCTTGCGCCTGTCGTTGAAGGCTCGCCCCCAGGTTCAGCCGGTACATGTTCTGCCACGGGTTCAGGCTCACCGCCTCGCTGTACCCGACCAGTGCCGTCGGAAGCTGCCCCATCGACTCGGCATTGACACCAGCATTGTAGTACACGTCGGCTACACCGAGCCGCCAGGAGAACACCCCTAGCGCGAGCAACAGCACGGTCACGCCGGCCAGCGCGGCATAGCGGGCCCCCTCCGAATCCAGCCCCGGCAGTCGGAACGAGACCTCCTGCCGACCGCCCCGTGGAGGCGCCGTCACGGCCAGCAACCCCATCATCACGAAGAAGACCGGGGTCACGGTGATCATGGAGAACGACGCCTGGGCGGCGGCCTCGACAGCCACGGTGGCCGCGATCAATCCGCCGACTACGAGCTTCTGCTCCTGAGACTCGGAACGGCGCAGCCATTGAAACGCCCGTCCCCACACGGCGAACAGGAACCACAAGTACGCGAGCAGCGCGAAGATGCCCCCGGTCGCTGCCAGATAGAGGGCCTCGTTGTGCGGCCGGTCGGGCAGCGACATCTCCCCCTCCAACCGCACCAGGCGCTCCGTCCGGTAGCGCGGGTAGACCTCCTTGAACACCTCGAGGCCGAAGCCCGTCAGCGGACGCGCCTTAATCACGTTGAAAGTAGATTTCCACATCTCCGCGCGCGTCGCCGTGCTGCCTTCGCCAAGCTTCACGGATGAGACGGCCCGCTCGATCACGGACGAGCCGACTCCCTGCCGCTGGATCGGTGCCAGGTCGATAAGCCATCCGAGCAGCACGATCAACGCCACCGCCACGGCCAGAGCTTTCCAGCGACGGGCGATGGCCGGAGCAGCCATCACGAGCAGCACGATCACTCCGGCCAGCGCGCCCCACCAACCACCGCGCGAATAGGTGAAGATGAGCGCAGCCAGCGCCAGCAACCCCGTGACGGCCGCGAATGCCTGGTCCGCCAGACCGCGAGCCGAGAAGTAGGCGGCCAGGGCCAACGGCAGGATCATGGCCATGTAGCTGGCCAAGAACACTGGGTTGCCCAGCGAGGAGAACGCCCGCACCAGCTCGTACTTATCCGCGCTGAAGGCCAGCCAGTCCCACCCGCGGCCCCAACTGGACGAATACGGGATGCCGGTCCGCTGCAGAACGGCATAGATGGCGGCCAGGTTGCTTGCGACGAAAGTGACGAAGAGGATTCGCTTGAGGTCGGAGTAGCGTCTCACGAAGTTCACCGTGGTGAAGTAGATCACGCCGTACGCCAAGAACGTGGTCCAGCCTTCATGGCGTTTGAACGCGCCTACCAGGCTGATGATCGGTACCACTGAGGTCACCACGGTCGCGCCCAGAATCGTCAGGAAGGCCGCGAGAGGCGCGTCGCCGACACCGCGCCGGAGCGTCGCCCGTTCCCCGAACGAGACCCGCAGCCACCAGAAGAACAAGAGCGAGATGACCAGGATCCGCACGGTGGTGGCTTTGGCAAGATCGTACATGTCGAGCATGGGAGGATAGACCAGCGTGGGAACCAGCAGCACGATCAGCAGGATGAGCCAGCCGATGACCTCATCCTCGAATCGCAGGCTCTTCGGCGGCGGTGCGGTCTTCCGCTTCTTCTTGGCCATGGCGGTCCTGTCTTACTCGGTCGATTCCAGCCACGTGCGCGGCAGGGCGACGATCTTCACGATGCGCCACACGTCCGCTTCTCTCCGGAGCTCGGACTCCCCGGAGTAGGTGCGCCCGCTGTGCCCGGCGCCCCCGCGCACCGCGATGGAGTACCGGACGAACGCCCGGTCTCCATCGATGCGTTCACTCCTCACCTCCGGCCGAGAGAAGAAAACCCCCTCGCCCCGCAGTCGCTCGCTCACGCTCATGACGTCCTTGACCTGGTACTTCTTTCGGAACGAGGAAGCGAGCAACGGATAGGCCCGCTCGTAGTTGCGCTCAACCAGGTAGCCGAGATAGCGGGACACAACGACCCGCGGCCGGTCTACCCTGCCGGGAATGCACGCGTAGAGGACGACCGTTGCCGTCAGCAGGAACACGAGCCAGACCGGACGAAGGGCGCGACGATGCAATGGGCTCTCTTCTAGTATTCCCACACTGAGATGCGGTCGTTTTCCTTGTCAGCAATATAAATCTGGCTATTGTCTATGGCAATACCAGCCGGGAAGTTGAGTTCACCTTCCCCGGTCCCACGCTGCCCATAGTTGAAGAGCGGTGTGCCGTCGCGCGAGAGCACCGCTACCCGATGGTTGAACGCGTCGACGACGTGGATGCGCCCGAGGCGGTCCAGGGCGACGCCCCGCGGCAGCGTGAGCCATTCGCGCGGCGTCTCGAACAGCGCCTGCCCCACGGAATCGAACGCCTGCACCCGCCCGTTGTTGCTGTCGGCCACGTACATCGACCCGACCGAGTCCACCGCGAGACCTGTCGCGAAGTAGAACCGGCCCGGCTTCTCGCCGGACGAACCGAACTTCAGGAGCTCGATGCCTTCGCGCGAGAAGACGATCATGCACTGGTTAGCGGCGTCGGTCACGTAGACCTTGTCGCGCGTGGCCACCGTAGCCAGCGGACTCCGCAGCCCCGGCTGCTTCAAAGGGGGAAAGAGAGATTCGAACCTGCCCTGCGCGTCAAACACCAGCAGACGAGGGTTCCCCGAGACGGCGACGAAGACCCGCCCGTCGGGACTGACCGAGATGGACAAGGGGCGACCCGGAAAGAAGCTCACGGAGGATGGTTGGCCACCGGCCCTCCCGGGTGCCTGCTCCGGCGCCTTTGCGGCAAACGACATCAGGAAATCGCCCGACTTGTCGAACACCTGGATGCGCTCCCGTCCGGTGTCCGCAACGAACAAGCGGTCCTCAGAGACCGCCGCTCCAAGAGGCCGGGACAACGCGCCGGCCCCATAGGCGGAGCGCCCGTACACATGGAAGGAGAACGTCGGCGTCACCCGGCGGCCCAGAGGGAGGAACATCGGACCACCCGCTAGGGAGGCGTAGATCAGATACAGGCTGGCCAGGCCGCCGGCCAGAAGGATGACCCAGATCGTCGCCAGAAGGTTCGTCTTCTTCATCAGTCACGCCGCTCCCACCACTTCTTGCCCAAGCTAAGCAAGCCCTTCTTCGCTTCGGCAAGATCCGGGACGTAGCGCAAAGCCTCGCGGTACTCGGCCGCCGCAAGACCGGGGAATCCCTTCCCTTGGTACGCCTTGCCCAGGAGAAGATGGCTGTCGGCGGAGCCCGGCTCGTAGCGAATGACCTTCTTGAGTTCGCGGATAGCCGCATCGTACTTCTTCTGCGCAAGGTAGATGCGGCCTAGGTGGAAGTGGCCCTCGGAGAAGAACGGCGAGAGCCGAAGTGCCTTCCGGTACAAGCTTACCGCGGCGCTCGACCGCCCCCGTCGCTCGGCGATCAGCCCCAGGCCGTAGATCGCGGCGAGGTTGTCCGGGTCCAGCCTCAAAGCCTTCTTGTACTCCACTTCGGCCGTGCCTAGAGCGCCCTTCCTGTAGAGAGCCCACGCATAGTCGACATGGGCGGAGGCGTCGGCCGGACGCTGCTCGGCCCTCACCTGCCCGGCGATGTAGGAGAGCTCCTGGGGCGTGAAGCCGGGTTGCGCCTGCGCCAAACTCAGGTAGATGGCGATGATGATGGCCACGGTCGTCGCGAGAGTAAGCGCGATGATCCCCAGCGCCGTCCAGGGGCTGATCCGGCCGACGAACAGCCAGCGGTTCACCCTTGCAGGAAGGAAGTGTATCAAGCGGAATTACCCTTTCTCAGCTCACGCGACCGCCGACCTGCACCCGCCCGGCAGCCGGATGGCTACGACCGGCTACCCCTGGCCGGCCGCCCGCTTGCCCTGAGCGGGGCCGAGTGCCCGGGCCACCTGCCGGACCATCTCCGGTATCGGCCCCATCTCCTTCATCTGAGCCGAGATGTAGGAGTTGTTCATGATGATGTTCATTACCTTCATCATGTATTCGCGTTTGAACGGAGTCATCGCCGGCAGTTGCTTCATCTTGCCCATGTAGAACTCCCTGAAGCAGCGCAGGAGCTCACGGTTCAATTCCTCGCGCGACATCGCGACCGGCTTGATGATCGGCTCCACCAGATTGTACTTGCTGTAGTCCTTCTCCTCAACGAAGGGCTCCAGCTCTGGATAGATGTCCGCGTAGGGCCAGGGCGCAAGAGCCAGGAAGAAGGCCATGTCCGGGTTGTAGTGCTGCGCCAGCTTCAGCGTGGCATTGATGGAGGCCGGTGTGTCCTCCGGCAGCCCGAGCACCAGCGAGGTCTCTGAGATGATATCGGCCTGGTTGATGAGATCGACCGCCTTCTTCGACCCCTCCACCTTGATATTCTTCTTGAATCTATCCAGCGTATCTTGAGTGGTCGCCTCGACCCCCACGTAGATGTGCAGGACACCCGCCTCGTGGTACTTGTGCATGATGTCCTCGTCGCGCAGAACGTCGTCGACGCGGGTCTCCATCAAGATCTCCACGCCCAGGTCCCGCTCGATAAGGAGGTCGAGTATCTTCTCCCACCGCTCCCGGTCGAGCGTGGGGATCTCGTCGGTGATCATGAAGACGCCGACGCCGTGGTCGCGGGCCAGCATCTCGATTTCGGCGACGAACTTCTCCGGATTCCGACCGCGCCAGGTGCGCTCCCAGAAAAGCTGCTGCGAGCAGAAACTGCAGCCCTGCGTGCAGCCGCGAGACGAACACACCAGCGCCATGCGAGAGTTGTCGGTGGCGGCGTAGAACTCATACATCGGCCAGTCCAGAAGGTGCCAAGCCACCGGCAGCGTGTCCAGGTCCTCGACGAAAGACCGCACCGGGCCGGCGACGACCTCGCCGTCGCGACGGCACGCCACGCCGGGAACCTGCGCCGGGTCCGCGCCGCTCTCCAACGCCTCGAGAAGTTCGGGGAAAGTCGCCTCGCCTTCGCCGCGGATCACGTAGTCGACCGCGTCGCCATCGCCCTCAAGGACCTCCTGCCAGCAGAAGGTCGGATGGATGCCGCCCAGCACCGTGACCACCCCAGGGAGCTCCTCCTTGGCCACCGCAAGAAGGCGCACGGCGTCGTGCAGGGTCGCGGTGTAGGCACCCACGCCGACGACGTCGGGGCAATCGGCACGCAGGCGCTTCCGAATATCGTCCCACTCGTCGAACAAGGACATCGCGTCATAGATGGCGGGTTCGTGGCCGGCCGCCTCCAGCGATCCGGCGATGTAGGCCAGACCCAGCGGCATCCAGACCCCGGAGGACTCCAGGACGCCGCAGTGATATGGCGGTGTACACAGTAAGACCCTCTTCACCCTACTCCTCCGGTTGCTGCCGTTCCGGTATCCAATACCGGGGCGTTTTGGCCTCACTCAATATAACGTAGTCGGGCCGGGAACCGCACTGCCTTCACCATATCTTCACGCTGGGTCCCGCCTGCGCGACAGGTCGGCCACAAAGGAGTATCGACGCGCGCGACGGATGCGTACGATAGCTCTATCGACCCGCTTCCACGCTCACTTGAGGGCAGCGAGGCTAGAAGCCGAGGTCGAAGACGTGGCGTCCTAGTCAGGAGGCTGAGGCGAGCCGGCCTGTGTCTGATTGCGATGTGACCACGCCTGTGAGAAGGCATCGTGGGTGATCTGACTCAACACGATGATGGACTTGCTCTTCTTCGGACCTTGCGGGGTGGGATAGAGGTAGACCTCTATGTGCAGGCGGCCGGCCGGCTTGAGCATGTCCATGGAGAAGTAGTCGTCCCGCTTCTCTTCTCCTGTGAGATTGTGCTCGAAGCCACCCGAGCGCAATACCCGGTCGAAGCGCCTCCAGACCGCGAGACTGGGCAGGTTGGTGTACTGTTTGACGGCGACAAGCCACTTGATTATCGGCATCCGCCGTTCTCCCGCGAGGACCTCAGCCCGGGCAACCGGTTCACCGGGCAGCAGATACTCCCGTGGTACCTTGGCCAGCGCCCTGGAATCGATCTTCTCCGCGGGGCCTCTTCGCGAGGCCACGGTAACAACCAGCAGAAGAAGAGCGACTGCGGCAAGAAGCACGGTCGCCCAACGTGCCTTGGTCATCGTCCTTGGCCGCTCGGATGGCGCCTTCTGCTCGGCTGACTCCGGGCGCTTGGTCGCGCGGCTCGGTCCAGCTGCTCCGTTCCAGACACCTGCCCCGGAGCCCCGGTCTCCCTCGCGCTGATTAGACCCTGCACGTTTTGCCATAGTCGCCAAGAATCGAGTGTCTGCTAGGCCATGTAGAAGGAATGGACCGAAGACGTCAGGTAGTTTACGCCCCAGAAGCTGAAGCTGACTAGTAGCAGCGCCAGAGCCGCAAACCAGGCCGCCCGACGTCCCCTCCAGCCGTAGTTGGCTCTCAGGTGGAGATAGAGACCGTAGGCCAGCCAGACGACCAGAGACCAGGTCTCTATCGCGTCCCAGCTCCAGTAGCTACCCCACAGCTCCCGAGCCCAGATCGCACCAGAGACAAGCATCACTGCGTTCATGGCGAAGCCAAAGAGAATCAGGCGATAGCCGAGCCAGTCGAGACGTTCCAGCAGCGCCCGGTCCGCCTGCTCGTCCCCGGCACGCGCCCGCGGGCGGTCTCTCAATAGAAACCAGATCGCGGCAGCCGATGCGCTTGTGAACGCCGCGTACGCAAACCAGGCGAAGAACACGTGCACGTAGAGCCATAGGTTCTTGTATGCCGGAGTGAGGGGTTTGAGCTCCGGCCGTGACAGTAGGCCGAAGCCCATCATCAGGAACGCCACCGCTAGAACGACGAGCCCGGGTGACCTGAGTTCCGGATATTTCCACTGAACAACAAGCCACATCGCCACGACCAGCCAGGCGCCCAGCATGTTCAGCTCGTAGACATTGCGCACCGGTGGGGCCGACAGATAGTCAATCCTGACCACGATAGCCACCGCCTGACAAGCCAGACCCGACACCGCCAGGGCAACATACAGCCGGGAGGATTCCTTCTGGGCGACGACCAAGAAAAGCCCATAGACGAAGGCCAGGACATAGCCGGCCACCGCAACCCAAAAGAAGATGGTCTCATAGAACAGCACCTATGCCTCCTTCTCCCCGACTTCCTGAAGTCTTGACAGCAAGGACCCCATCTCCTGTTCGAGGAACGCGCCGTACCGGTCGCTCCTTCCTGACATGAGGAGCTGTCGGCTCTTGCCGCGGGCTTCTACCGCAATCCAGAACCTGCGGTATGCAAAGCCGGCGCGCAGTACTAGTCCGGCAACGGCCAGAACGAAGCCCCCGACCAGCACGAACCAGCCGGGGTCTCTGATCAACTTGAGGATTACGTAGTGGTGCCATTTGGAGAACGTCACTGCCATGCCGCCCTGCTTCACCGTCCCTCCCAGCGCGACCGGGCCGTCGAAGACGATCTTTCCGTTCCGGCGAAGCAACAGCTCGACGAGAGGCCTGCGGGCGATCTGTGAGAGAACCCTCACCTTGCCCCGCTCGTAGACGGCGTCCGGGTAGAAGCGGAGGTCCGCCTGCAGGTTGCCTGCAATCGAGAACCTGTCCCCAAAGGCGGAGCCCTCGATACCGCGCGAGCCGAGGTTCATATAGGCGTAGGAGCGCGCCCTACCGCGCTCGGCAATCCGGACCAGCGGGGCAAACCCGTACGAGTCCAACACAAGGAGAAACCCGTCCTGGGACAGCGGGCGATTGACACCGATTGTCCGCTTCCTTTCCCCAAGCCCCCCGTTCACCGTGACGTCGGCAGCCAGGTCCACAAGGTCCCGCCTTCGGTATCTGGGCCGGACGCCGTTCAAGGTGATCTGGAACCCAGGATGGCGGTCGCGAAAGAGATAGCCTTCCTTCAAAGAAAGATACGCACCGTGGCCCTCCTTCCACGGCTCTCCTTGGTCGACAAGAACCACTCCCCTAAGACCAAAAAGCGTCATGGAAAGAATACCCAGCACGATGGGGATGAAGCTCAAGTGGAAGACGATTGAGCCAAGCGGGCCGGCGCGTCCTTTCCAGGCGACAGCCCGCGTCCCTGACTCGCCCTCGTGCAGTCTCACGCCGTAGCCGGCGCGTCTGAAGACCGCGCCGATCCGCTTGGCCCCGTCCGATGGCCGGACGTCCGGCCACATGATGCTCCTGTGTCCGGGCATCGCCGCAATCGCCTGCGCGTCCTTGAGCGACGGTGGCTCGGCCAGCAAGCGCCACAGGGGACCCAGGCGACTGATGGTGCAGGCCGCAGTGTTGGCCAGCAGCAATAGGAGAAGAGCGTAGAACCACCACGAGTAGTATAGGGCAGTGAGACCCAACCTCTGGGCCAGGGGAGCCAGGGTGGGGTTCTTCTGCAAGAATGCTTGGTAGCTCGCGGGCGGTGTCAGGTGGGCCTGGGGCACAATGGTACCCACCACGGCCAACCCCGAGATCACAATGAAGAGCCCTATGGCAAGCTTCCGCGAACGCAGTAGTTCAAAGAGAGTGTCCAAAATGGCCGTGCGTCCTCTCCTGGCTAGAAGTTCGCGGTATACGACTTGCCGCCGGTGTGCTGCGTGCACGCCGAGCCTGAACCTACCGTGTCACACGTGATAGTCCCGGCGGTAAAGCTCGCATAGGACGCGATGGACTGCCCGTTCAGATGCTGCAGCGTGTTGTTCGTGGTCCCGTGGATGCCGCCCTTTTCCTTGCCCCCGTGGCACGCCAGGCACCAGATGCCTGAGACGGTCGTGTCTCCGACCAGCTTGTCATGGCCACCGTTGGAGCCACTGTGATCGAACCGGCTGTTGTTCTCGCTGGGCGAGCCTGAAGTGTTCGCCACATTGTTGTCGTAGACCTCCCACCGGTGGCACAGGAAGCAGTTGACGTACTGGTCGGAAGCGCCTGAGGGCGCCGCCGAGCTGGTCGGCGTCCGAAGGATGGACGCAGCGGCCGAGGCGTGCACGCCTTTGGGCGCGGTCGAATCAGAGTCACCATGACAGTCCGTGCATGTGGTTCGGCTGTTCCTGGTCCACGGCGACACGAACGTGGCGTCGATGAGGGCGTTCGGGTTCATGACCCCGGCGCTCATGACTCCGTGCTGGAAAGCGACTGTGGGGGTGAACTGCACTGCCACGTTCGGCCTTCCGGCCGGCAGAGTCACGTAACCGCTGTGGCACTTGAAGCAGAGCTGCCACCCCTTGCCTGTCTGGACCTGCGCGATGCGCGTGTAGGTGAGTGGACCGTAGCTCACCGTCACGCCCCACACCCCGCTGAGGACGTTCGAAGCTGTGGCTCCGTGTGGATTATGGCAGTCCTCGCAGAGCACGTGGCGGTTGGCGGAACCGGTGGCCTCCGTGCTGGTCGCCTGATGGCGGCCGGCCTGCCCCGTGCTGAACACGTCGTGCCTGGAGGACTCATTGAAGGCGGTGCTCACGTCACGCGGGGCCGGGCCCTTTGGGCCGTGGCAGGCGAAGCAGGCGCGATCCCGCTGGGCTTCGCCGGAGACCGCCGTCGTAGTGTAGTTGGCGTAGCCGGTATTGCCCATGTTCTCCACTACCTCGTTGACCAGATACTTTATGTTGGTCCCGTGCGGCGCATGGCACTTGTTGCAGTTCTTGGTGTACTGGTAGTTCGCGCTGTAGCCGACGCTCGGGTTCCACCGGTTCTCGGTGTAGCCCAGAGTGCTGTAGTCATGTGCCGTCCCGGAGTACGACACGGAAGTGAACGTCCGGGCCGGATAGGCCCGTCCGGCCACGCCGTGGCAGTAGAGGCACAGCTCGCGCTCCACGTTGCCGGCCCTGAGTGACTTGGCGTTGGTGCCGGTATGCTCCGCATGCTTGGCGTGACAGCGACCCTCGCAGGTGTTCGTCGAGACGGAAGTCGTCGGCGGATCCGCGGAAGTCCCGGCAAACGCCGTCGTCGGCGACGTCATGTTGTGGTGGTACGTCTTGGCCACACCTCCGTTCACGGAGCCGGCAAAACCGCGGCCCATCAGGTAGACCACGCGCTGGTTGCCGCCGGTCTCGCCGTGGCACGTGTAGCAGTTGTCGTCCGAGCCATGGCAGCCGGTGGTCGTGCAATTCGAAGTCGAGTAGTTGCTGGGCGCGGGACCGATGAAGGCGTTGATGCCTCGCCCCTCGGCGATCAGACGCTGCTTGAAGCCGCTGCCGTGCGAGTCGTGGCACCGCCAGCAGTTCATCTGCGGCGCCTTGGCGGCATTCACGTGCGTGTAGTGCAGGTTGTCGTTACCCGACTTCTTGAAGTACGACTGCGTGTTGGTTCCGGCATAGTAGGTGTTGTATTGGTGGCATATGTAGCAGAGGAATCCGGTAGATGAGGTCCGCGAGGCGGTCGAGTAGGCGCGCGCCAGCATGTACGCGTTGGTCGACCCGTGCGGCCCGGAGATGGACGTCGAGTCGCTCGTGTGGCAGTCGGAGCAGTACATCGTGCTCGACGCCGTCCAGGGTGCGGTCAGCGTGCCGGCCGCCATCGTGCTGTTCCGCCCCACCGATGTCACCGGGTGATACGACGGGTTGTTGATGTTGAAGTCGATTGAGATCTCCTTAGGCGCGGAGGCGTCGAAACTGGAGTGGCAGCGCAGACAGATCTGGTACTCGCGCGTCGCCGACTGGGTGATCGCGTATGAGCCGGCCGTGCCGGTCGTCGACCCGAAGTTGGGCACGACTCCCATGGCCCCGACGAGCGCCCCCGTCACGGCGTTGGTCCCGCGGGTGTGCGTCCCCATCCTCGCGCGATGCGTATTGTGGCAGTCGACGCACTCGACGTGTCGCTGGCCGGCGATGACCCCGGTCAGGCTCTCGCTGTAGGCGTTGTGGTAGTAGGTCTGTGAGCCTACCGTGTGCGAGTACGCCTTGGAGAACTCGCCGCGGATGTTCTTCATACCGGCCTTCCAGGTCTGCGTGTGGCACTGGTAGCACAGGTTCTCCTCCCGGCCACCTTGATAGGAGCTCGTCAGGCGGTATCCCGTCAGTGCCCTCGCTTGGCTGGTCCCGTGGTGATAATGGCAGTTCTCACATCGGATGTTCGTGCTCTGGTTGACACCTTGCCTGTCCCCCAGGGCAGACGTCGGCGGGACCCAAGCGTTGGGCGCGGCTCCGGAAGCCGGCAGCGACACGTCGTGGGCCGCCAGCGACTCGTAGCCGGTCCTGTGGTCCCCCAGCGACTGTGTGTAGTAGGAGATCGAGGCGATCTGGCCCACCGCCACCGACCAGACGTTGGCCTGCGTCCCGTGGCACCCCCAACAGAAAGCGTTGCCGAGCGGGCTGGCGGTGTAGGAGTAGGTGTAGGCGCTGGCATAGTTGCCGGGCGTTATGGGATCCCGATAGCGGTAATACAAGTTGTCAGTGAGATCGGTTATCTTCCTATGCGGGCTGTGGCAGGCGCTGCAGACCATGAGGCTTTCCGGCGCCGGATGCCGCGACATCGTTGAATCAGAGTAGGTCTGGTCGGCGCAGTCTATGAACCCGGCCTCGATGTTGTAGGCCGTCGTCGTCAGACCGGCTCCGGCGGGCGGGTTGTAGGAGTTGGTGTTGCCGTGGCACTGGACACACACGTCGTAGGCGTTCCACTTGGTCGCACTGTAGCCCCCGCCGTGCAGTCCGTGACAGATGCTCGTGCACCAGTCGGTCGATCCACTGGATGAGTTGCCGTGCGGATTGACCTTGGCGCTCGACCAGTAGGTGGTAAAGTGGCGCACGGCGGCGTTCACGGTCTTGCTCGCCCCGTCGACCGCGACATCGCCGTCTGGAACCTGGACCGCACTGCCGCTCGCTTCGTCGAAGTAATAGAGATTCACCGTCGTGCTCAGCAGCAGGTCCAGCTCCGCGTCACTCACCCCGAAGTAGTAGCCCATGCTCAAGTGCGCCGGCGCGCTGTCCGAGAACGATAGCCCGTCCGGGCCGAAGTCGTAGGGAGGTGACGCCTGGCGGGCGTCTTCGACGATCGGCGCGGTGTCGCGCTCGTCGATGGTAACTGTGGTGTCCTGTGTAAGTGAAGCGGTCGGCACGAGGAAAGAGAGCTTGCCGTTGGCCGCGATCACTTCATCGCTGCCCGCAGCCGCGAAGCGGTGTGAGATCTTCACGTACAGGTTGGGTTCCGCCTCCGTGAGCCCGCTCTCCTGCCCCCACTTGGAGACCGAACGGACCTTGTAGTAGTAGAGACCGAGTTCGTCTTCCGAAATCGGATCTTCGTATCCGCTGGAGGCAACGGGCGCGTCATTGACCTTCTGATAGGTCCCGTCTTCCGTGTCGCTCCGATACACGTCGTAGCCCTTGAGGCGTCCGCTCGCGTCGGCCGGTGCCGCCCACGAGAGATCATTCTCAAGGTCGCCGGCGTAGACGGCCAGGCTCGTCGGAGTAGACACCGGCAGCCCAGGGCCATCGCCCTCGTCGCCTGTCCCGTGGTTGCCTTGCGGCGGCTTGGGCTTGTGCTTCTTGGTGGACGACGAGCCGCCACCGGAACTCCCCGAGCTGCCGGAGTCACCACCGGAGCCGCCCGAGGAGTCCTCATCGCCCGTGTTGGCCGACGCGACGGTCGAGCCGGCGCCGGTCGACAGCGATCCGGAAGACCCTGCGGTGCCGGAACTCGGGTTGACGCTGATCCCGCCTCCGGTGCCCGAAGCATAGCTTTCAGTGGGCAGCTGCCCCGGCGCGGTTACGCCGCCCGCTGCTCCGGCCGCCACGGACCCGCCTCTCGTGTCAGGTTGAATCGGGCTAGACACAGGCGCCGGTGTGAGCGCCGACGCCAACGCCCACGAGCTGGCGACCAGAAAGCTCACCATTGTGAAAGAGGCCGCCAGCTGGGGGTAGTTGAAGTGACGCAGGAAGCGCCCGGCCCTGACACGGAACCGGCCGGCCGGTGGAGCGGTCGCCGTGATCTTGTCCTCTACGGACTCCCACACGCGGTTCTTGGAGGGATCAGGCATCCGCATTGCCGGAGCCTGCCGTGCAGCAGCCATCGTCCTCAGCAACGGCAACAGGTCACTCTCCAACTCGGGAAAGCGCTTGGCCGCCTGTTCCGTGCGCAGGCCCTGGTGCAGGACCAGCTCTAGCGAATCATCCAGCGCTTGCCTGAGGTCACGCGCGTTCAAGCCCACGTCTCCTACCCCGTCTGGAAATCCCCGCCGCCGCAACCGCACAGCTCTTCAAGTTGCCACGGGCGGGCCCCTGTTGCCCTGACACTAGTACAACGAGAAACCGCGCGCTCTGTTACGCGAGAACGCTGCATGAACAGGCCGCCGCACGCCCACACCAGGCCTTGGATGGCCGCGGCTGAGCGAGAAGTCATGGGTAATCTGAAGCGACGATCTCGTGCCCTTAAGACCATCTTGGGCAGGATTCTAGCACCCACAGCGTCGCAAGGCCACAAGAGGCAAACAGCCCAGAAAAGGAAGAAAAAGCCGGCTGGGCACCTGTCCGACTTTCTCTTCGTACAACCGCGACACGCGTGAATGGCTCACGCCACGCGGTCGTCATCTTGGATGATACACGTCTCCATGTGCATGTCAAGCGGTCGAGAAGCCTTTCTTAACGGTCGGCATCGTCGACTGAACGGTTTCCGGACAACAGGGCAAAAGGGGGCGGCGGCCGCCGAAGCGACCGCCGTCTTCCTAGTGCCCCACTTTCAAGAGCCGACAGAGCCGACTCCCTGCTACTTGGCCGTGACTACCAGCCTCACCTCCGAGACCTTGAAGGCCTTGTCATCGGAAGTGATGCGGAACTTCATCCAACCGTAGCCGGACATCTTGGACGCGATGCCACTCACATCCACCTGCATCCAGCCGGTCGACTTGACGTCCGCACTCACGCTGGAGTCCACCGATCTGCCGTCGGACTTGTAGTTGTAGATCTTGGCCTTGTCCGGGCTCTCGGTGATGGAGCTCACGAAGAACTTGAGCACCACCTTGGAGTACAGCCTCCAGTCCTTGTTGAGCTTGACCGCGATGACCTTGCTGCGGTCCCGGTCCTTCACCACCTCATAGCCGACGGACGTGTCGCCGTCCCCCATGCTCGCCGTGATGTTGGTCGCGGTACCCCTGGAGTCATTGTCGGTCTGGTTCAGGTTCTGAATCCAGGCAGCTTCATCCGTCATGAGCTCCCCGGACGACGGAGCGGTCACCGTCACGATGGCCGTATCCGTGCCGGTGGCGCCCTTGTCATCGGTAACAGTCAGGGTCACCGTGTAGGCGCCAGCCGCGTTGTAGGTGTGCGACGTGGTAACACCGGTGCCGGTCGTGCCGTCGCCGAAGCTCCAGCTGTAGCTCCTGATGGAGCCATCGGGGTCGCGGGACAACGAACCGTCGAAGCTGACGCTCTGCCCAGTCGTCGCCGACTGGTCCGGTCCGGCGTTGGCCACCGGCGGCTTGTTGGCCGTGCCGCCTCCCGGCAGAGTGCCCTTCGGATGACAGCTCCGGCAGTCCCACTGCTGGTCGGCAGTCGAGACGTTGTGGCAGTAGCGGCACTTGGCGTTGTCTTTCATGTGCGCGTCTTTGGCGTGCACGTCCTTGGTCATGCCAGGATCGAGCCATTCGCTCTGCGGCCTGAGGATGATGTAGGTGTCGGCCACGTTGGGAGGCATCGGATCGGCAGCCAGATCGGGTGTACCGACTCGGGAGAACACAAACGCGACCTCCGGAACCTTGCTGATCTGGCGTTCGATCAGGAGCTGCATCGCCTGCGATTGGGCGAGCGAGGTGCTCGGCGTGCGCCTGATCTCCATGACGATGTTTTTCTCGTCCAACGTGGGAGCGAATTCCTGTCCAAGCCGGCCAAACAACAAGACAGCGAATACAAACAGCAGAGCGGCACTGGAAATTACCGGCAGCGGCCTGCTAACGGCCATGCGCAGCAATGGCGCGTATGCTGTCTTCAGGCGGCGCACGATCGCATTCTCTTCCTCGCGCACGGGTTTCGAAATAGC